>CAMAYC010000115.1 GCA_945862125.1 Reyranella massiliensis 521
TCCTGCGGCCCGGCGGCCGGCTCGATGGTGACGCCGGCCGGTGCCAGCGCTTCGGTATCGACGGCGCAGGCGCGCTGGAGGCACCATAGTCCCGGCGGCGCGATGGTTCCGTCGACCTGCGTGCGGCGGTGTCCGTGGCCGAAGACGACTTCGCCGTCACTTTAGAGGAAGTTGGCGGGCCCGAGCGGCCGCAGGTCCGCGGCCAGACCGGTCACGACGGCAAGCCTTGCAGCGAGCGGCGGAACGGCACTGCCATCCCACAGGGACGACAGGCGCTCCAGCAGCAGGCAGAAGGCCATTTCCGAATCGGTGTCACCCACCGGGCGGAAGCGCCCCTTCGAGGCGGCCGTTGTGCGCGAACAGGTGCGTGCGCCCGCCGAACTCGCGCCCGAACGGCTGGGTGTTGGCCAGCGAAAGGGCGCCGCGGGTGGCGTGACGAATATGCGAGATCAACAGGCGCGTCGGCAGGCAGCTGGACAGGCAGAACAGTTCGCACATGCGGGCCTCAACCCGACTTGAGCACGCGACCGTCGGGCGCCATGACGGTCGCCGTAAAGGGAATGCCGGCCTTCACGCTCTGGGAGACCGTGCAGAACTCCTCGAACTGCGCCAGGGCGCGATCGAGATGCCCGAGGGTCTCCGGCGCCACGCCGAGGGTCAGCGAGACGTCGATGCCCACCACCCGCAGCCTGTTCTTGTCGTTGCGCCCAAACCGGCAGGCCGCGGTCGCCGTCAGGCGCCCCGGGTCTTCCTTGAACTTGCCATGCGCGAAGAGAAGGCTCGCGGCGAGGCAGTTCGCAACGGCGGCGGCCAGCAGATGCGACGGCGACGGACCCTCCCCGTCGCCCAGCGGCGCCGGCTCGTCGGCCACCGACGTCGGCATGCCGGGTCCAAAATCGACCAGGAAGCGATACTTGTCCTGGCGCGTGATCGTGACGGAGATCTGTTCGCTCATGTGATGCACTCCATCTTTTCACATTCATAGGGTCCCGGGCAGATGCGGCCTTGATTCGCATCAAGGCCGCACGATCTCGTTGGAGACATCTTCACCAGAATCTGTCGAGGTTCGTCATGACCGATGCACTCATCCTCGCCTGCCCGGACTGCAACACCCTGAACCGGTTTCCGCGCGACAAGCTGGCGGCGGCCAACGCCGGCAAGTGCGGCCAGTGCGGCTCGCCTCTGTTCGCCGGACATCCCGTCGCCTTGGACGCCCGGAGCTTCGAGGCCCACGCCGCCAAGAGCGACATCCCGGTGCTGGTCGATTTCTGGGCCCCGTGGTGCGGCCCCTGCCAGGCCATGGCGCCGCAGTTCGAAAAGGCGGCAGGCCGCCTCGAACCCAGCGTTCGCCTGGCCAAGGTCAACACCGAGGAGGAACAGGAACTCGCCAGCCGGTTCGCCATCCGCGGCATTCCGACGATGATCCTCCTGAAGCACGGCAAGGAAATCGCCCGCCAGTCCGGCGCCATGGACGCCGGCGCCATCGAGCGCTGGACGAGGGACGCGCTTGGCCGATGAGAGAGAGCTAGCTGGTTATCCGCTTCAGCGCCGCCTCCGGCAGCGGCCCCTTGTTCACGGCGGCGATCGCCTCCTCGAGATGCTGTAGCGTCGAATATCCGATCAGCATCGTCGAGACGGCGGGGTGCGAGATCACGAAGCGCTCGCCCAGCTCGGTCAGGCTGCCGGCCACGCCTTCGCGCACCAGCGGCTCCAGTTCCTTCGCACGCGTCACGTCGGTG
Organism: Reyranella massiliensis 521; assembly: GCA_945862125.1. Taxonomy (GTDB): domain Bacteria; phylum Pseudomonadota; class Alphaproteobacteria; order Reyranellales; family Reyranellaceae; genus Reyranella; species Reyranella massiliensis_A. Next base: position 1,740 of record CAMAYC010000115.1, read on the forward strand.
GCGAAATCCAGCGCCGAGCCGATCGGCGGGACGTTCTGCATGGCCAGTGGGTGGCGGTCGGCGGTGCCGGAGAGTGCCCCGCCCGCCAGTGCGCGGATGATAATGGTGCCCATGTCGGCCGCCTTCGCCTTGTCGAGCAGGCGGCCATAGTCGAGCCCGGGCATGCCCTTGGGCGCCGGCCCTCCGGCGCTGGGGTTGAGCGCGTTGTAGACGACCTGGACGGTGTCGAAGAGCTTCGAGTCGACGGCCTGGTGCAGTGCCGGCGGCTCACCGACGCCGCTGAAGCCGATGAAGCGCGTCTTGCCGGCCTTGCGGAGTTTCTCGAGCGCCGGCGCCACTTCGTTCAGCGCGATGTCGATGGCCATCCGGTCGCCCGCATCCGTCGCGACCAGCGGATTGTGCAGCTGCAGGAGATCGACATGGTCGCGGCCCATGCGCTTCAGACTGTCCTCCAGCGACTGCGCGACGAAGCCCGCGACATCGGCGCGATTCTGCGCGGTCAGCCGGAATTTGGTGCCGACCACCACGTTGGCCTTCAGGCTCTTCAGCGCGCGGCCGAGGTTGCGCTCGGACTCGCCGTTACCGTAGGTCGACGCGGTGTCGAAATAGTTGATGCCGGCCTCGATGGCGCGCGCCGCCGCGCGCTCCTGGTCGGCCGCCGTGCCCTTGGTGAACAGCCCGCCGACGGCGCCGGCGCCGTAGCCGAGGACCGATACCTCGAGCCCGGTACGTCCTAGTTTACGCTTTTGCATGCCATCTCCTGATTTCATGTTCTTTTGGACCGCGAGCCTCCGGCTCGCTCAGATTCATGAGCGAGCCGGAGGCTCGCGGTCCGGAAGATCAAGATTCTTCGACCCTGACCGCGCCTGCTTCATTGTCCACGACGACGTGGTTGTCATAGTAGGTGACGGTGGGGCGGGCGCCGAACGCCGCTTCCATGCGCTTCTCCCACTCCGGCGTGTACCAGGCGCGGGCCGCGGCTTCCGAGTTCCAGAGATAGACCCCGCCGCCGCCGGCCTCGCCGTTGAGGTAGTATTTCCGCAGCAGGCCCTTGGCCCCGAGCGCGGTGTAGGTCGGCGCCGATTTGGCGGCGGCCTCAACGGCGGCGTCGCGCGGCCGCTTTTCCATGGGGATTTGAACGATGGCGATGAACATGCTTGTTAGCCTACGGTCTTGCACGCTCAGGAGCAATTGATGACCGCAATCTTCACCGGCACAGAGATGTGCGTTTTCGATGCGTACGGCACGCTCTTCGACTTCAACTCCGCCGTCGCCCAGCATCGCGGTGCGATCGGGGCGAAGGCCGATGCGCTCGCCGATCTGTGGCGCGCCAAGCAGATCCAGTACACGTGGCTGCGCAACGGCATGGGCGCCTACGCGCCGTTCTGGCAGGTGACGGGCGAAGCGCTCGATCACTGCCTCGCGGCGCACGACATTTCCGCTCCAGACGCGCGTGACAAGTTGATGAGCGCCTATCTCGCCCTCGATCCCTTCCCCGAAGTGCCGGCGATGCTGGACGCGCTGCAACGTGCCGGGCTGCGCCTGGCGATCCTGTCCAACGGCAATCCGGAGATGCTCGATCCCATGGTCGCCGCCTCCGGCCTTGCCGCGCGCTTCGAGGCAGTGCTGAGCGTCGACTCGGTCGGCGTCTTCAAGCCAGCGCCCGAGGTCTACCGCCTGGTCGAGGCCCGCTGCGGCGTGAAGCCGGAAAAGGTCTGCTTTCTTTCGTCAAACTGCTGGGACGCCCACGGCGCGGCGCATTTCGGTTTCCGCACCGTCTGGGTCAACCGCGCCGGCGCACCTGACGACGGCCTGCCCGGAACGCCGGCCGCCCAGCTCCGCGATCTTTCCCGCCTCCCTTCCCTTCTGGGCATTTCTTAATGACTTCGCTTCCCACTTTCGCCGATGTCCAAGCCGCTGCCCGCCGCCTGGAAGGCGTCACCTTGCGCACGCCGCTGCTCGAGAATGCCCGCGTCAACGCAGCGCTCGGCGGACGGCTGTTCATCAAGGCCGAGTGCCTGCAGCGCACCGGCTCGTTCAAGCTGCGCGGCGCCTATAATTTCCTGGCGTCGATGAGCGAGGCCGACCGCAAGAAGGGCGCCGTGGGCTGGTCTTCGGGCAACCATGCGCAGGGGCTCGCCGAAGCGGGCCGCCTGTTGGGGGTGAAGACAACCATCGTCATGCCGGCCGACGCGCCGGCGCTCAAGGTCGCCAACACGCGGGCCTCCGGTGCGGAGATCGTGCTCTACGACCGCGTCAAGGACAGTCGCGAGGAGATCGGCCTCGGCATCGCCCGGAAGACCGACGCCACGGTCGTACCGCCCTACGACCATGCCTGGATCCTGACCGGCCAGGGCACGGCGGGCCTCGAGATCGTGGAGCAGGCCAAGGCGATTGGCGTGACGCTCGACGCCGTCGCGGCACCCTGCTCGGGCGGCGGCCTCTCGACCGGTATCGCGCTCGCCGTGAAGGGCCTCAGCCCGACGACCAGCGTGCATGCCGGCGAGCCGGCGGGCTTCGACGACCTCGCGCGCTCGCTCAGGAGCGGCAAGAAGGAGACGAACGACAAGCTCTCGGGCTCGATCTGCGACGCCCTGCTGGCGCCGACGCCGGGCGATGTCACCTTTCCGCTCGCCCTGAAAGTGCTGGGGCCGGGACTCGTCGTCACCGACGAGGAGGTGCTGGACGCAATGGAAACGGCCTTCCGCGAGTTCAAGCTGGTGGTCGAGCCGGGCGGCGCTGTCGCCCTGGCGGCGGCCCTCACCGGAAAACTGCCGGTGAAAGGCCGCGCCGTCGCCGTGGTCTGCTCGGGCGGCAACGTCGACCACGCGACCTTCGCCCGGGCGCTGGCGCGCCGCGCGCAATGAGGGTGAGCCACCGCGCGCGACGGAATCGGAGGATCATCGTCGTCGTGCTGGCGGTCAGTGCGGCCGTTAGCGCCGTGTTCGGCTATCTCGCGGCACCGCCCGGTACACCGCGGTACATGTCGACCTTGCTGGGTGTCGCCAACGCCTTCGCAGTGGCCACGCCGATCGTGTTGTTCGAACTCTATCGCATGCACTGGGCGTTTACGCGACGCATGCAGCGGTGGCCGTTGCTCGCCTATCTTGGGTTCAAAAACGTCTACTACCTGGTCTGCATCGTCGGCGGGACGCTCCTCGTGCGGCTGGTCTTCGATGGGTTCATTGGCCGGGCATTCGAGTTCGATCGCATCATGGTCAACTCCTTCTTCTTCGGGGCGTTCATGGTGTTCATCGGCACCTTCTCCTTCGAGATGGGCCGCCTGCTGGGCTACGGCACGCTGAAAAACCTGCTGATCGGACGTTACGTCCGGCCCCGGCGCGAGCAGAAGGCGTTCCTGCTGATCGATATGAAGGACTCGACCGGGCTCGCCGAACGCCTGGGACCCGTCCGCTTCCACGAGTTGCTGAACACCTTCTTCCGTGACATCGCCGACGCGGCTCTCGAGTGTGACGCGGAAATCCATAAGTATGTCGGCGACGAGGCGATTCTGACCTGGCCCGCCGGACAGGCATTAGCCGACGGTGACTGCCTCGCCTGCCCCTTTGCCGCTCGCGACCGCATCGCCGCCAGCAGCGCGCTTTATCTCGAGCGATTTGGCGCGGTCCCAGAATTCCGGGCGGCACTTCACTGCGGCGAGATCGTCGCCGGCGAGATCGGCGACCTCAGGCGCGAGATCGCCTATGTCGGCGATACACTCAACGTCGCGGCGCGCCTGCTGGAGGCGGCAAAGACACGAGGCCGCGATATCCTGGTGTCGGCCGATCTGCTGAAATCGGTGACGCTTCCGGCGGACCTTCGCGCCGATCCGCTGCCGACGCTAGACATCCGTGGGCGCAACGCGCCGCTGGAAATCTTCGCGCTGGGGCGCCGTTCCTAACGCGCGTCGGCCAGGATCAGGTCGGCTGCCTTCTCGCCGATCATCATGCAAGCGGCGTTGGTGTTGCCGGATATGAGCGACGGCATGATCGAGGCATCGGCGACGCGAAGGCCGGCAACCCCATGTACGCGCAGCCGGGCATCGACAACGGCGCCAGCGTCGCTTCCCATGCGGCAGGTGCCGACCGGATGGTACGCCGACTGTCCTTCCTTGCGGGCATGGCTGAGGAAATCCTCGTCGCTCCAGGCCTCGACCCCCGGCATGAGCTCTTCCGTGACGATCCGCGACATGGCGGTCGTCCGGGCGAGAAGGCGCACGAACTTGATGCCGGCTACCGTGGCTTTCCGATCGAGGTCCGAAGACAGGTAGTTGGCGACGATCGCGGGCGGTGCCGCGGGGTCCGGCGAGGAGATGCGTATGTGGCCACGGCTTTCCGGCCGCGACTGATTGACCAGGATCGTGAAGCCCGAGAACTTGTGCGGACCGCGATCGATCCGGTCGGTCGACCAGGGAAAGAAATGCAACTGGGTGTCGGGCTCGTTCGACTGCGGCATCAGCCGGACGAAGGCGCCGGCAAAGGCCGGGCTGGCGGTCAGCGGCCCGGTCCGCAGCAGGGCATACTCGAGCGCGGCGCTGAGGCGACGATGGTGGAGGTTGATGTCGTCGTTCACGGTGAGGCGCCACCATGTCCGATAGGTCGAAGTCACGCCCCAATGATCCTGCAGATTCTCGCCGACTCCGGCCAGATCGCGGACGACCGGAATGCCGCAGCCGGCCAGCAGTGCGCCCGGCCCAATCCCCGAAAGCTGCAGCAGCTGCGGCGACCCGACGGTGCCGGCGGAAACCACGACCTCGCAGCGCGCCCGCACCGTCACGGTCTGGCCGTTCTTGCGGTAGGTCACGCCCGTGGCGCGTCCGTCGACCACTTCGATGCGCTCGACCAGAGCGCCGGTCTCGACGCGGCAATTGGAACGACGACGCGCCGGCGCGAGATAGGCGTTGCCGGTCGAGACGCGGCGGCCGTCGCTGATCGTGGCGTGATACAGGCTCGCGCCTTCCTCGCCGCGACCGTTGAAGTCGGCGACGGACGGCAGACCGACCTCGGCACAAGCGGCCAGGAACGTCTCGCTGATCTCGTTGCGGTACTCGTCCCGGGTGATCTTCACCGGGCCGTCGCCGCCATGGAGCTCCGATGCGCCGCCAGGATAGGATTCCAGCCGCTTGAAATAAGGCAGGCAATCGTCGAACGACCAGCCCTGGTTGCCCATCTGGCGCCAATGGTCGTAATCCGAGGCTAGGCCCCGGATATACACCATGCCGTTGATGGCGCTGGATCCGCCGACGACCTTGCCCCGCGGCCAGTAGACCCGGCGACCGCCCAGTTCGGCCTCCGGCTGGGTGGCATACTTCCAGTTCACCTGGGGGTCGAGGAAGGTCTTGGCGAAGCCCAGCGGGATGGACAGCCAGCGATTGTTCTTGTCGTCCGGTCCGGCCTCCAGCAGCAGGACGCTATGGCGCCCCGACGCAGTCAGGCGATCGACGACAGGCGCCCCCGAGGATCCAGCCCCGACGACGACAAAATCGAACTCACTCATTCTATCGCTTGCTTGACGACTTCATACGCTCAAGCAAGCTACCAAGAATACCCTTGGGAAGGAAGATGATGAAAACGACCAGCAAAACGCCGTAGACGAGGTTATCCCAGCCCACCGCCTTGGTCCCGAAGCCGATCCGCAGCCCCTCCGCCAGCATGATGGTGATGATGGCCCCGACGGTCGGGCCCAGGGCGACATAGATCCCGCCGACCACGACCGCGAACACCATCTGCAGCGAGACAGCGATGCCGCTCACGGTGTCGGGCGAGATGAACATCTGGTACTGGCCGTAGAGCGCGCCGGCGAACGCGGTCATGAGGGCACTGATCACCGTGATCTTGAGCTTCTCGAAGGTGACGTTGACGCCTGCCGCCGCGGCGGCGTCCTCGTCCTCCGAAATCGCCTCCAGCGCATAACGGTCCATGCTCCGGTCGACCCAGCGCCAGATCAGCAGGCCGGCTCCCCAGACCCCCAGGGCGATCAGGTACCACACGACCTTGTCGTCGAACTGCAGCGCCAGGATGTGGCTGCCCTTGGTGCGCGCCGGCGTGTAGCCCAGCGAGCCGCCGGTCCAGTCGCGCGTCGCCGTGATGATCTGCAGCACGATGCCCGACAGGGCGAGCGTCACGAGGGCAAAATAGTGCCCGGTGATGCGGAAGCGGAAACAGGGATAGGCCACGATCACCGCCAGGACGCCGGCGCAGACCAGGGCTATCGGGATGCCGAGCCACGGCGACACGCCGAGATGGTTCCACAGCAGCACCGTCACATAGGCGCCGACGCCCATGAAGCCGCCGTGGCCCAGCGACACCAGGCCGAAACGGCCCATCATCGACCACGAGGTGTAGGCGAACGACCAGATCAGGATCAGGACGAGGATATGCAGGTGGTAGGGATCGCGATAGACGAACGGCAGCGCGATCAGGGCGACCGCCGCGGCGGCGCAGGCGAGCGTGCGTGTGCTCACGGGCGATGTCACTGGCGCCTCGCCAGCAGGCCGCCGGGCCGAACGAACATCATGACGATGAAGAAGGCGAAGGCCAGCACGTAGCCCCACTCGAGGTCGGAGAACAGCCCGCCCAGAGAGATGATCTCGGCGAACAGGAACGCCGCCACGAAGCCTCCGACGAAGTTGCCCAGGCCGCCCAGCACGCAGATCAGGAAGGTGATCGGCCCGAAGGACAGGCCGACGAAGGGATGGACGTCGTACTGCAGCACCAGCAGGCAGGCCGCGAGCCCGGCCAACGCGCCACCCAGCGCCGAGGTGACGAGGTAGATCTTCTTCGTGTCGACGCCCATCAGCGCCATGATCTGGCGGTCCTGGGCGATCGCGCGGATGGCGGTCCCGGTGTAGGTCCGCGTCATGAAGAGGTAGATCACCACCATGCCGATCAGGGCGGCGACGAACGACAGCAGGCGCGAGTAGCTGAAATGCATGTCGGCGAACTGCAGCACCGGCAAGCGGATGCCGAGGTTGCGGAAGTCGATGCCGAAGGCCACGGTCGCGAAGCTCTGCAGGACGAACAGCACGCCGCCGGTGGCCAGGAGCTGGTTGATCGGCGGCGCGCCCAGCAGCGGCTCGATCACCAGGTAGTGCAGCAGCGCGCCCAGGGCCGCCACCAGCAGGATCGTGAGCGGCGCCGCCAGGTAGTACGAAAGGCCGTAGTACTGCACGAGGTAGTACATGCCGTACATGCCGATCATGACCAGCTCGGCGTAGCAGATCCAGGTGACGTCGATGACGCCGAAGATCAGGTTGAGGCCCAAAGCCAGCAGCGCAAGCACGCCGCCCAGCAGGATGCCGTTGACCATCGCTTCAAGCAGGTAGATGTCGAAAATTTCCATCATCGTTCCACCTACACGCCGAGATAGGCCTGTTTAATCGTGTCGTTCGCCAGCATCTCGGCCGAGGTACCGGACGCGCGGATGCTGCCGGCCTCGAGGAGATAGGCGCGATCCACGACACGCAGCACCTGTTGGACGTTCTGCTCGACGATCAGCACGGTGAGCCCGCCGCCGCGGATGCGCTTCACCAGCTCGAAGACCTGCTGGACCACCACGGGCGCCAGGCCGGCCGACGGCTCGTCGAGCAGCAGCAACTTGGGATCGGACATCAGCGCACGGCCGATGGCGCACATCTGCTGTTCGCCGCCCGACATGGTGCCGGCGAGCTGGCTGCGGCGTTCCTTCATGCGCGGAAAGAGGTCGAACACGAACGCCAGCCGCTCGGCGAACTTGGCCCGCGCCTCGGGCATGAAGGCGCCCATCTTGAGATTGTCCTCGACCGTGAGCCGCGGGAAGAGACGGCGGTTCTCCGGCACGTGTGCGATACCCATGCTGACGATGCGATGCGGCGGCGTCGTCAGCACGTCGGCGCCCTCCATCGCGATCGACCCCTTGGTCGGGCGGATCAGGCCGGAGATCACGCGCATCAGCGTCGTCTTGCCGGCGCCGTTGGGACCGATCACGCCCACCGCCTCGCCCGCGTTCACGTTGAGACTGACCCCGAACAGCGCCTGGAAGGCACCGTAGCCCGCGTCGATCGACTTGAGTTCGAGCATGTGCCCCGGTGTGGTCATGGCCATCCTCAGCGCCGCGCTTCCGCGGCGGCAGCCTGCGTCGCATCGGCTTCGGTGCCGAGGTAGACCTCCACGACGCGCGGATCGCTTGAAACCTCGCTCGGCAGGCCCTCGGAAATCTTCTCCCCATGGTCGAGCACCATGACGCGATCGACCACGCGCATCAGCACGCCCATGATGTGCTCGACCCAGATGATGGTGATGCCAAGCTCGTCGCGAATCTTGCGCAGCATGTCGGCGGCCTGGTCCATCTCGGCTTCGTCGAGACCGCCCAGGCTCTCGTCGGCCAGCAGCAGCTTCGGCCCCGTGGCGATCGCCTTGGCGAGTTCCAGCTTCTTGAGGCCGGCGGCGCCCAGGCCGTCGACACTGGCCTCGCGGTCGGTCGGCAGCCCGACCATGGCCAGCGCCTTCTCGGCCGAGTCGGTGGCCTTGGCGAGGCTGTGGCTGCCCTGGCCGTAGTAGCCGGCCAGCGCCACGTTCTCGAAGATCGACAGCCTGCGGAACGGCCGCGGGATCTGGAAGGTGCGGCCAATGCCGCGATTGATGATCCTGTGCGGCGGCAGGCCGGAGATCTCGCTACCGTCGAAAGTGATCGTTCCTGCCGACGGCGGGAACGTGCCCGACAGCATGTTGAAGATCGTGCTCTTGCCAGAGCCGTTCGGGCCGATCAGGCCGAGAATCTCGCCCTGCTTGACCTCGAACGACACGTTGTTCACGGCGGTGAAGCCGCCGAAGCGCTTCACCAGCCCATTCACCACCAGCACAGCCGGGTACTCCGCTCTACGCGACGCGTGGCGCTACTGGTTGCTGTAGGTCGTGCCTTTGGGCAGCGGCAGCACGGCTTCGCGCATCGCCTGGCTCTTCGGCCAGACGACATACGACTTGTCGTCGATGTACTGGATGACGACCGGGAATGAACGCTCGTTCTGGCCGGCCATCTGCGAGCCTTCGGCGGGGAACTTGACGCCGAAGCCCAGCATCGTGCCGCCTTCCTTGATGTCGAGGTCCATGGCGGCCTTGCGCAGCGAGTCGGGATCGACGCCGCCGTACTTCTTGATGGCGACCGGCAGCACCTCGGTGAAGAACAGGTAGGTGTTGGAGGCGGCCATGCCGACATGCGCCGACCGGATGGCGACGCCGGGCTTGGCCTTGTCGAATTCCTCGCCGACCAACTTGATCACCGGCGGCAGCTTGGCATCGAGCGTCTTGGCGTTGGTCAGCCAGATCGAGATCGGATCGGTGTTGAAGAAGTAGTTGACGTCCTTGCCCAGGCCTTCCTTCAGCTTCTCGTAGACGCCGTAGCCGGCGCCGTGGCCGACCAGGGCCCCGAACTTCAGGCCCTGCTCGCGCGCCTGGCGCAACAGCAGCGTGATGTCGGGATTGTAGCCGGTGTGGAAGACGACATCCGGCCGGGCACGCTTCAGCTTGGTCACCAGCGCCGAGAGGTCGGGCGCGGTGGCCGCATAGCCTTCCTTCAGCACGACGTTGAAGCCCGCCTTCTTGGCGCCGGCCTCGTTGCCCTTGGCCACGTCGACGCCGTAAGCACCGTCCTCGTGGATGATGGCGACGCGCAGGTCCTTGGCCGCCTTGCCGAACTTGGCGACGTTCTGGCTGATGAAGTCCATCGTCATCAGGCCGAACTGATCGCCACTCGCCTGCGGGCGGAAGACGTACTTGTAGTTCTTGCCGTCGAGCACCGCCGAGGAGATGCAGGTCGTGATCCACATGAACTTCTTGAGCTGCTCGACGCGGCCTGCCACCGGCACGCACTGCGCCGAGGAGTAGAAACCGAGCAGCATGTCGACCTTTTCCTGCTCGACGAGCCGGACGGCCTCGTTGATGGCGACGTCGGGCTTGCTCTGCGCATCGGCATAGACCGCCTCGATCTTGTAGCCCTCGACGCCGCCCCGTTTGATGAATTCGTCGATCATGATCTTGGCGCCGATGTACTGCAGCTCCGAGCCGCCGCCGGCCAGCGGGCCGGTGAGGTCGTAGATCACGCCGATCTTGATCTTCTTCTCCTGGGCGGCGGCAATGCCCGCGAAGCCCAAAGCAGCCGCCACAGCGACCGCGCCACCCAGCAGGCGACGCCCAATATGCATGGTCATGGTTTTCCTCTCCCTCAATGCGGCACGCTGTTTCGCGTTTTCTTGCGCGCATCACAGAGGCCGGACCGCCCGATGTCAAGCGCCTCGCGGCGCCTCGCGGCCGTCACCACCCGTTAGGCGGTCTTCCCCGGGCGTGAGGATGTCGAACATGAAGCCCGCGGGCTGCTCGAGCAGGCCGAACAGGACCGCGAACCTGGAGAGATCGCCGTCGATCCTGAGGGCGCCCGCCTGGATCGCGTCCATGGGCGTTGTCTTGCGCAGGACGATGGCGTCGAGCGTGGCGCGCGTCGTCGTGATCGAGGCCGCCGCCGATCCCGACCATTCGCCCATGCGATGGCTGAGCGTGCAGTTTTTCAGCGTCAGCGCCAGCTTCTCGGCCCGGTCGGTGAAGTGCCAGTTCAGCACCATCGACTGGCCTACGGCCTTGGTCGCATCGAGCCGGATCGCCATCAGGTCGAAGAACACATCAGTGGCGAGGCCGGCCAGCGTATCGGCGCCCATGGTCCCGCGCGCCGGAATCTGGAAGACGCCGTGCCGCAGCTCTTGCGCGCCGTAGAGGAAGGCGTTGCGCCAGGTTGCCGACTCGGCCTGGTAGCCCATCTGCTCCAGCGCATCGGCACAGAGCGCGCGGGCTTCCTTGTTCGCGGGCTCGGCGTAGACGACCTCCTTCATCACCTGCGCCACCCAGCGGAACTCACCTTTGGCGAAGTCGGCACGCGCGCGTGCAATGACCGCCGCTGCACCGCCCATATACTCGACGAACTTGGCGGCAGCAGGCGCCGGCGGTAGCGGATGGAGATTGCACGGATTGCCGTCGTACCAGCTCAGGTAACGCTGATAGACCGCCTTCACGTTGTGATTGACGGTGCCGTAGTAGCCACGCACCGACCAGCGCTCGGCCAGGCCCGGCGGCAGGTCGATCGCCTCGGCGATCTCGGCCGGCCGCCAGCCCTTGTTCATGTAGCGGAGCGTCTGGTCGTGGATGTGCTTGTAGAGGTCGCGCTGCGCCTCGAGATAGTCGACGACCGTCGCCCTGCCCCACACCGGCCAGTGATGCTGCCCGATCAGGATTTCCGTGGCAGGCCCGTATAGGGCGATGGCATCGCCGATGTACTTGGCCCAGATGCGCGGATCGCGCGCCACGGCGCCGCGCAGCGGGATGAAGTTATGCAGCAGCGGACAGGCATTCTCGGCCATGTTGAGCACGCCGAGCTGCGGATAAAACATGTGCATCTCGGCCGGCGCTTCGGTCTCCGGCGCCAGCTGGAACACGATCCTGATGCCGTCGATCGTATGCTCCTCGATCGGCTGCACGATCGACTGCGTCGGCGCGATCAGGCCCGGGGTGCCCCGCGCCACACCCTTGCCCAAGCCGGCATCGACCTGGCCACGCGGCCCGCGCGGCAGCAAGGAGCCGAACTGGAACTGGGCCCGGCGGATCATCGGCGGGCCGGCCAGCACGTTCTCGCCCGAGACCGCTTCCATGAATCCGGCAGGCGCAATCACCGCCACTTTGCCTGCTTTCACATCGGCTTCGTCGACGACGCCGCGGACACCGCCGAAATGATCGACGTGGCTGTGGGTGTAGATCACCGCCACGACCGGCTTCTTCGGCCGGTGCGCCCAGTAATGTTCGAGTGCCGCCCGCGCGACCTCGGCCGTCGTCAGCGGATCGATCAGGATCACCCCGCTGTCGCCCTCGATCACCGTCATGTTGGCAATGTCGAAGCCGCGAAGCTGGTAGAGACGGTCGGTGACCTTGAACAGCCCGTTGGCCATGTTGAGCCGCGCCATGCGCCACAGGCTGGGGTTGACCGTATTGGGCGCCAGTTCGCCGTCGATGAAGGCGTACTCGCCGAGGTTCCACAGCATCGTGCCGCCGGCCGTCCGCACAATGCCGTCCGGCACCGGCGCGATCAGTCCCCGCTTCGCCGCCTCGAAGTCGGCGACGTCGGCGAACGGCAGGCGTGCCGCCATGGCGGCATTGGCCGCCCTGGTTGCGGGCTCCGCGTCGCGGGCGGCGTCGAGATGGGTAGCCGGAACGGGAACGGCCGACGGCGATGCCATCGGCGCTAACCCTCAATCTTGATGTTGTTGTCCTTGACCACCTTGGTCCAGCGCGCGGTCTCCGACTTCACCCTTTCCAGATAGGCCTCGGGCGTACTGCCCGTGGTGAAGAAGCCGAGTTCGGAGAACTTCTTCTTCAGCGCCGGGTCCCTGAGAGTCTCGCGGCAAAGTGCATTCAGCTTTTCCACCACCGGAAGCGGCAGGCCCGCCGGCCCGACAAGCCCGAAGAAGGCCGCGCTTTCCATGTCCTTCATGCCGATCTCGGCGACGGTCGGAACATCGGGACAAACCGGCGAGCGCTCGGCAGACGCCACGACAATACCGGTGAGGCGGCCGGCCGCCACGTGAGTACCGGTCGGCAGCACGACGTCGATCATCACCGGCACATGGCCGCCCATGACGTCACGCAGGGCGTCGGCCGCGCCCTTGTAGCCGACGCTCTCCAGCTTGAGGTTGTTGCGTGTCCGGAACAGCTCGCCCCACAGGTGCGGCTGGTTGCCGACACCCGATGTGGCGTAGCGCACGCGCTGCGGCTGCTTGTTCACCCATTCGGCGAACTCGGCATAGGTGCGCGCCGGCACGGCCTTGTCGACTGCCATGAGATCGGGGATGTCGACCAGCGTCGAGATCATCTGGAAATCCTTCAGCGGATCGAACGGCTGCTTCAGGCCCAGGGCGACATTGGTCGCCAGCGTCGTGGCACCGAGCAGCAACGTGTGGCCGTCGGGCTTGGACTTGGCCACGATTTCCATGCCGATGATGGTGTTGCCGCCGCCCCGGTTCTCGACGATCACTTGCTGCCCGAGCAGCGCCGACAGTTTTTCAGCGACCATGCGGCCCGCCGCATCGGTGGACCCGCCTGGAACATAGGGAACCACCAGCTTGATTGGCTGGCTGGGCCAGGCCTGCGCCCGCACGGCCGATGCGCCGACGATCGTCCAGCCGGCGGTCGCCGCCAGCACCGTGCGTCTCTTGAGCATTTGAACCCTCCCACCCGTGTTGTGGGGAAAGATCGCAAACGTCCACGGCGCGCGCAACGTGCGCACGGCCGGCGTTCTGGCCTGCGAGCTACCTGTTACTCGGCAGGCTTCCCAGCCGCCGCCACGGCGTGGACGTCACGCTCGCTGGGCAGGAACGAGAGCGCCAGGAACGAGCAGAAAGCCACGCCCGCCAGCACCATCAACAGAACCGGAAAGCCGGCATCCTTCACCGCGGGCCCGAGCAGGGCCACCACGAAGGAGCTGACGCCGAAGCCGATGGCCAGCCGCACGCCCGTTACGCGGCTGCGCATGCGGTCGTCGATGTAGCGGACGATCATGGCGTCGGTGAAGGGAATGGCGCCGAACACCAGCAGCATGAAGCCGACGGCCGTCAG
>CAMAYC010000116.1 GCA_945862125.1 Reyranella massiliensis 521
GAGTACGGCATCACCTCCAAGAACATCGACGAGATGATGAAAAGCGACAACCCGACGATCAAGCGCATCCTCGGCGTGACGCCGGGCATGGGCAAGGCCCTCGGCGTCGACGAGAAGTGGGTCTACAACATCATCAAGCAGGTCGGTAACTACGGCGAGAGCTTCGACCGCAACGTCGGCATGGGCTCACCGCTCAAGATCGCCCGCGGCCAGAACGAGCTGTGGACCAAGGGCGGCCTGCAGTACGCCCCGCCGATCCGCTGACCGGCCGTGACGTCGGCGTTGAAGCAGTCGCTTGTCGCCGCAAGAACCGGGCCACGGCGGACGATCTCCTCGTCCGCCGGTCGTGCTTGTTTGGCCGGTTGCAAGCCCGGAATTCCCTCTTACACTGGCGGCAACACAGGTCGAATCGCATGCGGATTAACCGCGGCAAGCAGGGGGACTAGCGTATGGCCGTCGAGGCACTCGGCTCCGCGCATCGGGTAAAGGTGGCACCCTGGAACGACCCGGTCGTCCGCGGCTGGGTCTTTCAGGTCGTGGTGGTCGGTCTTGTCGCCGGACTCGCCTGGTATCTCGTCAGCAACACCATCGACAACCTCGCCCGCCAGAAGATCGCCAGCGGGTTCGACTATCTCGGACGGGAAGCGGGCTTCGAGATCGGCGACTCGATGATCGAGTACTCGCCGGCCAGCACCTACGCCCGGGCGATATGGGTCGGCATTCTCAATACGCTGCGCGTCGCCGTCCTCGGCATCATCCTCAGCACCATCCTGGGTACGCTGGTCGGCGTCGGCCGCCTGTCGCCCAACTGGCTACTCGCCAAGATCTGCGAATGGTATGTCGAGGCATTCCGCAACGTGCCACTGCTGCTGTGGTTGTTCCTGTTCTACAAGCTGATCAGCGAAGCATTCCCCGGCCCCCGGCAAGCGATCAGTGCGCTGTGGGGCTCGTTGTTCCTAAGCAACCGCGGCCTCTACTTCCCGGTGCCGATGGCGGACCCGATCCACAAATGGATGGGTGTCGCGCTGGTGGTCGGCATCGTCGGCGCCGTCATGCTGCATCGCTGGGCGAAGAAGCGCCAGGAGGCGACCGGCCAGCCCTTCCCCTCGATCATCGCCGGCATCGGCGTCGCGATCGGCCTGCCGCTGCTGGTGTGGCTCGGCGCCGGCGCTCCCAGCGCCATGAGTTGGCCCGCGCTCAAGGGGTTCAATTTCGAGGGCGGCACAGTGATCCAGCCTGAATTCACAGCACTGCTGGTCGGACTGGTGCTCTACACGTCGGCTTTCGTGGCCGAGATCGTGCGCTCGGGCATCCTGGCGTTGCACAAGGGCCAGAGCGAGGCGGCGGCGGCGATCGGCCTGTCGCGCGGCCAGGCGATGCGACTGGTATTGCTGCCGCAGGCGCTGCGCGTGATCGTACCGCCGATGACCAGCCAGTATCTCAACATCACCAAGAACAGCTCGCTGGCCATCGCCATCGGCTATCCCGACCTCGTGGCCTCGATCAACGTCACGATCAACCAGACCGGCCAGGCGATCGAGAACATCCTGCTCATCATGGCCGCCTACCTGTCGGTCAGCCTGTCGATCTCGGCGTTCATGAACTGGTACAACAAACGCATCGCCCTGACGGAGCGCTGAGCATGTCCGACGATGCCCTGCCCTCCGGCGAACGCCGCCAACTCGCCCCACCGGTCATCGACACCGGCGCGCTCGGTTGGATCCGCCGCAACCTGTTCAGCAGCTGGGCCAACGCAATCACCACCGTGGTGCTGGTCGGGTCCGTCGGCTGGATTCTCGCGGAGTTCCTCGAATGGGCTCTGTTCACCGCGACCTTCACGGCGGCCACCGGCGCAGACTGTCGCGGTGGCGGCGCCTGCTGGGCGCTGATCCGGGAAAAGTACCGCTACATCTTCTTCGGCTCGTTCCCCTACGAGCAGCATTGGCGGCCGTTGTTCGCCGTCATCGCCATGCTGGCCATGCTCGTCCTGAGCGCCGACCGTCGCATGTGGAACTGGCGACTGCTGGTCATCTGGGGCGTCGGCTCGTTCGTGACCTTCCTGCTGATGTTCGGGCAGATTCACATTCCGCTCAGCCTCTTCCTGTTCGTGGCGCTCGTGGTCGGCGGCATCGGCATGAGCCTGCGCAAGGGCATCGCCGACGCCGGCGAAATGAACACCTATCGCGCACTGGCCGCGGTCGGCCTGATCGGCTTGGTGCTTCGCATCGCCGGCATACTGCCGGCCTGGAGCCTCGCCATCGCGCCGCTCAGCTATGTCGAGACCAGTCTGTGGGGCGGCATTCCGGTGACCATGATCCTGGCCACCTATGGCCTGGCCTTCGCCTTCCCCTACGGTGTCCTGCTGGCACTGGGGCGTCGCTCCAACCTGCCATTGATCAAGGGCCTGTGCGTGGGCTTTATCGAGCTGATCCGCGGCGTGCCACTGATCAGCCTGCTGATCATGGCCTCGGTCATGCTACCGCTGTTTCTGCCGTCCGGCACCACCATCGACAAGTTCCTGCGCGCCCAGGTCGCCGTCATCCTGTTCGCCGGCGCCTACATCGCCGAGGTCATCCGCGGCGGCCTGCAATCGCTGCCCAAAGGCCAGTTCGAGGCGGCTGATGCGATGGGTCTCAGCTACCCGCAGAAGACGCTGCTGATCATCCTGCCACAGGCACTGCGCGTGGTGATCCCGCCGCTGATCAACACTTTCATCGGCTTCTTCAAGGATACCTCGCTGGTGCTGATCATTGGCATCTTCGACTTCCTCAACACCGCCAACCAGGCACTCGTCGATCCCAACTGGGCGGGTTTCCCGGCCGAGGTCTACCTGTTCGCCGCCTTCATCTACTTCATCTTCTGTTACTCGATGTCGCGATACAGCAAATATCTCGAGATCGAGCTCAACAAGGGGACGCGCCGCTAGGCGCGCTCAGGGAGCATCCTCATGGCCGCCACTGCCGCACGCGACGTCTCCGGCACCTCCTCCGTCATCGAGATGAGGAACGTCAACAAATGGTACGGGCAGTTCCACGTGCTGTCCGACATCAACCTCCAGGTGAAGGAAGGCGAGAAGATCGTCATCTGCGGGCCGTCGGGCTCCGGCAAGTCGACGCTGATCCGCTGCATCAATCGCCTGGAAGAACATCAGGCCGGCGACATCGTCGTGGACGGCGTGACGCTCAGCAACGACGTCACGCACATCGAGGCGATCCGCCGTGAAGTCGGCATGGTGTTCCAGTCCTTCAATCTGTTCCCGCACCTCACGATCCTGGACAATCTGACGCTGGCGCCGATCTGGGTGAAGAAGATGCCCAAGAAGGAAGCCGAAGAGATCGCCATGGGCCTGTTGAAGCGGGTGCGCATCCCCGAGCAGGCGCTGAAGTATCCCGGCCAGCTCTCCGGCGGCCAGCAGCAGCGCGTGGCGATCGCCCGCGCGCTTTGCATGCGCCCCAAGATCATGCTGTTCGACGAGCCGACCTCCGCCCTCGACCCGGAAATGGTCAAGGAAGTGCTCGACGTCATGATCGAGCTCGCCCGCGAAGGCATGACGATGCTGGTGGTGACGCACGAGATGGGCTTTGCCCGCGCGGTCGCCGACCGCGTCATCTTCATGGACCGCGGCGAGATCGTCGAACAGAACGAGCCGGAGGAGTTCTTCGCCAATCCGAAGAACGAACGCACCAAGCTCTTCCTCGGCCAGATCCTGCATCGATAAGGCACCGCAGGACACGTCCGAACGCTTGACCATGAAGGTACTCGTCACCGGCGGCGCGGGCTTCATCGGCTCGGCGGTGGTCCGCCACATCATCCGCGACACCGACTGGTCGGTAGCCAATGTCGACAAGCTGACCTACGCAGGCAACCTCGAGTCCCTGGCCGACGCCCGCACCAGCAACCGCCATTGTCATTTCAAGGTCGACATCTGCGACCGCGCCGCCCTCGACGCGGTCTTCCAGGAAGTGCGGCCCGACGCCGTGCTGCATCTTGCGGCGGAAAGCCATGTCGACCGCTCGATCGACGGCGCGGCGCCCTTCATCGAGACCAACATCGTCGGCACCTACACGCTCCTGGAAGCGACGCTGGCCCACTGGCGCAGTCTCGACGAAGAGGCGCGTGCGCGGTTCCGCTTCCAGCACATCTCGACCGACGAGGTCTTTGGGTCGCTGGGCGCCACCGGCCAGTTCACCGAGACCACGCCGTACCAACCCAACTCGCCCTACTCCGCCAGCAAGGCTGCGTCCGATCATCTGGTGCGTGCCTGGCATCACACCTATGGCCTGCCGACGCTCGCCACCAACTGCTCGAACAACTATGGCCCCTACCATTTCCCCGAGAAGCTGATCCCGCTCGTCATCCTCCGCGCCCTGGCCGGCGAGAGCCTGCCGGTCTACGGTAAGGGCGAGAATGTGCGCGACTGGCTGCACGTCGAGGACCACGCCGAGGCGTTGACCCTGGTGCTGCGCCGCGGCCGACCGGGCGAGACCTACAACGTCGGCGGCGACAGCGAGCGCAAGAACATCGATGTCGTGCGCGCGATCTGCGCACTGCTCGACGAGATGCTGCCCGGGAGCACCAATCGGCCGCACGAGAAGCTGATCAGGTTCGTCACCGACAGGCCTGGCCACGATGCGCGCTATGCCATCGATGCCAGCAAGATCAAGACCGAACTCGGCTGGCGGCCTCGGCACAGCTTCGACAGCGGCCTCCGCGACACCGTCCGCTGGTTCCTCGACAACCGGCCTTGGTGGGAACGCGTGATGAGCGGCGCCTATCGCGGCGAGCGATTAGGCTTGTCCAGTTAGGACAACGTCGCGCGGACGACAGCCGCGACCTCGTCCACCGTGTCGAGTTCCATTTGCGGTCCCATGGGCAAGCTGAGCACCGTCTCCGCCAATTCCTCGGCCAGCGGGTAGCTGCCCTTGCCCTGCTTCAGGTCGGCGTAAGCCTCCTGAAGGTGCGGCGGGATCGGATAGTGAATGAGCGAGCCGATGCCGGCCTTGTCGAGTGCCTTGACGAGTTCGGCGCGCCGCTTGGTGCGGACGACATAGAGATGCCAAACTGGCTCCGCCCATTGAGGCGCCCGCGGCAGGCCGAGACCCGGTGTGCCGGCGAGCTTGTCGGTGTAGCGCGCGGCAATGGCCCGGCGGCGCTCATTCCAGGCATCGAGCTTGGGCAGCTTGACGCGCAGGAAGGCCGCCTGCAGTTCATCGAGCCGCGAATTGTAGCCACGCTCCAGGTTAACGTATTTCACCCGGCTGCCGTAGTTGCGCAGCACCCTCAGCCGCTCCGCGAGCTTTGGATCGTCAGTGGTGACGGCTCCGCCGTCGCCATAGGCGCCGATGTTCTTGGTCGGAAAGAAGCTGTGGGCGCCGGCATCGCCGATGGCGCCGGCGCGCCGGCCACGCACCTTCGAGCCCTGCGCCTGGGCCACGTCTTCGATCACCTTGATCCCCCGGCGATCGGCCAGCGCCATGATGGCATCCATGTCGGCCGGCTCGCCGTAAAGATGGACCGGCATGATCGCCCGTGTGCGTGGCGTGATCGCCGCGGCGATGCGGTCGGGATCGATGTTGGGGCCAGCGGGCGTCGGCTCGACAGGCACGACCTTGGCACCCACGGCCGTCACTGCGAGCCACGTTGCGATATATGTGTTGGAAGGAACGATGACCTCGTCACCGGGACCGAGATCCCAGGCGCGCAGCACGAACTCCAGCGCTTCCAGCCCGTTGGCAAGGCCGACACAGTGCTTCGTCCCGCAGTACGCTGCGTACTCGGCCTCGAACGCCTCGACCTCCCTGCCGAGCACGTACCAGCCTGACTCCATCACGCGGGCATACGCGGCATCGAGTTCGGGTTTCAACTCGGCGTAGATCGGCTTCATGTCGAGAAAAGGGATCATGTCTGCCTGCCCGCGACCGCGCTCTTGAAGGCCTCGTAGTCGCGCAAATACTCCGCCTCGTCATAGAGCGTCGAGGCGATGACCAGGATCACCGCCTGCGGCGTGAAATCCGTCAATTCGTGCCAGACCATTGGGCCGATATGAACAGCGCGCGAGGGATCGTCGAGCACGACCGTCTCTTTCACCTTGCCGTCGTCCAGGTGAACCTTGCAGGAACCATTAAGCAGCAGCGTGACCAGGTGTGATTCGCGGTGACCGTGGCGGCCGCGCCACTGGCCGGGTGCGATGTGATGGAGCCAGAAAAGACGTTTCGGCACGAAGCCGAGCTTGTCGTCGAACGACAGGAAGTTGACCTGGCCGCGCGCATCGGCAGCGCCCGGAACCGAGATCCAGCGGCAGCCGCGTGTGGTGAGTGTGGGATTGGTCATCGTCGGATAAGTCTATCTCAGCGGTGTGTCGTCTGCAGCTTGCGCCATTGCAAGTAGACCACGCCGCTCAATGCCACGAGGCCGCCCACGATCTGATAGGCATTGGGCATAAAGCCATAGGCCATTGACCACAATATGGCGAAGAACGGCACGAGGTTGACCCAGAGCGAGGCCACGGCGACCCCGAGGCGACTCGCCCCGACGTTCCAGAAATAGCCACCCAGGGCGCTCGCGAACACCGCGACGGCCAGGAGTTGCGTCCACACCCAGGGGTCGGTCACGGTCGCCGGAGAGCGCGCCCAGCCCAAGCCGACCAAGACCAGGCTGAGCAGCACCGTCCAGCCCATGGCCGACAGCGAGGCGACATAGGTGCGGTGAAGCTGGCTCGCCCGGCCGAACCACGCTTGCGCCTTGAGACTGTAGAGCGTCCACAGCGCGTTGGAGGCCAGCACGATAATCTCGCCACCGCCCAAGGTGACGGAGCCGGCGCCCAACAGGCTCCCCGAGACCAGGATCGCACCGCCCAGCAGGGTCAGACCCAGAGCCGTCGCGAAGCCTGGATCGAAGCGGGCGCCCGTCACTGCGCGCACCGTCGCGGCAGCAACCAGTGGGCCCGCGACCTGAACCGCCGCCGCCGAGATCGGATTGCTGAACTGGATGCCCAGCGTATAGAGCATGAAGAACCCGGCCATCATCAGGCCGAGCAGGACGAAACGGCGGATGCCGACGTCTATCCTGAGGCCACGGACGCCCTCGACCATCGCCACCAGCAGCGCCAGGATGAGGGCGCCAGATGCCGTACGGATTGCCGACATCGGGACCAGGTCGAAGTGCTCCAGCATCACTTTCGACACCGGCACGTTGGCGCCCCAGCTCGCGCCCACGAACACCATGGCGGCGAAGGCACCCAGCAGATGGCGATGCTCGCGGGCGATCATCCGGCCCGCCGGGCGAACCGTGCCGCCCGCATCTGGCGGATCTGCAACTGCGCGATGCCACCCATCACGACCGCGCCGCCCGCGAGCTGCAGCCAGCTCGGCTCGAAGCCCATGAGGGCGGCAAGTCCGATGGCGAAGACCGGTGCGGAGTTGGAGAACAGCGAGGCCACCGGCACGCCGACCAGCGACACGCCGGTGTTCCACAGCAGAACCGCCACGGCGACGCCCAGCACGCCGATCCAGACGATCATGCCGGCTTCGAGCGGCGTCGGCGCCCGCGTCGGCAGGTCGATGCCGACCATCGCCCAGACCATGAGGCAGACCACGGCCAGCAGCACGCTCGCCACGCTCGAGGTCAGCGCCGACAGCGCGATCTGGCCACGATCGGCCAGCCATTGCTGGGCCCGGATCGAGTACCAGCTCCAGCAGAGCTGGGCGATCACCAGCAGGAGTTCACCGCCCTCGATCCCGAGACCGCCGTCGGTACGGCCGGGCGTGCCCAGCACGACGAGCACGCCGCCACCGACCACCAGCATCAGGGTGAGATAGAAGCCCGGCGGCGGCATGGTATGCAGCAGCAGGCGCGACAGGATGGTGGCCCAGATCGGCCCGCACATCAGGACGATGGCGGCCGTTGCGGGATGGGCGTTCGCGACGCCGAAGGTGTAGAGCACCGAGAAGGCCGCCATCGCCGCCCCGAGGCGGAACAGACGCCCCGGCTGCAGCGGTTGCGGCACCGCAACTGGTGGCGTGCTGCACAGGACTGCGAGCCACAGCACCGGCAGGCCGAGCACATATCGCGACCATGACAGCAGCCACTTGTCGTAATGTTCCGCCAATGCGGCCAGCACCGGGATCATCGAGCCCCAGATCAGCGCCGCCAGGAGCAGCACCAGGGTCGCGCGCCTGAGCGCGCCGGTGGACGGGTCGGTCACGCGGCTCGCGGTCTCAGCCGGCAGCGCGGCGGCGCACCGCTTCGTAGCCGACGCGACAATCCTTGTAGACGTCGGGCTTCTCGGTCGAGACGCGTGCCTCGATCACGCCCTGCTGTGCCAGGCAAAGGTCGAGGATCGCCTCGACCAGCGTCTCCTGCAGGTTGAAGTGACGGCTCTTAGCCAGCGCCACGATGCCGTCGTGCACGATGTCGTAGTTCAGCACATTGCCGATCCTGTCGCCGTGCGCCGCTTTGGCCGAGCCTAGCAGGAGATCGACATTCACGACGACGGTCTGTGGCCCGTCCTTCTCGAAGTCATGAATACCGATCGAGACCTGCAGGCGAAGGTCACGGATGAAGATGCGGCGTTCCATTTCGGGGGCCATCTCTGGAACCATGTCACTTTTTCTTCTTGTCGAAGGCGATGTCGCGCGGACGCCCGGTGAGGTGCTCGCCGCTGTCGACCACCAGCGTATCGCCGGTAAAGCTCGGGGTCGCCACGATAAAGCGGAGCGCCCGCACCAGGTCGTCGGTTGTGACGCCGACGCCCAGCGGATTGGCCGTATGCTGGGCGGCAAAGCGGGCGTCGGTCTGGCTGCCGCTGCGTAGCGTCAGGCCGGGTGCGATGCCGGCCACCCTGAGACGCGGTGCGAACGACTGGGCAAGAAGCGTTGTGAGGCCCTGCAGGCCGACCTTGGAGAGGGTGTAGCTCAGGAAATCCGGATTGAGATTGAACAGCTTCTGGTCGAGGACGTTGACGATCAGGCCGGTCTCGCCTTCCGCAAGCTGCCGCGCCAGCGCCTGCGACAGCAGCAGCGGCGCGCGCAGGTTGACTGCCATGTGCAGGTCGAAATCGGCCGCCCGGGCGGTGGGCGCGCGGTCGAGCTTGAACAGCGAGGCGTTGTTCACCAGGCAGGTGAGCCGCACGCCGCGAGCCCGACACTTGCCGACCAGCGCCTCGGCCTGACGGGCCGACGACAGGTCGGCGCGCACGGCTTTGGCGCGACCGCCCGATGCAGCGATGGCAGCCACGGTCTCTTTCGCACCGGCGGCAGAGCGGTTGTAATGCACGAAGACGAAGAATCCATCGGCCGCCAGCGCCAGCGCCAACGCACGGCCGACCCGCAATCCCGCCCCGGTGACCAACGCGCCCTTCATACTGCGGAACCCGCCTTTTCGTGACTAAAAGAACGGCGGGTTCTAGCATGGGGGCATGAGTTCGTCCCCGTTCGAAACAGTCGACTGTGTTGTGATCGGTGCAGGTGTCGTAGGCCTTGCCGTCGCCCGCGCCCTTGCCCTTGCCGGCCGTGAGGTCATCGTGGTGGAGGCTGCCGAGGGCATCGGCACCGAGACCAGTTCGCGCAATTCCGAGGTCATCCACGCCGGGATCTACTATCCCAAGGGCAGCCTGATGGCCCGGACCTGCGTCGAGGGCCGCCGCCTGCTCTATGCCTACTGTGCCGAGCATGGCGTGCCGCACCTGAACTGCGGCAAGCTGATCGTTGCGACCAACGAGGCCGAAAGCGAGAAGCTCATCGAGATCAAGGGTCGCGCTGAAGCGAACGGCGTCGAGGGCATGCGGCTCCTGGGTGCGGCCGAGGCCATGGCGATGGAGCCGAACCTCCATTGCACGGCGGCGCTTCTGTCGCCCAGCACCGGCATCGTCGACAGCCATTCCTACATGCTGGCACTGCAGGGCGATGCCGAGAGCCACGGCGCGATGTTCGCCTTCCACAGCCCGGTGAAACAGGGCCGTGTCGTCGAGGGCGGCGTCGAGATCGAGGTTGGCGGAACCGAACCGATGAACCTCCGTTGCCGTCTGGTCGTAAACTCGGCTGGGCTACATGCGCCGGGGCTCGCACAGAAAATCGCCGGCCTGCCATCCGATCGCATCCCGCCCGCGTATTACGCCAAAGGAAACTATTTCACCTTGGCTGGACGCTCCCCCTTCTCGCGCCTGATCTACCCCGTCCCCGTGCCGGGCGGCCTTGGCGTGCACATCACCGTCGATCTCGGCGGCCAGGCCAAGTTCGGCCCCGACGTCGAGTGGATTCCGAGCATCGACTACACTGTCGATCCGCACCGCGCCGACAAGTTCTACGCCGCCGTGCGCCGCTATTGGCCGGACCTCAAGGACGGCGCCCTTCAGCCGGGCTATGCCGGCATCCGACCCAAGATCGTGCCGCAAGGCGCTCCGGCACAGGATTTCACGATCCATGGTCCGGCCGACCATGGCGTGACGGGCCTCATCAATCTGTTCGGCATCGAATCGCCCGGCCTCACCGCCTCGCTCGCCCTGGCCGAACGGGTGCGCGACATCGCCGCCGCATGATTTGGGCGCGCAGAAGCGTGATCGGTGGACTGATCGGCGCTCTGGCCGGCTGTTCTCCGGCGGCCCTTCTCAACACGACCGTCTCGCGCAAGGGCTTTACGCTCGAGGCGGACATCCCTTACGGGGCGAACCCGCGCCAGAAACTCGACTTTTATCGGCCCGAGACGCCGCGGCCTGACGGAAAAGCGGTGATCTTCTTCTATGGCGGCTCCTGGGATTCAGGTGCGAAATCCGACTATCTGTTCGTTGCCCAGGCGCTCGCCGCCCGAGGCATCGCGGCAATCGTCGCCGACTACCGCCTCTATCCCGAGGTCCGCTTTCCCGCCTTCATCGAGGACGGTGCGCTGGCCGTGCGATGGGCCGCCGACAAGGTCGGGACCAACAAGCTCTTTTTGATGGGCCACTCCGCTGGTGCCCAGATCGCTCTGATGCTGGCCGTTAACACGCCCTATCTCGCCGCCGCCGGCGTCGACCGCATGAAGCTGCGGGGCGTCATCGGTCTCTCCGGCCCCTATGCCATCCTGCCGCTCACCTCGCGCAAGCTGCAGGATATTTTCGGCGGGCCGTCCCGGCCGGAAACGCAGCCGATCACCTTTGCCAAGGCGCCACTGCCACCGGCGCTGTTCGTTCACGGCACCGGCGATACCATCGTAAAGGCTGCCAACAGCGAGCGACTGGCCGCCGCGTGGCGGACGGCTGGCGCGCCGGTCGAACTCAAACTCTATCCCGACGTCGATCATGTCGATGTCGTGGGCGCGTTTTCCGATCTTCTGCGCGCACGCGCCCCGACCCTGGCCGACGTGACCGCCTATATCGACAGCCACTGATCTGCGTTGAAGGTTCGCGCTGCGGAAGGCAATTCCGGGGCTGGCCGCTGCCGTCGCGGTTCGCTAATGCTGAGGCAACAAACCCAAGCGGGGGGAACGGTCAGATGATCAAGACGCGCTTCACAGAGATGTTCGGCATCAAGCACCCGATCGTGCAAGGCGGCATGCAATGGGTCGGCCGCGCCGAGCTTGCGTCGGCGGTTTCGAATGCCGGGGCGCTGGGCATCCTCACCGGCCTCACGCAGCCCACGCCCGACGATCTGCGCAAGGAGATCAAGCGCTGCCGCGACATGACGGACAAGCCGTTTGGCGTGAACCTCACCATCCTGCCGACGCTGGTACCGCGGCCCTACGGCGAATACATCGACGCCATCATCGATTCGGGCATCAAGATCGTCGAGACGGCGGGCAACAATCCCAAGCCGTTCCTGCCCAAACTCAAGGCCGCTGGCATCAAGGTCATCCACAAATGCACCTCGGTGCGCCATGGCGTCTCGGCCGAGAAGGTCGGCGTCGATGCGATCTCGATGGACGGCTTCGAATGCGCCGGTCATCCCGGCGAGGACGACGTGCCGAACCTGGTACTGTTGCCGGCTGCGGCCGATGCGATCAAAATCCCGATGCTGGCCTCGGGCGGCTTCGGCGACGCGCGCGGACTTGTCGCCGCCCTGGCGCTGGGCTGTGACGGCATCAACATGGGCACGCGCTTCATGGCGACCAAGGAAGCGCCAATCCACGACAACGTGAAGAAGGCGCTGGTCGAGAGCGACGAGCGTTCCACCGCGCTGATTTTCAGGACCTTGCGCAATACCAGCCGCGTCTACGGCAACTCCGTCGCCAAGAAGGCGATCGAGATGGAGCACGAGGGCAAGACCATCCAGGAGATCGGCCCGATCGTGGCCGGCGCCAAGGGCCGCGTGGTCTACGAGACCGGCGACATGGAACATGGCGTGTGGTCGGCCGGCACGGTTATGGGAATCATCAACGACGTTCCCTCGTGCAAGGAGCTAGTCGAGCGGATCGTGTCTGAAGCCGAGGAGATGATCCGCGGCCGGCTGGCCAGGGCGATCGCGGCCTAAGCAGCTGGCGCACGCCAGCGTTTAAAGCCGCGCCAGAGAAGACCACCGACTGGCGGCAGGACGCAGAGGCCGGCGACCAAAATCGCCAGCGCCGCCACGAAGCAGCCCCATCCGCGTTGCGTGCCGACGAAGCATGCCCAGTCGACCGCCATGAAGCCGAGCGCGGCCAGCATCACCGGGTTGGCGAAAACCGCAACCGGCCAGAGCTTCCAGGCCGGTGCCTCGACGCCCGGCCACCACTGGCAGACATAGCTGCTGACGAGCGCACCGCCGAACAGGGCCAGCGCACCGATGAAGGCCGCGCGGGGATCGCTGAACGCACCTGCTGCGCCGCCAGTTAGGACGGCTCCGATCAGGTGACCCATGACGAAGGGATGAATGCGCAGCATGGCCTCATGTTGCGATCAGCCTGGCGACCGCTTCCCGATGAGTGTCCAGCATAGCGTGACTGGCGCCGGCCAGTCCCTCATACGCGCATTGGGCAACAGCTTCCCGAGCACTCAGCCGATCGAGCGCACCACCTCTCGGCTAGCCTCGCCGTCGACGATCGTGACGGGACCTGTCGAGTTGCAGCACATCTCTGGGCTCCGCCAATGACCGGTCCGCCGACTTTCTTGCTCATCCCACCGGAAATGATCATCAGGGTCTTTCCATGTATATACATGCTATGTATAGAGGGGCGCAATGTCGAAGAAGCCCCAATCCCCCAAGACGCTGCGCACCGACGCACGGGCAGCGCTCGAAGTCTGCGCCGGTTGGAACGCCCGGCTGGCGGCGCGGCGCATTACCCGGTTCCTCGAGCAGCGCATGGAGGGCTCGGGTCTCAGCTTCGCCCAGTTCGGGTTGATGGCCGAGATCGCTTCGGCCGCCGACGACACCATCACGGCGCTGGCGGAGCACATGGGCCTCGACCAATCGACCCTGTCGCGCACCTTGCGCACGCTCGAGGGTGCTGGTCTGGTGGAGATCGCCACCGTGGAAAGCGATCAGCGCAAGCGAATGGTCTGGCTCACGGAAAAGGGCGCCCGCCGCCTCGAAGTGTCAATTTCGTCCTGGCGCCAGGCTCATGCCGAGCTGGGCAAGGTTCTCTCGGCGGATCTCGTGCAGCGGCTGGCCCTGGAGGCCCAAAGAATATGACGACGAATACCGCCCAGCTGGACAGCCGCACCGCCTGGATCACCGCGACGGCGGCGTTGGTCATCTTGACGCTCTGCTACGGCGCGCCCCTGATCTCGGTTGTCGCCATGAAGCCGATCGCGGCCGAGCTCGGCACGTCGCGCTCCGGGCCCGCCGGCGCCGGATCGGTCGTCTATATCGGCGCGGCGATCGGCGGCATCGTCGCGGGCTGGCTGGCCGGCAAACTCGGCGTGCGCCGGGTGGTGATCTTCGGCGGTTCGATGGTGGCCGCGGGCCTCGTACTCTCGGCATCCGGCGGCATGCTGGAGCTCTACGCCGGCCACGGCGTGCTGATGGGCCTGTTCGGCACCGCTTGCATGTTCTCGCCGCTCATCACCTACGTCAGCCGCTGGTTCGAGCGCCGCCGAGGTGCCGCGGTTGCGTTGATTTCGTCGGGGCAGGCCGTCGCCGGCGCGATCTGGCCACCCTTGCTGCAGCTCGGCGTCGACACGCTCGGCTGGCGCTGGACCATGGTCGCGTTCGCCATCCTGGTCGTCGTCGCGGTGGCGATACTCACCATCGTCTTTCTGCACCCTCCGCCCGAGGAATCGGCGGCGGCGGTGAGTGCGGCGGACCGGCCGCAGTCGAGCGGCGACGTGCTCGGCATGCCGCGCAACAGGCTCATGATCCTCCTCATGGCTGCCGTGTTCTGTTGCTGCGTGCCCATGGCGGTGCCGATGCATCACGTCCCGGCCTTCTGCAACGACCTCGGCATGACGCCGCAATACGGCGCTGCCATGCTGTCGGTGCTGCTGGGCAGCGCCTTTGTCGCGCGGCAATTCTGGGGCTGGGTCGCCGATCGCATTGGTGGCCTGCAGACCCTGCTGTGGGCCTCTCTTGTGCAGGCAACGGCCTTGACCGGCTTTCTGCTGACCAGGGATCAGGCTGCCCTGTTCGCCATCTCCGCCGTCTTCGGCGTCGGCCTGTCGGGGCTCTTGCCTGCCTACGTGATCACCGTCCGCGAATACTATCCGGTCGAGGAAGCCAATTGGCGCATCCCCACGGTGCTGTTCGCCGGCCTGCTGGGAATGGCGGCGGGCGGATGGGGCGCGGGCTTCCTCTACGACGCGTTCGGCGACTACCTCTCTTCCTTCGCCGTCGGCATGGCGTTCAACCTGCTGAACCTGGTCGTTCTCCTGTTCCTCGTCGCGCGACGGCGCGATCCCGGGACCCGTCTGGCGGCGGCGTGATAGACGTCACACCAGATTGATCCGGCAGCCGCAGACCTCGACCTGGGACGGCCCCCGCTTCTTGCCGCGCTTCTCCGCCGCTGCCAGGACGCGTTCCCGATCGACGACCTTCACGTCATAGGCCGACACGCCGGGGCCGCGCCCATCGACGATCGGCACGAAGCGTATCTGCGAGCCGTCGAGCCGGATGATGCGGTCTTCGAGCGGACGATTCAGGATTTTCGCCCAGGTGGCGGCGGCCTTGTGCGGATCGTCGTGCTGGATCTCCACGCCGGCCAGGCCGTTGGTCACATCGGAACGCGCGTGCGTCAGCCAGCCCTTCTCGGCCGGCGGCCACCACAGCGCCGGATCGACGCCCTTGGGCGCAAAGGTCGTGTCGAGCGACAGCAGGACGCCCGACGTGTCGGCGGGGTGGAAGTGGGTGTACTGGTATTCAGGCAAGTCCTTCTGCGCCACCGCGCGCACGCCGAGATC
>CAMAYC010000117.1 GCA_945862125.1 Reyranella massiliensis 521
GGCAACTGCCAGTCCTGCGGGCGGCTCTTCTGGCCCATCAGGCCAGGCACGCCATCAGCCCAAACCTTGAACTGCACGCCAAGGCCGCATAGGCTCAAAAACTGAGCATGCTTGCTGAGCTATTTTCAACAAAGAGCGGGACATCCCCGCTCGATCCTCATCGTCCCCATGACGTGGGTGATTACTGGCGTGGCATTGACCGAAATGCCGGCAATGGTCTTCGCCACGCTCAGCCTCTATCTCCTGCTGAGGGGTGTGGAGGCGCTCGAACAGGAGCGCCCGGTCCTGCGCTGGTTCGTCGCCAGCGGCATTTTCCTGGCCGTCGCAGCGTGGGGCCGGCAACCCTATCTGTTGCTGGCCGGCGTGCCCGCCTTGCTGGCGCTGCTCGACCGGCGGCTGCGGATTCCGGCGCTGGCCGTCGTCGCCATTGTCATGGTCTCGGCAATGCCGCTCGTCATCGCCTGGGAAGGGCTGGTGCCGCCGGATGATGCAGCGGACGAAGGCCTGTCGCTGCTGCATGGCGCGATTTCTCTCGGCTACGCCAGTATCTGCTTTTTTCTGTTGGCGCCCCGGGTGAAATCAACTTCCCGGAAGTCCTTTATCGCGGCGGCCGTCATCCTCGCGGCGCTCAATGCCTGGTTCGGATTTGTCGTCTACGCCCCCTTCGAACCACTCGCAGACGAGTTCCTGTCCGACCCCGCCATGTATGTCTACGGCCTCGCCGGCGGCTCGTTGATGCTGGTCTGCGGTGTTACCTTTCTTGCCTGGATCCTGGGCACCACCTGGCAGGACCGAGGCGACCTCAAGAAAGTAGCAATCAATGTCAGTCTGTTGTGCATCGTCCTGTGGCCGGCATTCGTCGCGAATTTCTACGCCAGCCGCTACACGGCGATGGCATTGCCCTATCTGATCCTTGCGGCCCAGCCTTGGCGCAAATGGGGATGGAAAACCACCGCGGCGACAATCGCCGGCTGCGGTATGGGGCTCGTTTCCCTGCACGGATACTATCTCCTGGACTAACCCCATTCGTGCTAAGAGCAGTCCGATGACCGCCACGCTATCGCTTCGTCCGGGTGATCGACTTCCCGATTTCGTGCTGCCCGGCCTCGACGGCAAGCTGCGCAAATTCATCTGGTCGTTCACCGGCGATCCCGTCGCCCTGTTGTCGGTCGATGACCTCGGCAATCTCGACGGCGAACAGTTCGAGGCGCTGGTCGGCGCCTGCAAGGTCGCCGCCACCGCCCTTGTGGTGGTGGCCGGGAACACCGTGGCGGCCGCCGCGTCTCCCTGGTCGAAGCTGAACAGCAGCGGGGACGGCATCGAGGGACCGTTGCTGCTGTGCGACCCCGAACGCAAGTTCCTCCCCGCACTGCTGGCATCGGCCGGTGGAATCGGTTTCGGCCCGGCTACCGGCTTGCGCATGCGCGTGATCGTCCTCGATCCCAACCAGCGGGTCGCCACCACCTTCGACACCCGCGCGCTCCTCGCCGCGACCGAGGCGATCGGCGGCATCGCCGACGGCGTGCGGACCAACATTGGCGCCGATATTACGCTCCGTCTCCCGATGGCGCCCGTGCTCGTGCTGCCCCGCGTCTTCGAGCCGGATTTCT
This sequence comes from Reyranella massiliensis 521, assembly GCA_945862125.1. GTDB lineage: Bacteria > Pseudomonadota > Alphaproteobacteria > Reyranellales > Reyranellaceae > Reyranella > Reyranella massiliensis_A. Next base: position 1,611 of record CAMAYC010000117.1, read on the forward strand.
GCACCCAGTTGATTCGTCTCTGGGGCAAGGGCGACCACCAGGACAGCGGCGTCTCCAGCCGCTACGGCAACGTCAACCTGTCTCACCTGAAGCGGACCGAGGATTACACGATCGTCGAGCCGATGCTGCTGAAGGCCGTGTCCGACCGCCTCGCCTACCGCATCGGCCCCGAGCTGGTGAAGGTCTTCGCCTACGATCGCGAGTTCACCTTCGACTCGCACGTCGTGTTGTCCTACAGCGCCGAAGGCAAGCATTTCTTCGGCGCCCACCGCGACAATGGCGCGCCGACCACCGCCAACCGCTCCTTCGCTGTGTCGCTCAACCTCAACGACGATTACGATGGCGGCGAACTCGCCTTTCCGGAATATGCCGGCACCCGCGTCTCCGCGCCGCTCGGCGGCGCCGCGGTTTTCTCCTGCTCTCTGCTACACATCGCTCTGCCGGTGACGCGCGGCCGCCGTTTCGTGCTGACGACCTTCTTCCGCCACAAGGAGTAGGATCTACGGCCGCGGGAGCCAGCTCTTGGCTTCTCCGGCATAGGCTGCGCCGGGGTTGCCATGGACGGTGGTGCGCCACATCAGGCGGCCTTCCTTGTCTCCGTCGAACCAGGTTGCGGCGTGCACGAGGCAGCGATTGTCCCAGATCAGCAGATCGCCTTCGGTCCATTCGTGCGCGTAGCAGAACCGCCGCGCTGTCAGATGCGCCATGATCTCGTCGAGCAGCGCCGCGCCCGCGCCGTGCGGACCCGGCTCCATGTCGACGAATGGCCCCTCGAACCAGTCCATCTGGCCCCACTCACAGAGATAGAGCGAGCGCTCGCCCGTCACCGGGTGCGTGCGCACCACCGGCTGGCGCTGCGAGCGCTCGTGAAGGGCAAAGTCGCGGGGCTTGCGGCCGGCCAGCGCCGCATCGCGCGAACGGCCGCTGCCCGGTTGCGCATGCAGCCCTTCGAGCGTGTCGACCTTGGCCCTGAGCGCTGCCGGCAGCGCCGCGTAGGCCAGGATGCCGTTGGCGAACAGGGTCTGTCCCGTGTCGCGCCGGGCCGGCGTCACGGCATAGAAGAGCGAGATGTCGGGCGGCGGACGGCGATAGCTCTGGTCGGTGTGCCAACCCATCCGGTGCGGATACTGCGTCGGGATCAGCCCGTCGGCGGCGAGCGGCGGCTCGGGCCGCTTGGGCGGCGCCTTGCCGACCGGCGGCATGTTGGAGACCAGCAGGATCTCCGGCACCTCGGTGTGCACCGACGACAGGTTGGTCAGGTTATGTCGGTAGTCCTCGACCTCGGCCCCGAACGTACGGCTGAGGCGGATAAGCAGGTCGGGCTCCTTGGCGATCGCGTTCATGCCCTGGATCAGCAGCAGGCCCTTGGCCTCGGCGAGCGCGGCGGGCAGTGCACCCGGATCGCGCTCGGCTGTGGCGACCACTTCGGACGCACCGCCTTCGATCTTCACCGTTGCGCCGAACACCGCACCGGGCAGCGGGCCCTTAGCGGTGATGCTCATGCGCGCGCTCCCGCATAGGGATCGTTGACACCGTCGAGCGGCCAGATCGGCCGACGCAGCTTGGTGAACTTCAGCCGGTTGATGTCGGGCGAGCAGATGCCGCCGGAATCGACCAACACGATCTCGCGGGCGATCGGCGCATAGGCGGCGCGGAAATGCTGCACGCTCTTCACCACCACGACGCTCTTCGTCCGGGGATCGATCCCCTGGCTCAGGAAGACCTGCAGGTCGATGGTCTGGATGCGGTTGGAGATGGTCACCACGTCGATGCCGCCGATGCGCAGCACCGCCGTCGGCCCCATCCCCGTCTCGACGCCGGCATTCATCGGTCCATCGTTCTTGAAGCTGCCGTCCGACAGCATTTTTACGATGGCCCTGGCCTTGACCGGCCCCCCCATCGAGGGGTCGGTATGACCGCCCAGCACGACATCGATCTCCGCGCCAACGCCCGCCTTGATCGCCTGCTGCACCGTGCCGGGATCGAAGATCGTGCCGAAGGCCACGTTCTCGACCTTGGCGTCGATCAGCGCCTGAAGTACCGGCGTCGTGTCGTTGTAGCCACCCCCGCCCGGATTGTCGGTGCCGTCAGCCACGACCAACGGTCCATCCTTGCCCACGCCGGCCTTGGCCGCGGCAATCGCGTCGGAGATCGGCCGGTAGTCCGACGAGCTTTCGTCGCGGCGCTTCCAGATCTCGTCCAGCATCGCCGCTGCCACTGCCTTGGCGCGCGCCTCGGCGGCTGGCTCGTAGCTCACGGCGACAGACGGGCCGGTATAGGGAATGTCGGCCCAGGTGAAACCTGCCTGGACGCTGACGACGTTGATGCCCGGTTCCTTTTCGAATGTATCGGCCTTGGCCAGAAGATCGCGCATCAGGCCGGGCTGGGTTGTCTTGCCGTGGTCGGCGCCCTCCAGCATGGCCGGCTGGACCAGCAGGCAGCGCGGCTTCTTCTTGCCCTCCAGCACCTCCTGGACGAGCGCCGCGGCCTGCACCGCGCGCTCGTAACCGTCGATGTGTGGATAGGTCCGATAGCTCACCAGCGCGTTGGCATGCTTGGCCATTTTCAACGTGGCGTTGGCGTGAAGGTCGAGCGTGGCGACGACGGGGATCTCCGATCCGACGATGCCGCGCAGCGCCTCCAGCAACGCACCTTCGGCATCGTCCTCGGTCGCGGCGACCGCCGCGCCATGCAGTGACAAACAGACCGCGTCGAGCTTGCCGGCTCGCTTCGCCGCACCCACGATCATGTCGCGGATGTGCTCCCACGTTTCCCGGGTGAGCGTGCCCGACGGCGTGGCGTTGGCCGCCCCGCCCCACATCGGCTCCCAGCCGTACTTCTTCACCGAATCGATATAGCCGCCGACTTCGTTCTTGGTGCCGGTGAAGCGCGGCACCATCGCCTCGCCCTCGATCAGCCAGCGCTTGCGATAGTCCTCCAGCGTGGTCGGCAGTTTGCTGAAGGTATTGGTCTCGTGCATGAACTGCGCAATCAGGACGCGGTACGCCATCTTGTTACCTCTACGCTTACAGCTTCGCCGTCTTGAGCCACTCCGCCTGGCCTTCCTCGCCGTCGACGCCCATCGACTCGAGGAAGCGGCAGACCATCATGTAGTAGCCGATGGTGAGCGTGAGCTCGACCAGCGCCCCCGGCGTCAGGAAGGCCTGCACCGCCTTCAATGTCTTGTCCGACGCCTTGACGTTGCGCACCACGTCGTCGGCATAGCGCAGCACGGCCTTCTCGTTGTCGTTGAACGCCGGGGCCTCGATAGTGGCGTCGCGAAGTGCGGCGATCTTGTCCTCGGTCACGCCGACCTCGCGGCCGATGCGCTCGTGCTGGAACACCTCGTAGGCCGCGCGGCTGAGGCGGCCGACCCGGATGATCGCCAGTTCGCGCAGTACGGGCTCGAGCTCGCACTTGTAGAGCAGCGCGTTGCCCATGCGGATGAAGCCCTTCATCCCGTATTCGGAATTGGCCAGCATCTTGTAGATGTTCAGCGTCGGATTGAGCTTGGTCAGGAACTCGGCATGCTTGCCGGTGGCCGTCTCGACGTCGAAATATGGAACACGCGACATGGAATCTCCCCTTCGGAACGGGGAGCCTACGTCAGATCAGGCCGCGCTTCACCAGCGGGTTGAAGAAGCGGCCCCACGGACCGGTCAGCACGATGGGCTTCTCGACCACGATCAGAGCGATGCAGGGCTCGCCCGGATCGGCGATCGGCTCATGCCGATGCTCGCCGGGACCGACGGCGAAATCGCCGACGCCGTAGTTGCCGGTCTCGTCGGTGTAGCCGCCCTGCAGGCAGACCGTGTACTCGTAGCCCGCATGCTTGTGCTGCGGCAGGCCACGGCCCGGCTCCAGCCGCAGCAGCGACACGCGATGGAAGGAACCCGGCAGGTCGAGCCGGATCTCGTCGAACATGCCCAGGATGCGGCGCCAGCCCATCCCCGGCCGCAGATGCGGCACGAGGGGCGCCGGCGCCCATTCGAAGCCCGGCCTGCGGACCGGCGCCTGGGCGGGCGGTTCGACGGGCGTGCCGTCGAGCCGCGCCATCAGGCTTTCCAGGGCCGCCTCGTCCACCGCCGCCTCGGCCTCGCGCTCGATCAGTGCGCCGCCCACGGCGTTCAGCCGGTCGACCGTGCGCCGGGAGTCAGGGTCGAGCGCCGCATGCAGCGCCACGGCCAGTGCAGGCCCGTCGGGCAACGCGCCCGCGGCATAATCCAGCAACAGCTCGTCAGGGGCAGGATGGCGGCTCATGTCTCGTCTTTCTCCAGTGCTTCCCGCAGACGGCCCAGAGCCAGGCGAATACGGGATTTTACCGTCCCCAGGGGCAGCTTCAGTTCCTCGGCGATGACCGTATGCGTCTTGTCTTCGAAAAACGCCTTCTGGATCACCACCAATTGATCTTCCGACAGGCCGACCAGGAGTTCTTTCACCCGGGCATACGTCTGCCCGGCGAGAACGGATTTGTCGGCCGCCTCGGGTTCGGGGGCGTAGACTGCCAGCCAGTCCTCGGTGTCGATCGGCCGGGCGCCGCGGCGCAGCAGGTCGATCCGCTTGTTGCGGGCAATCGTGTAGAGCCAGGTGGCGGCCGAGGCCCGCGTCCGGTCAAAGCTGGCGGCCTTTCGCCACACCATGACCAGGGCTTCCTGGGCCACTTCCTGCGCGGTGTCGGCATCGGTGCCGCCCCGCATCACGAAGGCCTTCAAGCGCGGCGCAAAGTGGCGGAACAGGGCCGCGAAGGCGGCACGATCCTGCCGCGCCGCAATAGCTTCGATCAGGTCGGCGGCCTCGTCGGCGGTCATCATACGGGCAGCTTACCCCGGCCGGCCCTGCGCGCCGAGGTCCCAGAAAATGCCCGTCATCAGCCTAAGTCCGTCGCGTGCGACCGGCGCCAGCAGATGCTCGTTCGGCGCATGCTGGGAGCAGGCGGCATAGGAGTGCGGCACCCAGACCGTCGGCAGGCCCAGGATGTCCGTAAACACCTCGTTGGGCAGCGAGCCGCCGAGATTGGGCAGCATGTTGGGCTTTTGCCCCGCCGTCTTCTCGATCGAGGCGGAGGCGAACCTGGCCCAGGGGTTCTCGGGATCGAGGCGCGTGGCGTTCATGATCACGTCCCGCGCCTGCTCGATCTCGATCTGGCCAAAGCCGTGCCTGTCGAGATGCCGCTTCAGCGCCGGGATGATGTCGTGCGGATCGGTGCCGACGACGAAACGGAGCTGGCAGTAGGCGACCGCGCTGGGCGGGATGGCGTTGACCGGCCGGTCGGGATTGCCGGTTTTGAAAGCCAGCACCTCGAAGCTGTTCCAGCCGAACACGCGCTCAACCGGAGTCAGCGACTTCTCGCCCCAGTCCTCGTTGATTTCGGGCGCACCCTCACCCGCATCGACGACGGCGTCGGCGAGCGCCGCACGAACCGAATTGGTGAGCGTCGTGGGCCGCCACTCCGGCACTTTGATCTGGCCGCGCTCGTCGGTGATGGTGGCCAGCGCATGGGCCATGATGATGCCGGGGTTGGCCAGGAGCCCGCCCCAGTTGCCGGAATGATGGCCGCCTTCGCGCATCGTAAGCCTGAGATTGAAATTCAGCGTGCCTCTGGTGCCGCCGAAAATGGTCGGCCGGCGGTGGTCGAGCCGGGGACCGTCCGAGCCGATCAGCACGTCGGCCTTGAGCGCCGCCTTGTTGGCCTTGCAGAAGTCACCGAGGCCCGGTGAACCCGTTTCCTCGCCGGTTTCGATCAGGATGGTCGAATTGAAGCCGAGCGACCCGCGCTCCTGCAGTACGCAGGCCAGCGCCGCGATATTGATCGTGTGCTGGCCCTTGTTGTCGGCCGTGCCTCGGCCGTACATCCGGTCGCCCTCGATCACAATCTTCCAGGGCGACAGGCCCGAGCGCCATTGCTCCTCCTGGCCGCGGATCACGTCGCCGTGGCCGTAGGTCAGGACCGTCGGCTTGGCCGGATCTTCGACCCGGCGGGCAATCAGGAAGGGACCGTATTCGGCACGCGGGTTGGGCTGCACCTGGCATTCGTAGCCCAGCTTGGTGAGCGAATCGGTCATCTCACCGGAGACATATTCCTGCAGCGCCGGCATGGAGTCGGTTTCCTGGCTGGTGGTCGGGATCGCCACCCGCCGCTGCAGCTCCTCGAGGAAGCCGCCATCGTCGAAATACTGCTCTGCGCGCCCAATTGCGCCATTCCGCGTGCCGGTCATGTGATTTCCTTGGTGGTCTGGCCGCCACGATAGCAAAATACCGCCTCGAGGGAGGACACAATGCTGACATCGGGCCGCGTCGTTTTCACCGACATGGAGCAAGTGCACTACGGCAAGCCGGCGGCGCAATCGGTCGCGGAGCTGGTGAAGGCGCACGGCGCGGAGCGCGTGTTCCTGATGGTGAGCGGCACGCTGAACCGTGAGACCGACGAGGTCGAGAAGGTCCGGCTCGCACTCGGCAACAAGTGCGTCGGCACTTTCAACAGGATGCCGGCCCATTCGCCGCGCTCGGCCATCATCGCGGCGACCACCCAGGCCCGCGAGGCGCGCGCTGATCTCATCGTCACCCTGGGCGGCGGTTCGATCACCGATGGCGCCAAGGCGGTTCAGCTTTGCCTGTCCAACGACGTCAGGACCGTGGAGGACATGGACCGGATCCGAGGCGGCGTGGACCTGAAGCCACCGACGGTGCGCCAGATCTCGATCCCGACCACGCTCTCCGCCGGAGAGTTCTCGGGCATGGCTGGCGTCACCAACGAAGCCACCAAGGTAAAGGAGATGTATCGCCATCCCCTCACCATCCCCCAGGCCGTCATCCTCGATCCCGAGGTGACGCGCCATACGCCGATGTGGCTGTTCCTGTCGACCGGCATCCGCGCCGTCGATCACTGCGTCGAGGGCGTGTGCTCAAATGAATCGACGGAGTTCACCAACGCCTCGGGCCTGCACGGCCTCACCCTGCTGGCGCGCGGCCTCGCCAAGGTGAAGGCCGATCCGGGCGACATGAAGGCCAGGCTCGATTGCCAAATCGGCTCCTGGCTTTCGATGGGCGGGCTGGCCGCGGGCGTGCCGATGGGCGCGAGCCACGGCATCGGCTATGTGCTGGGCGCCGTGTTCGACGTGCCGCACGGCCACACGAGTTGCATCATGCTGCCGTCGGTCATGCGCTGGAACAAGTCGGCCAACGCTGACGCCCAGGCCCTGATCGCCAATGCCATGGGCCATCCCGGCAAGGACGCGGGCGACGTACTCGACGCCTTCATCCGCGGACTCGGCATGCCGCGCAGCCTTTCCGATGTGAAAGTCGGCAAGGAGCATTTCGACCGGATCGCCACCCAGGCGATGGGCACCCCGTGGATCCCGCGCAACCCGCGCAAGATCGACGGCCCGGCACAGGTTAAGGAAATTCTGGAGTTGGCAGCCTAATGGACACCTTAGTCACCGAGACTTCCGCCAAGGCCGCGGCACAGCGCTGGATCGCCGATTTCGCCGCGGCACTCGACTCGCGCGATCCCACACGCATCGCCACGCTGTTCGCCAAGGAAACTTTCTGGCGCGACATCCTGGCCTTCGACTGGGACCTGCGCATGATGACGGGCGCGAAGGCGATCACCGAGCGCATCGTGCCGCTGATCGCGACGACAGCACCGCGCGACTTCCAGCTCGCCAAGGATCGGGCGGCGCCACGCACCGTGACGCGCGCGGGCACCGAGACTATCGAGGTGATGTTCACCTTCGAGAGCGCAATCGGTCCTTGCGACGGCGTCGTGCGCCTCGTCTCCGAGGGTGGCACCTGGCGCGCCTGGACGCTCGCCACGCTCCTGGCCGAGATCCGCGGCCACGAGGATCCAGCCAACGGCAAGCGTTGGCAGAACGTCGACTGGAAGCGCAATTTCGGCGGCGAGAACTGGGCCGACCGGCGCAAGAAGGCGATTGCCTATGCCGATCGCGACCCGGCGGTGCTGGTGGTCGGCGCGGCCCAGGCAGGTCTGATGGTAGCCGCGCGGCTTTCCGTACTGGGCGTCGACACACTCACCATCGACCGCGACCAGCGGGTCGGCGATTCGTGGCGTAACCGCTACCACGCGCTCACCTTGCACAACGAGACGCGCGTCAATCACCTGCCCTACATGCCGTTCCCGCGCTCCTGGCCGGTATTCATTCCTAAGGATATGCTGGCCAACTGGTTCGAGCTCTATGTCGAGGCGATGGAGCTGAACGTGTGGACTGCCACCGAGCTCACGAAGGCGCACTACGACGAGGCGAAGAAGCGCTGGGACGTCACACTCAAGCGGGCGGACGGCAGCGAGCGTGTCATGCATCCGCGCCATGTCGTGTTCTGCAACGGTGCCAGCGGCATTCCCAAGATGCCGGACCTGCCGGGCCTCAAGGAGTTCAAGGGCACCGTCAGCCACTCGGGCAAGTACGGCAGCGGCCTCGACTGGAAGGGCAAGAAGGCGCTGGTGCTGGGTACCGGCACCTCGGGCCACGACGTGGCACAGGATCTCGCGGTATCGGGCGCGGCCGAAGTGTCGATCATCCAGAACCGGGAAACCCTGGTCGTCAGCCTCAAGGAGGCGCAGGCGCCCTACGCGCTCTATGACGAGGAGATCTCGTTCGAGGACAAGGACCTGATCGCGGCGTCGTTCCCCTTCCCGATCTACCAGCGCTCGCACCAGCGCATCACGAAGATGAATGCCGAGAACGACAAGGCGCTGCTCGACGGGCTGAAGGCACGTGGGTTCAAGCTCACCTCGGGGCCCTATGGCGACGGCTGGCAGATCATGTTCGGCCGCCGCGGCGGCGGCTACTACTTCGACGCCGGCTGCTCGCAGATGATCATCGACGGCAAGGTCGGCCTGCTCCAGTACGACGACATCGAACGCTTCTGCGCCGAGGGCGCCAGGATGAAAGACGGGACCATCAAGCAGGCCGACCTGATCGTGCTCGCCACCGGCTATTACGGCCAAAAGGAAGCCGTGCGCCCGCTGCTCGGCGACGAGCTGACCGATCGCATCGGCCCCGTCTGGGGCTTCGACGAGGAAGGCGAGCTCAAGGGCATGTGGCGCCCGACCGGCCAGCCGGGCGTGTGGTTCCTGGCCGGCGGTCTCGCGCAGTGCCGCATCTACTCGAAGGTGCTGGCGCTGCAGATCAAGGCGCGGGAGCTCGGGATCGTTCCCTAACCCTTGAGGCGCCCCTTCCGCCTCGCCACCGATTCGGCCAGCAGGCAGAGGATCTCCCACATCATGGTGACACCGACGAGCGCGGTGTTGCCGCTCATGTCGAAGGGCGGTGAGACTTCCACGACATCGCCGCCGACCAGGTCGAGGCCTCGCAGGCCGCGCAGCATGCGCTGGGCCTCGTGCGGCGTGTAGCCGCCGATCTCCGGCGTGCCGGTGCCGGGCGCAAACGCGGGATCGAGGCCGTCGACGTCGAAGCTCACATAGGCAGGGCCACTGCCGATGACGCGGCGGGCCTCGGCGATCACCTTCTCGACGCCCAGGTCAAAATATTCCTCGATGGTGATCACCCGCATGCCCTGATCGACCGCCCACTGGTTGTCGTCGCGCTTGTAGAGCGAACCGCGGATGCCGATCTGAACCACCCGCTTCGGGTCCAGCAGCCCCTCCTCGACGGCGCGGCGGAACGGCGTGCCGTGGGTGTATTTGTAGCCGCCGAAATAGGTGTCCCAGGTATCGCTGTGCGCGTCGAAGTGGACCATGCCCAGAGGCCGGTTCTTGCTCCCGGGGCCTGCGATGGCGCGCATGATCGGCAGCGTCACCAGATGATCGCCACCGGCCGACAGCGGCACGGTGCCGGCGGCGTGAATCTTGGCGAAGTGCTTCTCGATCCGTTCCAGCGAGTCATCCAGGCTGGCCGGATTGACCGGCGCATCGCCGATGTCGCCGCATTTGGCCAGTTCGTACGGCGCCACACCCGTCACGTGGTGAACCCGGCGCATCATGGTCGAAAGATCGCGCATCTGGCGCGGACCATGCCGCGCGCCGGGGCGGTTGGTCGTGCCGCCATCCCACGGCACGCCGACCATGCCGATCTCGACCTCGGCCGGATCGCGAAACAGCGGCAGGCGCATGAAGGTGGCGACATCGCCGAACCGCGGGACGACCGTGCCGGAGACCGGCTGGGGAAAATCCGTCATGCCTTCAGGAGAGCCTGACGCGCCGTCACGAACTCCTCGACGGCGGCCACGAAACGGTCGCCTTCGGCCTCGCCGATCATGATGTTGAGCGCCACGAAGCCGCGCCGCGCGATCCAGATGCCGGCAGCCATCATGTCGAAGAAGAACAGTTCCTTGGCGTCCTGGTTGCTGCTGGCGATGTCGGCCGCCGTCCGGATCGGCCGCGACGTGGCGTGCGCCGTCATCATCGAGCCGATGCCGGAGAACTGGAACGCCACCTTGTTCCTGGCACAGATCGCGTTCAACCGCTCGCGGATCTTCTCGCCCCGGGCATTCAACTCCGCCGCCGCCGCAGGCGTATAGACCTCGCCGTAGCCCGCGACACCGGCCGCCATGGTGAGCGCGTTGTTGTTGAAGGTGCCGGCGTGCGGCAGCGAATCGGCCTTGGTCGGGTCGAACAGCTCCATGATGTCGCGCCGCCCGCCGAACGCGCCGAACGACATGCCGCCGCCGATGTACTTGCCCAATGTCGTCATGTCGGGAACGACGCCGTGCTTCTCCTGCAGGCCACCGGGCGAGAGCCGCGAGGTCATGACCTCGTCGAAGATCATCGTGATCCCCCGGGCCTTGGTCTCCTCTCGAACCATCTTCAGGAACCCGACGTCGCCCGGCAAGCAGCCATGGCTGCCCTGCATCGGCTCCAGAAGCACGGCGAAAAGCTCTTCGCCATGCTTCGCCAGCAGCGCCCGAGTACCCTCGATGTCGTTGTAGGGCGCCACGATGAAGTCGTAGGGGATGTTCACCGGGCTGCCGCCGCTCACGAAGTAGAGCACGCCGCCGTGGTAGCCGCCGTGGAACACCATGACCTTGGTGGCCTTGGCCCGTCCCTTGCGCTGGGCGTAGACCCGTGCGCCGGCCAGAGCCATCACGTTGCCCTCGGTGCCGGAGTTGGTGAAGCGCACCAGGTCGATCGACGGCATGCGGTCGGCGATCAGCTTGGCGAGCCTGGCTTCGTTCTCGTTGCGGCCGCCATAGTTCCAGCCGTTGTTCAGCGCCTTGTCGACCGCGGCGCGGATCACCGGATGCGAATGGCCGTAGATGCCAGCGGTGTATTCGCCCAGCACGTCGATGTATTCATGACCGTCGGCGTCCCACAGGCGACAGCCTTCGCCGCGCACGACCGTGAGCGGGAACGGTGAATTGTGCAGCGTCGTGCGGGTGTTGCCGCCCGGCATCGCTTCGCATGCCTCGTGGTGGCGGCCGAGACTCTTGGGGTTGCTGTCGGCGTAGGCCTGGCGCGCCTCGATGAGCGCGGACTGCAAATCCGAATTGACCAGGGCTTGATCGGGCACGTCACTCTCCTCGCGTTATGGCGAGAGTATCACACCACGTTCAGCTCCCGGATAGGCCGTCCTGCGGATATGCGTTCATAACCGAAGGGACTGAGGTCGAGCGTGCGATAGCTGCCATGCACGATCAGCTCGGCGACGGCGCGTCCGACCGCCGGCGACTGCTGGATGCCGTGGCCGGAGAAGCCCGTCGCGAAGATCAGGCTCTCGAGGTCCGGATGGCGGCCGACGATGCCGTTCTGGTCGAAGGTATTGTATTCATAATAGCCCGCCCAGGCGCTCACCACCTTGGCCGCCTCGAAGGCCGGCACCCGCGCCGCCAGCGCCGGCCAGACCATGTCATCCCATTCCTGGTGCTGGACCTCGAGCGGCGGCTCGGCCGGATCGTTGCCGGCGGCCGGCGTCGTGCCGGCAAGATAGAAGCGGCCCTCCGGCCGGAACCACACGCCCGATGGATCGATGGTGAGAGGCGTGACCCCGGGCGGCTCCCGGACGTCGATCACGAACACCGAGCGCCGGCGCGGCTCGACCGGCAGTGAGATACCGGCCGTCGCCGCCACCTGACCTGACCACGGCCCCGCCGCCAGGACGACCGTGCCAGCCTCGATCCGGCGCCCCGAGCGCAGCGAGACGGCGTTGGGCGCCAGCTCCACCACCTCGTCGGCGATGTACTCGGCGCCAAGTTCGCGGGCCTTGCGCCTAAACCCCTGCATCAACGCCGGCCCGTCGAACCAGCCCTCGTTGGCGATGCCGTGCGAGGCCAGCGTGATGCCCTCGGTCGAGATCCACGGGAACCGCGCCAGCAGCGGCCCCGGTTCGAGAAGCTCGACCGCGCAGTCCTCGCCACGCTGGATCGCGTGGTTGGCGCGCAGCACCGCCTCCCCGGCCGGCGACGCAAGGAAGAGATAGCCCGGCTCCTTCAGCCCGAGATCGACACCCAGCAATTCCGGCGCCCGGCGCAGGAAGCCGATGCCGTAGCGCGACAGATGAATGTTGAGCGGCGTAGAAAACTGCTGGCGGATCGAACTGGCCGACAAGGCCGAGGACGCCCGCGCATAGGTCGGATCGCGCTCGACCACCGCGACGGTACCCGAGAAATTCGAATCGGATTTCAGGTGATACGCGGTGGACGAACCCATCGCACCGCCACCGACGATGACGACGTCACATCGCATAGACATTCTTTGCTACCTTCCGTATACTCTTCTCGTAGTCACACAACCAATGACACCACGGTCATTCCCCGCGAGAAATGGTGATTCATCATGAGCAGCATTTCCAGTGGAGGCCAATCCTCCGAGAAGAAGAGTTTTTGGAATTCACTTGAAGTCGCAAAGTTGTTCGTCAGCACGGTAACCCCGTTGGTCGTCGCCGTGGTGGGATGGCTTATCTGGAACGCCCAGCAAGACATCCTGGGCAAGACAAAGGACTTGCAAGAGCAACAAGCAAGGGCCTTCGCTGACGAACAAAAGGAGAAGGAAAGCCTTCGTGCATTGCGGCTTGCGATCTATCGTGAAGTTGCGCCTCTACTCAATGACATACTGGCATATCACTTCTATGTAGGCAGATATCGCGAGTTCTCGACATCCGATATTGTCGCCAAAAAGCGCAAGCTCGATTCATTGATGTTCTCACACGAGTCGTTGCTAACGCCCGCATTCTTTGCACTGTACCAAGCGTTTATGACCGAGACCTTTAAATCGCCTGGATATTGGTCTGGAGAGTCTTTGCTGCGTACGCGCACTAGTTGTCGACCTTTCAACGAAACCGACAAAGCCAACTGGGAAGCGCGCTTCACCAACGAGGACAATCGAGAAGGCGTTTGCATTGCGTATCGCAATCTCCTCTCTGGCGTGGCCGGTGACTTACTGCTTCAAACGGTGTCGAAGCCCCCCTCTACAAAGGCAGAAAAGATATCTATGTGCCCACCCATGTATTTAATCGAGAGCTGCCCTTAAATAACGTCAGCGCTTCCGCCAGGCCTGCAGCCGCGCGAACAGGAAGCGGTCGGCCAGCAGGTGCAGCGCCTTTACCGCGGCCGAAGTGAGCACGATCACCACGCAGAGGGCCGCGGCGGCGGCCGTGGTGCCGGCCTCCTCGATGTTCACCGCCGCCACCGAGGCGAGCTTGGTGTCGGGCGCGTAGAGGAAGATCACCGACGACACCGTCGTCATGGCGTT
>CAMAYC010000118.1 GCA_945862125.1 Reyranella massiliensis 521
CGCAGATGCCGACGCAACCGGCCCCATCACTCGACGCCACGAGAACAGCAGGTTCGCATTGAGGTCGTGACGCCGGGCCACCGCCGATACCGACGCCCCGCGCTCTTACGTCTCCGCTACGATCTGCCGCTTCTCGTCTTCAGGGCGTACCCGCCGCCGGCGTTTATCCGCAGAGACCGATCTCGAAACTGACATCTGAAATCGTGTCCATCAAGGTTAGCGGACACGGTCATCGTGCCCACGTACCCGCAATCTTCACGACTAGATCATCAGCGTACAGCCGGCCCACGCCGGAGGAATACCCGGCACGTAGGCCAGGATACGCGCCCAATCCATAAACGCCCCCTGCCCTACCCAGAGCATCGTAAACCGTCCGCAAAATCGTACCGGACCATCTCCGGCACCGCTATGCTTACCCCGCTTGGGCGCTGGGCTTCCGGTCGTTCGAGTTTTTTGACCAAACGAGCATATCGGCCGGCGGCGGCTGATTGCGCGCACGCGCTCGTTGTGCGCGGTCCGCAAAACTTCGCTTGCAGACACTTTTCGCGCAGACGGATTCGCTCACGAAAAGTAGATTTCTTGCTATGATCGCGAGAAGCGCGCGCGGCGGGCATCAAGGTCAGATTCGGTTGCGTTTCGCCCTGATGACCAAGAAGTATGCGTATGTGACTAGGCAGACGGCAAAGTAGATGAACAGCAGATACTTGCCGTTGAATTCAGCTTGGCCATGAACCCCATTCGACCAGATGCCTGCCCACCCGAGAAGGTAAATGACAGGAATGAGAATCAGAGCGTGGGGCGAAAGGTGTCTGGCTTTTTGGCTGATCAGTAGAAAAACGGCACCCGTCAGAAAATTGGAAATGCCAAAGACGCCGAGAAGAAAGACTTGATCTTCTGGAACGGTTGCCAAGTCAAATTTGGCAAAGTTGGCGGCAGACCACTTCAACAAGAATGTATGCATGAATCCTCTCAAGAGGTCGTATGCACCAATAAGAAAAAGGACAACTGATGGAATCCGATAGATGTCGTCCGCGTTTTTCATGAGGAAACATCCCTGATTTTGTTGGGGGAACGGCAGAGAAGATCAAGTCCTTCGCTCAGAGGGCTCCAATCTAGTATCCTAGCTGGCACCTACGAGCCATCGAGACGATCATGCTGCCGGATTGGCCAGATCTTCGACATCGCCCAGCTCACAGCGACGCCTACCAGGCAGCCGAACACAACCTCGCCGACCTTGTGCAGCCCGTGCTCGATGCCGCTTAACTTGGAATGAGTGGATACGCCTGCGGCGATGACAATCGCAGCCGTAATCGGTGCCTGACGCCACATCGTCTGAATCTTGACGACATAAGACGAGAGCAGAACAGTCACGGCGAGCGCTAATGGCAGAGTCCATTGGGCGGGGCCTCCAATGATCAGGAAGAGCAAGCCGACCATGCCACCCACTAGCACATTGATGAGGCGGCTTCTGAACATGCGTCTTGCCTCGTCCACCTGCGGATCCGCGGCGGCGACCATTGAGGCGATTGCCCAGAGCGGATTGGTGTCGGCAAGGTGGGCCAGCGCATACCAGATTAGGCTCGTCGCGATCGCTACGTTGCAGGCAAACCTAATACCGAGAATGTCTCTTGGCACGGAAAAGGGCCACCATATGCGACTGCCTGTTTGCACTTTACGCTTCCCTAGTAACCGCACATCTAGGTTGGGTCTGAATTCAGTAGCAGCTGGACACCCCGAATAATAGCGTGCCGGAGAAACGTCCCGAAACGTGAGCAGGGCAGCTCAAGCAGGGCTGCGGAGGCATCATTTATCTTTCTGCTTGAACTGATACATGCGACAACGCTCATAACACTGGGAAGCGCGCGGTGCCCTTTGATTGCCTTATCCCGGGCAATGCAAGAACTTTTGTGTTGTGTGCTCGTGAGTGCACGACTGAACCAAATGGCGCAGTCGTTGGGCCGCGTGAGCGTTTGCCGGAGGCCAGTTTTTTCTTGAATTATTCGCGTGTCGCCTTGCTGTTTGTTGCGGCCGTCTGCCCCACGGCTGTTGGGGCGCAGCCACTATCATCGGAAAGGACCGGCATTCCTAAGTCCGCTTTCTATGTCGGTATCGGCGGCAGCGCGAATTTCTCCGACTTCGGAACGCAGTCGCTCTACAATAAGGGGATCTCCAACGTCTTTACCAACACCGACGAGGATCCGTGAAATGAAGATCGGTCTATTTTGTGCGACAATGCTATTTGTAATTCCTGCAGTGGTTCGGGCAGACCAGGCCTCGGCGCTGGCGTGTTCCGCCAGCCTGTCGAGTGATGCCAAACTGATCTACGATAAGACCGCGCCGACGGTGAAACCCGATACCATTATCAAGGACGCCCTTTCGGCCGTAGTGCGTCCCATGGTCATGAACGGATCGATGGCACAAGCCGTCGCACGGCCCGCCGCGGAGGCAGCAGGCGAATGCCTAAAGTTGCTCAAGTAGTCTTGGCCTTGTCCTTACTCAAAGAATCCCAAAGCCCAGCAAGTGTAGCGTTTCAGGGGGGGGGCCACCCCCGGCTCGGATTTTGACTTGGAGAAGTCTGAGATGGGCGCTGCCCTAAAGCGTACGAAGTTTCACCTACTTCTGATCAAGCCGACTCATTACGATGATGACGGCTATCCGATCACCTGGCTTCGCTCTCACATTCCATCGAACACCCTGGCCGCCCTCCATGGGCTCGGCGAGGACTGTCAGGCACGTCAAGTGCTCGGCCCCGACGTCGACATCGTCATCCGGCCGATCGACGAGACCAATACGCGCGTGCTCCCGGAACGGCTGATGGCCGAGATCGAGCGCAGCGGCGGCAAGGGCCTGATCTGCCTGGTCGGCGTCCAGACCAACCAGTTCCCGCACGCCGTGAATCTCGCCCGCCAGTTCCTGAAGGGCCGCTTTCCCGTGGCGATCGGCGGCTTCCACGTCTCCGGCTGCCTATCGATGCTGCCGGTCACGCCGCCCGAGATTCAGGAAGCGATGGACATGGGCATCTCGATCTTCGCCGGCGAGGCCGAGGAAGGCCGGTTCGACCTGGTGCTTCGCGATGCGATCAACGGCACCATGAAGCCCCTGTACAACTACATGGACGACCTGCCGGGCCTCGAAGGCGCCCCGACGCCGCGCCTGCCGCCGTCGGCGCTGGCGCGCAACGAGGGCGGCATGTCGAGCTTCGATCTCGGCCGCGGCTGCCCGTTCCAGTGCTCGTTCTGCACCATCATCAACGTGCAAGGCCGCAAGAGCCGCTTCCGCACAGCCGACGATCTCGAAGCGATCGTCCGCGACAACTACAAGCAGGGCATCACGTCGTTCTTCATCACTGACGACAACATGGCCCGCAACAAGCATTGGGAAGACTTCTTCGACCGGCTCATCGAGCTGAAGGAGAACGAGGGCATCGAGCTCTCCCTGATCATCCAGGTCGACACCCAGTGCCATCGCATCCCGAACTTCATCCATAAAGCGCGCTGGGCCGGCGTCTACCGCGTGTTCATCGGTCTGGAGAACGTCAACCCGGACAACCTGCTGGCCGCCAAGAAGCGCCAGAACAAGATCACCGAATACCGCAAGATGCTGCAGGCGTGGCACACCAGCGGCGCCTCGACGTGGGCCGGCTACATCCTGGGCTTCCCGGGCGACACGCGCGCCTCGATCCTGCGCGACATGGAGATCATCAAGAAGGAGCTGCCGCTCGACATCCTCGAGTTGTTCATCCTGACGCCGCTGCCCGGCTCGGAGGATCACCAGACCCTGTGGAAGCGGGGCGTATGGATGGAACCCGACCTCAACAAGTACGACGTCCATCATCGCTGCGTGCATCATCCGAAGATGGCCGACGCGGAGTTTGAGCAGACCTATCGCGACGCCTGGAAAGCCTATTACACGCCCGAGCACATTGAGACGGTGGCACGCCGCCATGGCGCGATCCCCGGCCGCGACCCGGCCGAGCCGGCCCACTTCATGACCATGTTCAAGATCATGTTCGAGGCCGAGGGTGTGCATCCGCTGGAAGGCGGCGCGGTGCGCATGAAGTATCGCCTGGACCGCCGCTACGGCATGCCGATCGAGCCGATCGGCGTGTTCCATCTCAAGGTGGCGCTCGATTTCTGGCACAAGCTCAAGATCTATACGCGCCTCACCCTGCAGGGCATTGCCATCGGCCGGAAGGTCAGGAACGACCCGAAGCGGCTCGACTACACCGACCTCGCGATGCAGCCGGTGATGGACGACGACATGGACAAGCTCTCGCTGTTCGCCGACACGGCGGGCGGCGGTGCGGCCGTCGACAAGCGCCGTGGCGAAGACCTCGCCCGCGCCAAGGTCGCGGCCCAGCAGAACCAGCTCCTCGAAATGAATGTCGACAGCTATCGCCGAAAAGAAGCTGTCGACAAGGTTGTCCATGCTTACTAACCAGTCAATAATATAGGCTACAATCAGTAGCTCCGGGTTGACGTTTCGGCTACATTATCCGGCGATGATGCATGCGAGGAAGTTGTCATCCCATGCAGCGACCTTGCGGCGTAGGCGGTTGGAGTGCTTGCTTGGTGCCCGTCGGATCAGATTGAGCGCCATGTGCTTGGGCGTGGTGAAATTTGCTGGCGCATGATCCGTCCGGACGCGGCACTCGTCGTCGCGGAAGATCATGCCCATGACCCAATGCAGCTTATTCTCGACTGACCAATGGTCTCGGACGATGGGCCCTATGAGGTATGCCGGCAGACGCAGCGAAGTGATGTAGACGCGTGTCTCGGACGTGATTGCGCCATCGATCTGCCGGGCACTTTCAACGATGACGACGCGGTTCAGCCCAGGCCGTTTGTGGCGCTGACGCATCCATTCGACGTCCTGGATGACGGTCGTGGTGCGGGTTTCGATGCGGCTGTGATCGCCGTCGACGGTCTCGGCGCGGCTGATCTCGGCATCGGCGAACCTATTGGCTTTCTGCTCTGCACAGAACAGGTCAACATCGTCGCGCAAGGTGCCCTGGTTGCCTTTCAGCGCCAGCACGTAGTCGGCCTTCTTGTCGATGACCTTCTGTGCGATGTCGCGCCGGCAGCCCATCGCATCGATGGTGACGATCGCGCCTTCGATCTCCATCAGGTCGAGCAATTTCGGGATTGCCACGATTTCGTTCGACTTCTCCGCCACCTTGACCTGGCCGAGCACGAGGCGCTGGCGGGCGGCGAAGGCGGAGACCATGTGGATCGCCGCCTTGCCGCCCTTGCCGTGGTGGGAGCGGCGCAGGGTCTTGCCGTCGATCGCGATCACGCCTTCCGGCGCGCCGGTCATCGAGGCGACCCAGGCGACGAAGCAGCGCTGGAACTGATCGGCGTCCAGGGTGGCGAGGATGTCGCCAAGATGATCATGCGAGGGCGTGCCGTCCCGAAACGGCCGGAACCGGCGCATCAGGTCGATCTTCCTAGTCCCGAAGCGGGCGATGTCGACGAAGGTGTCGGCACCCGCCACAACGGCGAGTAGGCACAGCAGCAACACCTCGTCGAGCGGGTAGGTCACCTTGCCGGCTTGGCGATGGTCCGGCAGCTCTCTGAAATGCTTGAGAAAGACGACCGTCTCGAAAACCGTACCGCACTCGTTTGCCACGTCGCCCATCGCCATCCTCCGCGAATCGATTCAGAGGATCACCACAGATTCAGCATTTCAGAGGCTTGTCATCCAGTCCTTCACCCGATTGCCCTGTTCTTCAAGCATCCTAGTGTTGCCTATATTGCTGACTGCTGAGTAAATGACGATCGCCAAGGCGGTCACAATACACAACGAAGAAAGACAGCCATAGATGATCCTGACCTCCGCCCAGATCGCCTTCTTCATCCTGTGCGTCGTCTTCGGCAGCGCCATGCTGGGCATGCGGATCAGCCGGCGCCTGCCCAATCATCACCTGAACGCGGAAGCCAAAGCGACGGTTTCGGTCTCTATCGCGGTTGTCGGCACCATGACGGCGCTGGTGATCGGCTTCCTGATATCGAACGCCAACAGCGCGTTCAACGCCCGCAACGCCACCGTCTCGTTTCTGTCCTCGAACATCGGCCAGCTCGACGAGCTGCTGCGCCGCTATGGCCCCGAGACCGCGCCCATCCGGGAAATCCTGCAGCGCTTCACGGCAATGAAGCTAGAAGACCTTTTCACCGACAAGCCGGACGGCAAGCACACTGTCGACAACCCCGTGACCGCCAAGGTGTTCGACGATGTGGAGGACCGGATCCTGGCGCTTAAGCCCGCCGACGACCGCCAGAAGTGGCTGGGCACCGAGGCCTTGCGGCTGGCGGCCGCGGTAAGGGCGGCGCGCTCGCTGATCGTCCAGCAGAACGTGAACTCGCTGCCGCTACCGTTCGTGGGCGTGGTCATCCTGTGGCTGATCGTCGTCTACGGCAGTTTCGGTCTGTTCGCGCCCCGCAATGCCACGACGATCATCGCCCTGTTCTGCAGCATCTTGGCGGTGGCGATGGCCTTCAAACTCATTCTGGATCTGGAAAATCCCTTCGACCGCGGCATTCGCCTGACTCCGCCGCCGCTTCGCATTTCGGCCGAGCCGTTGCGCCGTACGCTGGAGACCATCCGCCAGTAGGGCCGCCGGTATACTCGGTTATCATCCGCTGTTCGTGTTCAACCAGTTCGGCGACCTCGAACAATGCGCGCTGCGTCCGGGCAACGTCCATTCGGCGGACGGCTGGAAGGACATGCTCGAACCGGTCGTGGCCCGGTACCGCTACCCCGAGCGCGACCTTCGCCGCTACTTCCGCGCCGATGTCCTTAGAGTCAAAAAACTAAAACGGCCGCCGTGCTCTCACGCCGCCTCACGATGATAGCAGCGCAGGAGCCCGCCCAATCTCTCGCGGCACCGAACCGGCCCCTCGCGGCCGCGGTCCGTGTTCCGAGGAAACAGCAGGATGTTGCCCTTCCCCTGGTGGTTCCGCTCGGCATGGAAATGATCGACATAATTGATCCGCGCCTGCCGCAAGGAGCGCTCGCCGAACAGGATCACCTTCGACAGGCACTCCTCCTTGACCGACCTCACCCAACGTTCCGCGTAGGCATTCAGGTTCGGGCTGCGTGCCGGCAGCGCAAGCGGCTTAACCCGACCTGACGCCATGATCGCCCGGAACGATCGGTCGCGCAGTGGTCGCTGACCAGCCTGCGGGAGAAGCTGGTGAAGATCGGGGCCAAGGTCGTGCGCCACGCCCGCTACGCCATATTCCAGATGGCCGAGGTCGCCGTGCCGAAGGAACTGTTCGAGCAAATCCTGCGGCTGATCGACGGGCTGCGACGACGACCGGCTCCAGCGTAGGACCGAACGAGGCGGATGCGTTGTCACCACGGGAGGGCTGCGTCCGCATGGCGAGGGAAAGAGCTAAATCGATGGATCAAAGCTCGTTTTGGACGGTGGACGCGGCGGGACCGCCGGGAAAACTTGCGTCGGCCGCCCATGGCTTCCCCGGAACCCGGCGGAATGCTAGCCATCGCACCCTTACACTGGTTCACCCGGGGAATGTCGGTTAATTGATGAACGATCCGAGGTACGGCATGCTGGAATCAGAATAACAAAGGAGAAGAAGGGTCATGAAGACGGCAACCCAAGTACTGATTGCGGGTGTAACTGGCTGTGTCGCCATGGTCGCAATTGCATCCGGTGCATTTGCCGCCGACACACTGAAGGAAGGCGCTCTCGATGCGGTGATCCAAAAGGCCCTGCACGACATTGTCGTGACGGATACCAGCAAAAAGATCGTCGCAGACACCATCGCAAGCAACGTCGGCACGGTGTTCTCGGAAGATGCCGGCAACGAGGTTGGCCAGACCCTCAAGGACGGCAAGCCGAGAACCTTCACTGAAAAAGGCAAGGACTACCCGCAGGGTCTCAAGCAGGAGGTCTTTGCCGTGAAGGACAAGACGGGAAAAATCATCGGCGCCGTGATCGTCTCTGCCGACCTCATCAAGCGCTAGAATCGACGCTGAAATCCAACAGTCTCTTATGCGGCGTTCCCTACTTCATTTCCCCATCCGCCCGGCAGGTTCGCATTGAGGTCGTGACGCCGGGCCATCGCCGATACCGACGCCCCGCGCTTGTACGTCTCCGCTAAGATCCGCCACTTCTCGTCTTCAGGGCGCACCCGCCGCCGGCGTCTAGCGGCGGAGCCTAGTCTCGAGACTGACATCTGCGATCGTGTCCATCTGGGCTACACGGACACGATCATCGTGCCCGCGGAACCCTCAATGTTCACGATCACATCTTCAGCGTACAGGCGGCCCTCGCCGGAGGAATACGAACATATGGGCGGACAGAAGCGTGAACATGACTATGACTGCGCCGCGAATAACTCTATGCTTTCTCGGTCTTTTCGAATTTTGAGCCGGCGCAGGAGCCCCGACGCATGTCTTCGCTTTCCCGCACTGTCGCACTGATGACCGCCGCGCTGCTCGGCGTGGTGACCGTCACGCAGGCCGCTGCCCCGATCCCGACCGCGACGGGCAACGCCACTCACGACAGGATTGCGCGCTTCTCGCCGGCCGAACGAAATCTCGCTTTTGACCGCCTGCTGCGCAGCGTCGACCACGCCGACTGTGACGTGGTCGAGTCTACCTTCCTGGAGTATCGTAGCGGGTCCTTCGCGTCGTGGCGGGCGATCTGCTCGGACGGCAGGCACTTTGTGCTCGACCTGGTCGACGGCAGCGACGGCACCGTCGCCGTGCGGGCCTGCGATACTACCGGGGAAAAGAAGATGCGATGCGAACGCTAGCCGCTGCGGCCGTCGCGCAGCGGTTGGCGGCAGAGCGGGCCGTTAAGCCGCGTGCCCAGACCCAACACGCAATCCTTCACGATTTTCAGGCCGCCGACACAATCGTGCTCGGCGCGAGCCGTACCGACATTGACAGGATTTTTTGCCCGCAGACATCCATCAGGATGAGAGTGTCACCGGCAATGGGTCGACATTCTGGAAGCTGGGGAAGTACTTCATGAATTCAGGCAGCATGAGTCGGACCATCGTCGTAGGCGCAATCGGCAATGTGCTGGAGTGGTTCGACTTCGCAATTTACGGTTATTTCGCCGCCGCGATTGGGCGCACCTTCTTTCCAAACGAAGACCCGGTGGCCCAGTTGCTGGCGGCCTTCGGCATCTTCGCCGTGGGCTTCCTCATGCGCCCCGTGGGTGGCGCATTGATCGGCCATATCGGCGACAAGTACGGTCGCCGCGCTGCGCTTACCTTTTCGGTAGCGGCGATGGCGATCCCGACATTCCTGGTAGGCGCCTTGCCGGGCTATCAGGTGCTGGGGATGGCCGCGCCGATCCTGCTTACCCTGTTGCGCATGATCCAGGGCCTTTCGGTGGGTGGGGAATACACCACATCAATCGTCTTCATGGTCGAGCGCGCGCCTCCGGGCCGCCGCGGCTTCATTGGTGCCATGGCCGGCTGCGGCGCGGTTGGCGGCATCTTGCTCGGCTCCGCGACCGGTACGCTGCTCGCCTCGACGATGTCGGCGGAGGCCTTGGAAACATGGGGCTGGCGGATCCCGTTTCTACTGGGTCTCCTAGTCGGTTTCGCGGGGTTCATTCTGCGCCGCCATGTGCAGGAAACGCCCAAGACGCGCAAGGCAGTACGTTCTCCGCTGCTCGAAACGATGCGCAACCACAGTCCGCTGCTGGCCCGCCTAGCAGCACTTTCGGTCTTCAACTCCGTCGGCTTCTACCTGTTGTTCGTCTACATTGTGAGTTGGCTTGAGCTCGTCGACGGCATGGCGCCGGCCCGCGCACTTGGGATCAACACAATCAGCATGGCGGCGCTGCTACCCGTCATGGTCGCGACGGGCTGGGCTACGGACCTCTTCGGCCGCAAGCCGGTCATGCTCGGCGCCCTCGTGCTCGGGTTTGTCGGCGCATTGCCATTCTTCTGGCTGATGCACCACGACGATTCCGCGCTCGTGCTTCTGGGGCAGATGGGTTTCGTAATTGCTGTCGGCACTTTCGTTGGTACCCAACCCACCATCATGGTCGAGGCAGCACCTGTGGCAGTGCGCTGCACGGCCATCGCACTCGGCTACAACGTCACCCTGGGCGTCGTGGGCGGCCTCACTCCCCTAGCAGCGACATGGATAATCGAACGCACGGGCAACGACTACAGCCCGGCCTTCATGGTCATGGCCGCAGCGGTAATCTCCTTCGTAGCTTTGGTGTCCTTCAAGGAGACCTACAAAATGCCGCTTGAGGTAGCTTAGGGCTGCTCCACAATCCGCAACATGCTGTGCTTACTCAAAACTTCAAGAAGGCGAGAAAGCATAGAGTTTTTGGCGCTGCAGTCATACCGTCATCGGCATTCTTACGCTTCTGTCCGCCCTCGGCTCCCTTCTCTATTGGGGCGTATAGGTATCAAGCGCTTTCAGATTTCTCCATCGATCCGGTGTTGATGTCAGTCGCAGGGTCCGCGCTTCTCTTCGGGATCGGCACTGAGGCCCTCCCATGATGGGATCAGGAGGCTGGGGTGGAACGATCTGCTCTACGTGCTTGCCGTAAGACAGACGGCAGGCACAAGGGAACCGACGGACTCACCTCAACCATCGTCCCTGCGAGGGACATCATTCCACCAGTCGGCGGAACTCTGGTTTTCTCCTCTTCGTTTCGCCTCGTGCCGTTCAACCGGTCGCGGCGTTAGTATTTGACCAACGGAACTCGGTACCGTCTGCCCACATGCGGTGCATGATGACCGCCATCCGCCGTGCCACGGCGACGATCGCCCGCTTCATTCCCCGATGGCGAGCGATCTTCATGCCCCAGGCATTGAGCAATGACCATCTGATGGTACGGGTCAGCATGACCTGGGCCCCACCGAACAGCACGGTACGGACCATCGCATCGCCGCTTTTCGAGATGCTGCCCATCCGGTCGATCTCACCCGACTGGTGCCGGCGCGGCGTCAAGCCGAACACGGCACCAACAGCCTTGGAATTCTTGAAGCGGGCCGCAACGTCGACCGTCGCACGGAAGGTTAGCGCGACTACTGGTCCGACGCCCGGGACTGTCATGAGACGGCGGCAGACCTCTTCCTGGCGCGCGACAGCGAGCAGTCGACGATGCAGAACGCCAAGCTGCTCGCGCGACACCCTGCGGGCGATCAGCAGCGGCTCGGTGATCGCAGCCAGGTCGGGATGGTCCACGACAAGATCGCGGATCCGTGCCTCGAACTTGGCCACCCCGACCATGCCGACCTTGAGGCCGAAGTTGCGCCGCGTACCCCGCAGGTCATTCTCGATGTCGAGGGCTTTTGCCTGCAACAGCTGCCGGCTGGTCAGCAGCATCCGTCGTTTCTGGCTGGCCAGCGTCTTGACATGCACGGGACGGTACAAGCCGACCCGCATCATATGGGCGATGCCGCGCGCATCATTGCGGTCACTTTTGTTGAGCTGCGCCGACAGCGCCGCCTTCATGTGCCGCGTCTCGACGCAGATCACTGGCAGGCCCGATTCAGCCAATCCGCTGTAAAGCCATTGTGATAGTGGTCCCGCCTCGAGGCCAACCCGCTCGATGGTCAAGGCTTCATTCATCAGAATCGCCAGGATAGCTTCAGGTTCGCTGGCTACCTTGACCTCGCGCGTCGTCTTGCCTGCTTCGTCGATGATGCAGACGCTGGTTTCTTTCACCGACACGTCCAATCCAGCATAATGTTTCATGGCTGCGCTTCTCCTCTGATGCTTGAGGCCGCTCATGCGGACCTCGTTCAATCATCAACCTGAAGCGCAGCCACCCATTCTGCCAGCCCGCCGAACTGGCGAGCCCCAATACCCCATCTGCTCTCCTTCCGGGTTCGCAGTCGCCTCACCCTGGAGCTCGAACTCGTCGCCCTGCGACATCAGGTGACCGTCCTGCGCCAGCAACACCCTGGCCTGCGCCATCTCTTCGAGCGCCGCGCGGCCTGAACTGTTTACGGCGACCGAAACTGTACCGCCCTGACACTGCCGGGCGTCGTCGTGATCCGCCATTGCGTCGATCGGAGGCAGGCGCGCCCAGAGCCCATGCGGGGAGGCCGCACCGCAAGAGAACGGCGAGCTCTTCGATCCCAGAACAGCACCAACCGTGGCATTCATCGGCGAACCGACTCCATGGCCGGATGACATTTTGCGCAAGGACAGGTGAACTCAGCGCCCGGCGAACCTCGGTGCCCGCTTCTCAGCGAAAGCGCGCGCGGCCTCCTTGTGGTCTTCGGTGTCACGCAGCTGCATCAGGTTAGCGCTCTCCATGTCGAGGCATTCAGCGAAGCTGCCCTGCAGCGCCCGGTTGAGGTTGTCCTTGATGAACCGGTGAGCCAGGCGCGGGCCGGAAGCGAGGCGCCTGGCGATCTCCAGAGCCTTGATCTCGAGCTCGACAGACGGCACGACCCAGTTCACCAGTCTGATCCGGGCCGCCTCGGTCATGTCGATGCGGTCGCCCAGCAAATAGAGTTCGCGGGCCTTGGCCGGGCCGACCAGCTGCGTCAGCAGGTAGGTGCCGCCGTAGTCGCCGGAGAGACCGATCTTCACGAAGGCGGTGCTCATGATCGCCGTCTCGGAGGCGATGCGCATGTCGCAGGCGAGCGCCAGAGATCTGACCCGATTGTCGGCGCGGGCGAGACGGGATGACGCCCTGATACCGGAGGTCCGGCGGGTGTTCGAGGAGAACTTCCGTGTCTATGGCGTGCGCAAAGTCTGGCGGCAGCTCAAGCGTGAGGGCCACGATGTTGCCCGCTGCACTGTGGCGCGGCTGATGCGAAGCCTTGACTTGCAGGGCGTGATCCGCGGCAAGCCGGTCAGGACCACGATCAGCGACAAAGCCACGCCGTGCCCGTTGGACCACGTCAATCGGCAGTTCAAGGCCGCACATCCGAATACGCTGTGGCTTTCTGACTTCACCTATGTCGCGACCTGGGCAGGCTTCGTCTACGTTGCCTTCGTCATCGATGCATACGCTCGGCGGATCGTTGGCTGGCGCGCGTCACGAACGGCACACGCGGGCTTCGTGCTCGACGCCCTGGAGCAAGCTCTACATGACCGGCGGCCCCGCCATCGCGGCGGGCTCGTACATCACAGCGACCGAGGCAGCCAAGGCGGATTCAAGCGGTCGTCGCAACACTTCGATGGAGAAGGTTGCGATGGACAAGAAGAAGCGACGGTTGGATCGATGTGGACGGCCGCCATTGCGGTCACCCGGTCGGCCACCGGTGGCGACGCGGAGCGAGCGGCAGCTGTTCTGGACGCTCATTGCGGCTGGGATAAGCAGCGAGGTGGCTGCGTTTAAGGCAGGCGTATCGCAACCTGTGGGGACCAGATGGTTTCGGGAGGCAGGCGGTATGCCACCAGCGATGTGCAGGCCAGCGGCAAAGCCGCCGTCAGGCAGATACCTGTCGTTGCTGGAACGCGAGGACATCGCGCTGCTGCTCGTCCAGGGTCATAGCCTGCATGAGATCGGACGCCGGCTCAGTCGTTCTGCCTCGACGATATCGCGTGAGGTCGGGCGCAATGCGACCACGCGCAGCGGTGCCCGGGATTATCGTGCAACCGTTGCACAGTGGCACGCCGAGCGGTCTGCTCGTCGTCCCAAAGCGACGAAGCTTGCCGGAAACGCAGCATTGCGCTCCTATGTGGAAGAGAGGCTCGCCGGCGTCGTGCGTACCAGCTGCGGTAAACCGATCCCGAGGCCCGCGGTGTCGTGGAAGGGGCGTCGACACGGGCCGCGAAAGGATCGGCGATGGGCCTGGGCCTGGAGCCCAGAACAGATCGCACGGCGCCTAGTCGTCGACTTTCCGGATGACGAGAGGATGCGCATCAGTCACGAAGCCATCTACCAGGCGCTCTTCGTTCAGGGCCGCGGTGCCTTGCGACGCGAACTGACCGCTTGCTTGAGAACGGGCCGGACCTTGCGCACGCCGCGGGCGCGCGTCGGCCTGCGCGGTAAGAACTTCGTCTCGCCCGACATCATGATCTCTCAGCGCCCGGCCGAAGCCGATGACCGGGCGGTGCCGGGTCACTGGGAAGGCGACCTGATCCTGGGTCTCGGCAGTTCGGCGATTGGCACGCTGGTCGAACGCACGACGCGCTACACGATGTTGCTTCACCTGCCACGCATGGAGGGGCATGGTGCTGGGCCAAGCATCAAGAACGGGCCGGCGCTTGCGGGACACGGCGCCGAAGCGGTGCGGGATGCGATCACGCGTACCATCACCACCTTGCCCGAAGAAGTGCGACGCTCACTTACCTGGGATCAGGGTGCCGAGATGGCGCAGCATGCCCGACTGAAGGTCGATGCCGGCGTAAAGGTCTACTTCTGCGACCCGCAAAGCCCGTGGCAGCGCGGCACAAACGAGAACACCAACGGTCTGCTGCGCCAGTACTTCCCTAAAGGTACGGATCTATGCGCGCACAATCCGGACGCCCTCGCTGCCGTGGCGGCTACGCTCAACGCCCGACCACGCAAGACGCTTGGCTGGAAAACACCCGCTGAAGCACTTGACCAATGCCTGGCACAGATCGACAAAAACCGTGTTGCGACGACTGGTTGAGTCCGCCCAATACGTCTCGATCAAATACACCGAGCGCCTGGCCGAAGCTGGTATCGAGCCATCGGTGGGCAGCGTGGGCGATAGCTACGACAATGCTCTCGCCGAAACCATCAACGGCCTCTACAAGGCTGAGGTCATCCATCGGCGCGGGCCGTGGCGGTCGTTCGAAGCTGTCGAGTTCGCGACGTTGGAATGGGTCGATTGGTTCAACAATCGCCGGCTGCTGGAGCCGATCGGCAACATCCCGCCGGCCGAGGCTGAGGAGCGCTACTACGCTACGCTGGACCAACCAGCCATGGCGGCGTGACTCAAACCAAATAGCCTCCGGCAAACCCGGGGCGGTTCATTGCGGCTCCAGCGCATCTGCTGATTGATGTTAAGCGGCGATTGCACGGTGGTTCAAGCGTATGGATTGGATGGTCTGTCGTTTAATCCTTTCTCGTTCCAGGAGGATTGTCCGGCCGCGCCCGAAGTAGACGTCGGCCGGTGTCAGATTGCCGATGGCCTCGTGGTAACGCTGCTTGTGCATGCTCAAAAGTGTGAAATCGCGCGCAATAGTGACCCCCTGAGGGGTGGTTTTCGCGTCCAATTCTGCCCCCCCCTGATGGCTATGCCAGTGTCGCTTCCTTTTGAGCCTGTGTTGGCTCTGGGAAGGGCTGGCGGGGGTGATTGGCGTGGAGCTTATT
>CAMAYC010000119.1 GCA_945862125.1 Reyranella massiliensis 521
GGGAGCGAAGAAACCGCCAGGTTTCGAGCTCCACCTGTCCGAGACCGCAGGTGCTTCGCCTTCCGCGTTTGTAACGAGGGCGAGCGTAATGGGGAAACCCGCCGGCGATAGACGGGGGCAAGGGAATCGACGCTGCACTTCGCTGTGCGCGCACGGGCCTGAACTTCCGGGGCAGGCGAACCGGACCGCAAGGTCTCCGTTCGCGCTAACCCGCTAACGGAGGCTGCGGTCTGAACGCAGCCGGTCCGATCCGGATCCTCCGGGTTGGATCAAAGTTGGAGAAAGCCGTGAATCGTTCGGAAAAGGCCGAGGCGATCGTCGAGCTGAACCGTACCTTTATGGACGCCAACCTGATGGTGATCACTCGCCAGTCAGGCTTGACCGTTCAGGAGGTCACGGACCTGCGTCGCAAGATCAGGGCAGCCGGCGCGAGCTACAAGGTCACGAAGAATCGGCTCACGTTGCGTGCCCTCGAGGGCACGCCCTTCAAGGCGCTCGGCCCCATGTTCACGGGACCGACTGCCATCGCCTACTCCAAGGATCCGGTCGCTGCGGCGAAGGTCGTTTCGGCCTTCGCCAAGGACAACGAGAAGCTGACCATCGTCGGTGGTGCGCTGGGTGGAAATGTTCTGGACGTCGCTGGCGTCCAGACGTTGGCCTCACTGCCCTCCCTCGATGCTCTGCGCGGCAAGATCATCGGCCTCCTGCAGGCTCCGGCGACGAAGATCGCCGGTGTTCTGGTGGCGCCGGCTGGTCAACTCGCTCGAGTGTTCGGTGCGTACGGAGCCAAGGAAGACGGCGCGAAGGCGGCGTAAGCCGGTCGTTAGCCCAATCGAAGTCACGATTATCGAAGTTCAGGTTACAGGAGACAGACAATGGCCAATCTAGAGAAGCTGGTCGAAGAGCTTTCGGCCCTGACGGTCCTCGAGGCCGCCGAGTTGAGCAAGTTGCTCGAGACGAAGTGGGGCGTGAGCGCCGCTGCCCCGGTCGCCGTTGCGGCCGCTGGCGGTGCTGCCGCTGCTCCGGCTGAGGTGAAGGACGAGTTCACCGTCGTTCTTGCCGCCGCCGGCGACAAGAAGATCAACGTCATCAAGGCGGTGCGCGAGATCACCGGTCTTGGCCTCAAGGAGGCCAAGGACCTGGTCGAAGCCGCTCCGAAGGCCGTCAAGGAAGGCGTGCCGAAGGCTGACGCGGAGAAGCTCAAGGCCAAGCTCGAGGCCGAAGGCGCGAAGGTCGAACTCAAGTAAGCATTTGAGATCCTCTCCCCCGAAAGGGGGAGAGGGCCTCTTTTCCAAGCGGATCCAGGTCCGCTTCGATAAGTGGCCCTCTGCAATGGATGGGGCGATCGGCTTTGGCGGGCCGGGCGTTCCGAGACAGCAGCGGGTGAGTCGTCGCCCTTGAACCAGATCGAGGACGCAGGATGGCCACGGCCTTCAATACACGTAAGCGAATCCGTCGTTTCTTCGGCCACATCGAATCCGTGGCGCCGATGCCGAACCTCATCGAGGTTCAGAAGTCGTCTTACGAGACGTTCCTGCAGCGGATGATTCCGGCGGCCAAGCGCACGCAGTCCGGCCTCCAGGAGGTCTTCCGCGGCGTGTTCCCGATCAAGGACTTCGCCGAGCGCGCCAGCCTCGAGTTCGTGAAGTACGAATTCGAAGAGCCCAAGTACGACGTCGAGGAGTGCCAGCAGCGCGGCATCACTTACGCCGCGCCCCTCAAGGTCACGCTCCAGCTCGTGGTGTGGGACATCGACGAGGAAGCCGGCTCGCGCTCGATCCGCGATATCAAGGAGCAGGACGTCTACATGGGCGACATGCCGCTCATGACCGACAACGGCACCTTCATCGTGAACGGCACCGAGCGCGTGATCGTCTCGCAGATGCACCGTTCGCCGGGCGTCTTCTTCGACCATGACAAGGGCAAGACCCACAGCTCGGGCAAGTACCTGTTCGCCGCCCGCATCATCCCCTATCGCGGCTCCTGGCTCGACTTCGAGTTCGACGCCAAGGACCTGATCCATGTCCGCATCGACCGCCGCCGCAAGATCCCCGTGACGACGCTGCTGCTCGCGCTCGACAACGATGCCACCGCCAAGAAGCGCGCCGCCGCTGTCGCCAAGAACCAGACGCTCGATCCGGCCGAGGCGCAGGGCCTGTCGCCCGAGGAAATCCTGGCCGCGTTCTACGGCCAGGTCGTCTACAAGCGCGAGAAGGACGGCTGGAACACGCCGTTCAACGCCGAGTCGATGAAGGGCGTCAAGCTCACGCACGACCTGATCAACGGCAAGACCGGCAAGTCGGTGGCCGACGCCGGCGCCAAGATGACGCCGCGCCTGCTGGCCAAGCTCAAGGAAGCCGGCCTGAAGGAAATGCGCGTCTCGCCCGAGGAGCTGATCGGCCGCTACGCCGCCCTCGACATCATCAACGAGAAGACCGGCGAGATCTACGTCGAGGCGGGCCAGGAGATCACCGAGGCCGTGCTCGAGCAGTTCGACGAACTCGGCATCGACCTGCTGCCGACGCTTGCCATCGACCACACCAATGTCGGCCCCTACATCCGCAACACGCTGGCCGCCGACAAGAACTCGAATCGCGAAGAGGCTCTGCTCGACGTCTACCGCGTCATGCGTCCGGGCGAGCCGCCGACCCTCGACCAGGCCGAGACCCTGTTCCAGGGCCTGCTGTTCGACCTCGACCGCTACGACCTGTCGCCGGTCGGCCGCGTGAAGATGAACATGCGCCTCGACTTCGAGGGCGTGCCCGATACGCAGCGCACGCTGCGCCGCGAGGACATCCTCGCGGTCGTCAAGGTGCTGCACGGGCTGAAGGATGGCCGCGGTGAAATCGACGACATCGATCACCTCGGCAACCGCCGCGTCCGCTCGGTCGGCGAGCTGATGGAGAACCAGTACCGCGTCGGCCTGCTGCGCATGGAGCGCGCGATCCGCGAGCGCATGAGCTCGATCGACATCGATACCGTGATGCCGCACGACCTGATCAACGCCAAGCCGGCGGCGGCGGCGGTGAGGGAGTTCTTCGGTTCCTCGCAGCTCAGCCAGTTCATGGACCAGACCAATCCGCTGTCGGAAGTGACGCACAAGCGTCGCCTGTCGGCGCTTGGACCGGGCGGTCTGACGCGCGAGCGTGCCGGCTTCGAGGTGCGCGACGTGCATCCGACGCATTACGGCCGCATCTGCCCGATCGAGACGCCGGAAGGCCCGAACATCGGCCTGATCAACTCGCTCGCCACCTACGCGCGCGTGAACCAGTACGGATTCATCGAGAGCCCGTACCGCAAGGTCGTGAGCGGCCGCGTCAGCGACGAGGTCGTCTACCTGTCGGCGATGGAAGAGGGCCGCTACACGGTGGCCCAGGCCAACGCCGAAATCGACGCCAAGGGCAAGTTCGTGTCCGAGCTCGTGCAGTGCCGCAAGGGCGGCGAGTACATCCTCGGCCGGCCCGAGACGATCGACTTCGTCGACGTCTCGCCCAAGCAGATCGTCTCGGTCGCCGCGGCGCTGATCCCGTTCCTCGAGAACGACGACGCCAACCGTGCGCTGATGGGCTCGAACATGCAGCGCCAGGCGGTGCCGCTGATCCAGGCCGAGGCGCCGCTGGTCGGCACCGGCATGGAAGAAGTGGTGGCCCGCGACTCGGGTGTCGCCATCGCCGCGCGACGCACCGGTGTCGTCGACCAGGTCGATGCCATGCGCATCGTGGTCCGTGCCACCGAGGATTTCGGTGCCGACCGTCCCGCGGTCGACATCTACAACCTGCTGAAGTTCCAGCGCTCCAACCAGAGCACCTGCATCACCCAGAAGCCGCTCGTGAAGGTCGGCGACCAGGTGAAGAAGGGTGACATCGTGGCCGACGGTCCGTCGACCCGCGACGGCGAGCTGGCGCTCGGGCGCAATGTGCTCGTCGCCTTCATGCCGTGGAATGGCTACAACTTCGAGGACTCGATCCTGCTCTCCGAGCGCATCGTGCGCGACGACGTCTTCACCTCGATCCACATCGAGGAGTTCGAGGTCATGGCCCGCGACACCAAGCTCGGCCAGGAGGAAATCAGCCGCGACATCCCGAACGTCGGCGAGGAAGCGCTGAAGAACCTCGACGAGGCGGGCATCGTCTACATCGGCGCCGAGGTGAAGGCGGGCGACATTCTGGTGGGCAAGGTGACGCCCAAGGGCGAGAGCCCGATGACGCCGGAAGAGAAGCTGCTGCGCGCCATCTTCGGTGAAAAGGCCGCCGACGTGCGCGACACCTCGCTGAAGGTGCCGCCGGGTGTCGAGGGCACCGTGGTCGAAGTCCGCGTCTTCAACCGCCGCGGCGTCGACAAGGACGAGCGCGCGCTCGCCATCGAGCGCGACGAGATCGAACGTCTGGCCAAGGACCGTGACGACGAGAAGGCCATCCTGGAGCGCAGCTTCTACAGCCAGATCCAGGAAATGCTGATGAACCAGACGGTCGCCGGCGGGCTCAAGGGCCTGAAGCCGGGCACCCGGATCACCGACAAGGTGCTGGGCGAGTACACGCCGGGCCAGTGGCGCCAGATCGCGGTCAAGACCGACAAGCGGCAGTCCGAGCTCGAGGCGTCGAACAAGCAGTTCGACGAGTCGATGAAGCGGCTGCAGGACCGGTTCGACAGCAAGGTCGACAAGCTGCAGCGCGGCGACGAGCTGCCGCCGGGCGTGATGAAGATGGTCAAGGTCTTCGTCGCCACCAAGCGCAAGCTGCAGCCGGGCGACAAGATGGCCGGCCGTCACGGCAACAAGGGTGTCATCTCGCGCATCATGCCGCTGGAGGACATGCCCTACCTCGAAGAGGGCGTGCCGGTCGACATCGTGCTCAACCCGCTGGGCGTGCCCAGCCGCATGAACGTCGGTCAGATTCTCGAAACCCATCTCGGCTGGGCCGCGGCGGGTCTCGGCAAGAAGATCGGCGACATGGTCAACGGCGCCCGCGAGGCGTCGATGACGCAGGTCCGCAAGACCCTGCGCGAGATCTACGGCGAGAAGTCGTTCAAGGCCGACATCGCCGATCTCGACGACGAGCAGACGCTGGAGCTGGCGCGCAACCTCAGCAAGGGCGTGCCGTTCGCATCGCCGGTGTTCGACGGTGCGCACGAGCCCGACATCGTCGACATGCTGGAGATGGCCGGTCTCGACACATCGGGCCAGGTCACCCTGGTCGACGGCCGCACCGGCGAGCCGTTCGATCGCAAGGTGACCGTGGGCTACATCTACATGCTGAAGCTGCACCATCTCGTGGACGACAAGATCCACGCGCGGTCGATCGGCCCGTACAGCCTCGTCACCCAGCAGCCGCTGGGCGGCAAGGCGCAGTTCGGCGGTCAGCGCTTCGGCGAGATGGAGGTCTGGGCGCTCGAGGCCTATGGCGCCGCCTACACGCTGCAGGAGATCCTCACCGTCAAGTCGGACGACGTTGCCGGCCGCACCAAGGTCTACGAGGCCATCGTGCGCGGCGACGACACGTTCGAGGCGGGTATCCCCGAATCCTTCAACGTTCTGGTCAAGGAGCTGCGCTCGCTCGGCCTCAACGTCGAACTCAATCAGTCGATCACCTGAGAAGGTGGTCGACCTCTTTCTCCTTCGCGAATTAAGTCCAACGAAACCGTAGGACCATATAAATGACCGACCTCATCAACGTACTGGGCCAGCCGCAGGGCACGCCGACCTTCGACGAGATCCGCATCTCGATCGCCAGCCCCGAGCGCATCCGCGCGTGGAGCCACGGCGAGATCAAGAAGCCGGAGACCATCAACTACCGGACGTTCAAGCCGGAGCGCGACGGCCTGTTCTGCGCCCGCATCTTCGGACCGATCAAGGACTACGAGTGCCTGTGCGGCAAGTACAAGCGCATGAAGTTCCGCGGCATCACCTGCGAGAAGTGCGGCGTCGAAGTGACGCTGACCAAGGTGCGCCGCGAGCGCATGGGTCATATCGAACTGGCCTCGCCGGTCGCCCATATCTGGTTCCTGAAGTCGCTGCCGAGCCGCATCGGCCTGCTGCTCGACATGACGCTGCGCGACCTCGAGCGGATTCTCTACTTCGAGAACTACGTCGTCACCGAGCCCGGCCTGACGCCGCTCAAGTACCGTGAGCTCCTCAACG
The DNA here is from genome assembly GCA_945862125.1 of Reyranella massiliensis 521. Classification (GTDB taxonomy): domain Bacteria; phylum Pseudomonadota; class Alphaproteobacteria; order Reyranellales; family Reyranellaceae; genus Reyranella; species Reyranella massiliensis_A. The sequence goes on from CAMAYC010000119.1 coordinate 6,137, forward strand.
AGGAGCAGTACCTGAACGCGCTCGACGAGTACGGCGACGATTCGTTCCGCGCCGACATCGGCGCCGAGGCGATCCGCGCCATGCTGCAGGTCATCGACCTCAACGAGGAGCGCCCGCGGCTTCGCGAGGAGCTGCGCGAGACGACGTCGGAAGCCAAGCGCAAGAAGCTGGTGAAGCGCCTCAAGCTCTGCGAGAGCTTCATCGAGTCCGGTGCCCGTCCGGAATGGATGATCCTCGAGCTGGTCCCGGTGATCCCGCCCGAGCTGCGCCCGCTGGTGCCACTCGACGGCGGCCGTTTCGCCACGTCGGACCTCAACGATCTCTATCGTCGCGTCATCAACCGCAACAACCGCCTCAAGCGCCTGATGGAGCTACGCGCGCCCGACATCATCGTGCGCAACGAGAAGCGCATGCTGCAGGAGTCGGTCGACGCCCTGTTCGACAACGGCCGTCGTGGCCGCGTCATCACCGGCGCCAACAAGCGCCCGCTGAAGTCGCTCTCCGACATGCTCAAGGGCAAGCAGGGCCGGTTCCGCCAGAACCTGCTCGGCAAGCGCGTCGACTACTCCGGCCGTTCGGTGATCGTGGTCGGTCCCGAGCTCAAGCTGCATCAGTGCGGCCTGCCCAAGAAGATGGCGCTCGAACTGTTCAAGCCGTTCATCTATTCGCGGCTGCAGGCCTACGGCATGGCCAACACCATCAAGGCCGCCAAGCGCATGGTCGAGAAGGAGCGTCCCGAGGTGTGGGACATCCTCGAAGAGGTGATCCGCGAGCATCCGGTGTTGCTCAACCGTGCACCGACTCTGCATCGTCTCGGCATCCAGGCGTTCGAGCCGGTGCTGATCGAGGGCAAGGCCATCCAGCTCCATCCGCTGGTCTGCACCGCCTTCAATGCCGACTTCGACGGCGACCAGATGGCGGTGCACGTGCCGCTTTCGCTGGAAGCCCAGCTCGAGGCGCGCGTGCTGATGATGTCGACCAACAACATCCTCTCGCCCGCCAGCGGCAAGCCGATCATCGTGCCGTCGCAGGACATCGTTCTCGGCATCTACTACATCACGCTCGAGCGCGACGGCGAAGTGGGTGAGGGCTCTCTGTTCGCCGAGATCGGCGAGCTGGAGCACGCGCTCCACAAGGGCTCGATCACGATGCACAGCAAGATCAAGATGCGTCTCGAGGCCTATGACGACAAGGGCGTTCTGGCCAACCGCGTGGTCGAGACCACGCCGGGCCGCATCCTGCTCGCGCAGATCCTGCCAAGGCATCCCAACCTGCCGTTCTCGCTGATCAACCGTCTTCTCACGAAGAAGGACCTGCAGAACGTCATCGACTCGGTCTATCGCCACTGCGGCCAGAAGGACACGGTGATCTTCGCCGACCGCCTGATGGGCCTGGGCTTCTATCACGCCTGCCGCGCCGGCATTTCCTTCGGCAAGGACGACCTCGTCATCCCCGCCGCCAAGCTGAAGCTGGTCGCCCAGACCACCAAGGAAGTGAAGGAGTACGAGCAGCAGTACCAGGACGGCCTGATCACCTCGGGCGAGAAGTACAACAAGGTGGTCGATGCCTGGTCGCGTTGCTCCGATCGCGTCGCCGAGGAGATGATGAAGGGCATTTCGACGCCGCTTCCCGGCAAGCCCGTCAACTCGGTGTGGATGATGGCGCACTCCGGTGCGCGCGGATCGACCACGCAGATGAAGCAGCTCGCCGGCATGCGCGGTCTCATGACCAAGCCGTCGGGCGAGATCATCGAGACGCCGATCATCTCGAACTTCAAGGAAGGCCTCTCGGTGCTGGAGTACTTCAACTCCACCCACGGCGCGCGCAAGGGCCTGGCCGACACGGCGCTCAAGACCGCGAACTCAGGTTACCTGACCCGCCGACTGGTCGACGTGGCGCAGGATTGCATCATCTTCGAGCCCGATTGCGGCACGGAGCGTGGCCTCACGATGCGTGCGGTCGTCGACGGCGGCGATGTGATCGAGCCCCTGTCCGAGCGCGTGCTCGGCCGTACGGCGCTCGATGACGTCATCGATCCGCTGAACGGCACGGTGATCTGCAAGGCCGGCGACCTGATCGACGAGGTCACGATCGAACAGATCGACAAGGCCGGCATCGAGGAGATGCGCATCCGGTCGGTCCTGACCTGCGACACCAAGATCGGCGTCTGCGGCAAGTGCTACGGCCGCGACCTGGCGCGCGGCACCCCGGTCAATATCGGCGAGGCGGTGGGTGTCATTGCCGCCCAGTCGATCGGCGAGCCGGGTACGCAGCTCACCATGCGCACCTTCCACATCGGTGGCGCCGCGCAGCGTGGTGCGGAGCAATCGAACATCGAGGCCAGCCACGACGGCACGATCCAGGTGCGCAATCGCAACATCGTCATGAACAGCCAGGGCGTTCCGGTCGTGATGGGCCGCAACACCGAGCTGGTTCTCATCGACGGTGCCCAGCGCGAGCGCGCCAAGCATCGCGTACCCTACGGTGCGCGCCTGCTGGTCGATAGCGACACCGCGGTTACCAAGGGCCAGAAGCTGGCCGAATGGGACCCGTACACCCTGCCGATCATCACCGAAAAGGCCGGCAAGGCGGTCTATGTCGACCTGGTCGAAGGCACGTCGATGCGCGAGGTGATCGACGACTCCACCGGCATTTCGAACCGTGTCGTCGTCGACTGGAAGGGCCAGCCGAAGGGCGGCGACCTGCGTCCGCGCATCGCCATCCACGATGCGGCCGGCAACCCGATCATGCTCGGCAACGGGCAGGAGGCGCGTTACCTGCTGTCGCTCGACTCGGTGCTCTCGGTCGAGAACGGCCAGGAGGTCCATGCCGGCGACATTCTCGCGCGCATCCCGCGCGAGGGCGGCAAGAACCGCGACATCACGGGCGGTCTGCCGCGCGTGGCCGAGCTGTTCGAAGCCCGCAAGCCCAAGGATTTCGCGATCATCTGCGACATCTCGGGCCGCATCGAGTTCGGCAAGGACTACAAGAACAAGCGTCGCGTCCTGATCGTGCCGGAAGGCGAGGGCGCGGAGCCTGTCGAGTATCTGATCCAGAAGACCAAGCGCATTGCCGTCCAGGAAGGTGACTTCGTGGAGCGCGGCGATCTCTTGATCGACGGCAATCCGGTCCCGCACGACATCCTGCGCGTGCTGGGCGTCGAGAAGCTGGCTGAGTACCTGGTGAACGAGATCCAGGAGGTTTATCGACTGCAGGGCGTGAAGATCAACGACAAGCACATCGAGACGATCGCGCGTCAGATGCTGCAGAAGGTCGAGATCACCGACGCCGGCGACTCCACGTTCCTGATTGGCGAGCAGATCGACAAGCAGGAATACGAGATGGAGAACGCCAAGCTTGCGGCCGAGAAGCTGAAGCTTGCCAAGGCCGACCCGGTTCTGCTCGGCATCACCAAGGCGAGCCTGCAGACCAAGTCGTTCATCTCGGCGGCGTCCTTCCAGGAGACCACGCGCGTGCTGACGGAGGCTGCCGTTTCCGGCCGCGTCGACACGCTGCAGGGACTCAAGGAGAACGTCATCGTCGGCCGTCTGATCCCGGCCGGTACCGGCGGAGTCGTGAACCGCATGAAGGCGATCGCCGCTCAGCGCGACCGGGCCATCCTCGCCGCCGGCGCGGATGGCGAGGATCGGCCCGTGCCGACCCTCGAAGAGGAACGCGCGGCCGACTGATCGTCGCCCGATCGAAAGAAGAAGGCCGTCCCTGCAAGGGGGCGGCCTTTTTCTTGGCCACCAGACTACGCCGCCTGTCGGCCGGTCCAAGCCTCCTGGGTCAGCAGCCAGACCATTCGCGGCCCCTTGCCGCCGACATGGTCGCCGATCATCAGGTCGACCAACCGGGCGCCTTGACGCTCCTTGAGGCGGCGGGAAGGGTGGTTGTCCTGCGCGTTGGTCAGCCACAAATGCGGCCAGCCAAGCTCGCAAAAGGCGTATTCCGTCACGCGTTCAGCTGCCTCGGTCATAAGGCCCTTGCCCTGGAACTCAGGAGCGAGCCAGAAGCCCCGCTGGCTGCGGCTGACGCCGTCGTCGGGCCACAGGTCGATGATCCCAATCAGTTCCGCCGGCCCCGACTTGGGGATGATCGCCCAGTGGGACTTCTGGCGCCGCGTCATGGCCTCGATGCAGGCTGCAACAAAGGTGGCGGCGCCGTCGGCCGGGTAGGGCCAGGGTATTTTGGCGTCCAGCCAGCGCACGACCTCCCAGTGCGGGAAGCGGCGCTGGATTACCGGCGCATCCTTGCTGCGCACGGGACGCAGGACGAGGCGCGGCGTCTCGAGCACGGGCGTCGGCGGCATAAGCATGGAGGGTGGCATCGTGGGTCTCGCTTCCGTTTGCCGGAGGGGCGGGACCTGCTGCGCTTGACCCCGACCGTTTCGGCGGGGTCAGGGTTCAAGTCGATGTCTAGATCAGACGAACGCGCATGACTCCCCCGCCCCAAAGCGAGCTTTGGTAGCCGAGGTCATACGCGGGTCTTGGCGCAACATGGCCGCCGACATAGCGCAGTCGCCACGCAAAGTAAAATTTGTGTTCGTGGTGTGGCAGGCCACAAGATGTAGTTATTAGAATCTTGCGTGACCGCTTGGTGTCGAGTCAGGAACGAGTCGTTCGCGGCAGGTTGAGAATAGCCAAGGATATCAATGAGAAGCGTGCTTGACGCCCCGGCGCGGCAATCATATAAGCGCGCCACCTCGCCGGGGGGCTGGTACGTAGGTTTAACCGCCTAGACACAGCCTGACGTCGAGGACCGCTACAAGTCAGGCCTTTTGGCCGCAAAGCTTTTCTTTCGCGCGGGGCTGCGCTCTTGCCGCTATGCCCGCGTATTTGCTTTGCGCCACGGTGCTGATGTGGGCGGACCCGAGACGGCGTTAAGGAAACCGAAATTCTATGCCGACGATTAACCAGTTGATCCGCAAGCCGCGCCACGGCCTCACGTCGCACAACAAGGTGCCGGCGCTCCAGGCCTGCCCGCAGAAGCGTGGCGTTTGCACCCGCGTCTACACGACGACCCCGAAGAAGCCGAACTCGGCGCTCCGCAAGGTCGCCAAGGTCCGCCTCACCAACGGCTACGAAGTGGTGAGCTACATTCCCGGCGAAGGCCACAACCTGCAGGAACATTCGGTTGTGATGATCCGCGGTGGCCGCGTTAAGGATCTTCCCGGTGTGCGCTATCACATCATTCGCGGCACCCTCGATACCCAGGGTGTCAAGGACCGCCGCCAGCGCCGTTCGAAGTACGGCGCGAAGCGTCCGAAGTAAGGCGGGGAGGATCACATGTCTCGCCGTCGCGCTGCCGAAAAACGTGAAGTCCTGCCGGACGCCAAGTATCACGACATCGTTCTCTCGAAGTTCATGAACACGCTCATGGAGCGTGGCAAGAAGTCGGTCGCCGAGCGGGTCGTCTACGGCGCCCTCGACGAAGTCCAGAGCAAGCTCAAGCAGGATCCGGTTCCGGCCTTCCACGAAGCGCTTGAGAACGTGAAGCCGGCCGTCGAAGTCCGCTCGCGCCGCGTCGGCGGTGCCACCTATCAGGTGCCCGTCGAAGTTCGCCCCGAGCGCCGCCAGGCGCTGGCCATCCGCTGGATCATCCAGGCCGCCCGTGACCGTTCGGGCCACAGCATGACCGAGAAGCTCTCGGCCGAGTTGCTCGACGCCTTCAACCGCCGCGGCAACGCGGTCAAGAAACGCGAAGACACGCACAAGATGGCCGACGCCAACAAGGCGTTCGCTCACTATCGCTGGTAAGCGCGTCTCAAGTCCCCTCCTAGAAAGCCCATTCCATGGCTCGCACTACTCCCATCGCGCACTACCGCAATATCGGCATCATGGCGCACATCGATGCCGGCAAGACGACGACGACCGAGCGCGTGCTCTACTACACCGGCAAGTCGCACAAGATTGGCGAAGTCCATGACGGCGCCGCGACGATGGACTGGATGGAGCAGGAGCAGGAGCGCGGTATCACGATCACGTCGGCCGCGACCACTTGCTTCTGGAAGGTCGAGACCGGTCCGTACAAGGACATCAGCTATCGCGTGAACATCATCGACACGCCCGGCCACGTTGACTTCACGATCGAAGTCGAGCGTTCGCTGCGCGTGCTCGATGGCGCGGTTTGCGTGTTCGACTCGGTGGCCGGCGTCGAGCCGCAGTCCGAGACAGTGTGGCGCCAGGCCGACAAGTACGGCGTGCCGCGCATCTGCTTCGTCAACAAGATGGATCGTACCGGCGCCAACTTCTATCGCACCGTCGACATGATCGTGGACCGTCTGGGCGCCAAGCCGCTCGTGACTCAGCTCCCGATCGGTTCCGAATCCGACTACAAGGGCCTGGTCGACCTGGTCTCCAACAAGGCGATCATCTGGCTGGAAGAGACGCTCGGCGCGAAGTTCGAGGTCGTCGAGATCCCGGCCGACATGAAGGAAAAGGCCGCGGAGTACCGCGCCAAGCTGATCGACATGGCTGTCGAGCAGGACGACGAAGCCATGCAGAAGTTCCTCGACGGCGAGGAGCCCGACTACGACACGTTGATCCAGTGCATTCGCAAGGGCACGATCAACTACACGTTCGTTCCGGTGCTGTGCGGCTCGGCGTTCAAGAACAAGGGCGTGCAGCCCATGCTCGACGCCGTCGTCAACTATCTGCCGGCGCCGAGCGACGTTGCCGACGTCAAGGGCGTCAAGATGGGCACCGACGAGCCGATCACGCTGCCGTCGAGTGACGATGCGCCGATGTCGGCGCTCGCCTTCAAGATCATGACCGATCCGTTCGTGGGTTCGCTCACCTTTGCGCGCGTCTATTCGGGCGTGCTGCAGTCGGCGACTGGCGTGCTGAACAGCACGAAGGACCGCAAGGAGCGCGTCGGCCGCATGCTGTTGATGCATGCCAACGATCGTGAGGACGTGAAGGAAGCCCGCGCCGGCGACATCATCGCCCTGGCCGGCCTCAAGAGCGTCACTACCGGCGACACGCTGTGCGATCCCGACCATCCGGTGATCCTGGAAAAGATGGACTTCCCCGATCCGGTCATCGAGCTCGCCATCGAGCCGAAGTCGAAGGCCGATCAGGAGAAGCTCGGCCAGGCGCTGGGTCGTCTCGTCCAGGAAGATCCGACATTCCGCGTCTCGACCGACCAGGAGACGGGTCAGACCGTCATCAAGGGCATGGGCGAGCTCCATCTCGAGATCAAGGTCGACATCCTGCGCCGTACTTACAAAGTGGATGCCAATGTCGGCGCGCCGCAGGTTGCCTATCGCGAGACGCTCGGCCGCAAGGCTGAGATCGACTACACCCACAAGAAGCAGAGCGGCGGCTCCGGCCAGTTCGCGCGCGTCAAGTTGGTGTTCGAACCGGGTGCGCCCGGCTCGGGCTACACGTTCGAGAACAAGATTGTCGGCGGCTCGGTGCCCAAAGAATTCATTCCGGGCGTCGAGAAGGGTCTCGAAGCCTCGCGGGATACCGGCGTGCTCGCCGGCTTCCCGGTGATCGACTTCAAGGTGACGCTGGTCGACGGCAACTATCACGACGTCGATTCGAGCGTGCTGGCCTTCGAAATCGCCGCTCGCGCCGCCTGGCGCGAAGGGCTGGCGAAGGCGCAGTGCAAGCTGCTCGAGCCGATCATGAAGGTCGAGGTGGTGACGCCCGACGACTACATGGGCGATTGCATCGGCGATTTGAACAGCCGTCGTGGCCAGATCCTCGGCATGAACGCCCGCGGCAACGCGCAGGTCATCGATGCCATGGTGCCCCTGGCCAATATGTTCGGCTACGTGAATACGCTGCGTTCGATGACGCAGGGCCGGGCCGCCTACAGCATGACCTTCGACCACTACGCGGCGGTGCCGCAGGCGGTGGCGGACGAGGTCGTGGCCAAGCTGGCCGGCTGAACAGATTAGTATTTAAGCGATCAAGCAGGGACCAAGACCATGACGAAGGCGAAGTTTGAGCGGAACAAGCCGCACTGCAACATCGGGACGATCGGTCACGTCGATCACGGCAAGACGTCGTTGACGGCAGCGATCACGAAGATCCTGGCGAAGACGGGTGGCGCGACGTTCACGGCGTACGACCAGATCGACAAGGCTCCTGAGGAGCGCGAGCGCGGTATCACGATCTCGACGGCGCACGTGGAGTACGAGACGGCGAACCGTCACTACGCGCACGTGGATTGCCCTGGCCACGCCGACTACGTGAAGAACATGATCACGGGTGCGGCGCAGATGGACGGCGCGATCCTGGTGGTGTCGGCGGCGGACGGCCCGATGCCGCAGACGCGCGAGCATATCCTGCTGGCGCGTCAGGTCGGCGTTCCGGCGCTGGTGGTGTTCATGAACAAGGTCGACATGGTCGACGATCCGGAGCTTCTGGACCTGGTCGAGCTTGAGGTTCGCGAGCTTCTGAAGAGCTACCAGTACCCGGGCGACGACATCCCGGTGGTGCGTGGCTCGGCGCTGATGGCGCTTGAAGACAAGAACCCTGAGCAGGGCGAGCAGGCGGTGCTGAAGCTGATGGCGGAGGTGGACAAGTACATTCCGCAGCCGACGCGCGACAAGGACAAGCCGTTCCTGATGCCGATCGAGGACGTGTTCTCGATCTCGGGCCGCGGCACGGTGGTGACGGGCCGCGTTGAGCGCGGGATCGTGAAGGTGGGCGAGGAAATCGAGATCGTGGGCCTGAAGGCCACGGCGAAGACGGTTGTTACGGGCGTCGAGATGTTCCGCAAGCTGCTGGACCAGGGCGAGGCGGGCGACAACATCGGCGCGCTGCTGCGCGGTGTCGGCCGCGAGGACGTGGAGCGCGGTCAGGTCCTGGCCAAGCCGGGTTCGATCACGCCGCACACGAACTTCGAGGCGGAAGCGTACATCCTGAACAAGGAAGAGGGTGGCCGTCACACGCCGTTCTTCACCAACTACCGTCCGCAGTTCTACTTCCGCACGACCGACGTGACGGGCGTGGTGACGCTGCCGGAGGGCACGGAGATGGTGATGCCGGGCGACAACGCGCGTCTGATCGTCGAGCTGATCCAGCCGATCGCCATGGACGAGGGCCTGCGCTTCGCCATCCGCGAGGGCGGCAGGACCGTCGG
>CAMAYC010000120.1 GCA_945862125.1 Reyranella massiliensis 521
GGCCGTGCTCTACGTCCCGTCGGGCCACGCCTCGGTGCTGGCCTACACCATGCCGCTCTGGGTGGCGCTGCTGGGCTTCGCGGTGTTCGGCCAGCGCCTCACGCCCCGCCTGCTGGCCGCCATCGCGATCGGCGCCGCCGCCGTCGCGGCCCTGATGATCCCCAACTTCCAGAGCTACGCCCGGGCGCCGGCCGGCCTGTTCTGGGGCCTGCTCGCGGGCTTCTGCTGGGCCGTCGGCACCTTCATCGTGAAGCGCACGAGCTGGCCCGGCATGGGCCTCTCGCTCACCTTCTGGCAGGTCGTGATCTGCCTGCCGCCGATCGCGCTGGGCGCGCTGCTGCTCGACGGCCTGCCGACCCACTGGCCCTCGACCAAGGCGCTGGCCGCCACCCTCTACACCGGCGCGATCCCGATGGCGTTCGGCACCGCCACCTGGTTCGCCCTGGTGAAGCTCCTGCCCGCCCAGGTCGCCGCGCTCTCCTCCATCGCCATCCCGATCGTGGCGATCGTGAGCGGCATCCTGATCCTGCACGAGCCGCTGTCGTGGCTGCAGGCCGCCGCGATCGCCTCGACGGTGATCTCGCTCTGGCTGGCGCTGGTGCCCGGCCGCCAGCGCTGAGAACGGCGATTTTCCGGACACGAGTTGTCCAGAATCTGTCTGTCTGAAAATTCAAGAAGAGCCGGCCCGCCTCAATCGAACGATTCTTTTCAACGCAGGCCCGATCGTCGGACCTGTCTGAAAATTCAGCCACCCCTGTCATCCCGAGCGTAGCGAGGGAGCTTTGCTCATGGCCTTAAAGGTCCCTCGCTGCGCTCGGGATGACACCGAACACGAAAAAGGCCGCTCCGGGCAAGTGACCGGGCGGCCCGCGCAATGGATGCACATCGCGACAACGATATACAGAATATACCCCAAAACATGCTGAACTTGCAAGTTCTAGATTGCCTGCAAATTTGCCCCCCTGCCCCCTGCACGGACGCCAAACGCTCCCCATATTCCCTCCATGGAAAGGGAGATCTAACGCATGGCCGGAGGAAACGACCCCCGCGACTGGATGTGGTCGGACGCGCTGCACATGCTGGCGCAGGCCGACCGGCTCCATCGCCAGATGTTCCGGCCGCAGGCCTCGATGCAGGGCGCCAACTGGGAGCCGCCGGTCGACATGCTGGAAACCGACAGCGAGGTGCTGATCCTGGCCGCCCTGCCCGGCGTCGATGCCGAGCAGGTGCAGGCCTCGATCGAGAACGGCGTGCTCGTGATCGCGGGCGTGCGCGTGCTGCCGGCGGAACTGCGCACCGCCACCATCCATCGCCTGGAACTGCCGCAGGGCCGGTTCGAGCGGCGCGTCGCGCTGCCCGCCGGACGCTACGACAAGGTGCGCCGCACCTCGGTGAACGGCTGCCTGGTGATCAGCCTGACCAAGGCCGGCCCACGGAGGAGCAGGCCATGACCGCGCCCGACGACATGAACACCAGCCAGAACGACAACACCGCCGGCGCCACCGCCTCGGGCCAGCCGGCTGCTCCGCCGCTGCCGGCCGATGCGCTGCCCTCCGATGCGCTCATCGTGCTGCCGACGCGCAACCTCGTCCTCTTCCCGGAGATGGTGTTTCCGCTGGCGATGGGGCGCCCGGCCACGATCGCCGCGGCCCAGCAGGCGGTGCGCGAGCAGCGCCAGGTGCTGGTCGCCCTGCAGCGCGACCCGGAGAAGAGCGAGGTCGTCCCCGGCGATCTCCACCTGATCGGCACGGTCGCCAACATCGTGCGCTACGTCACGGCGCCCGACGGCACGCATCACGTGATCTGCCAGGGCGTGCAGCGGTTCCGTATCACCGAATTCGTCGAGGGCCATCCGTTCCTGATGGCGCGCGGCCTGCACGTGGTCGAGCCGTCGAGTACGGGTCCCGAGATCGAGGCGCGCTTCCTCGTGCTGCAGGGCCAGGTGCGCGAAGTGCTGGACCTGCTGCCGCAGGTGCCGCCGGAGCTGCGCCAGACCATCGAGGCCACCAGCGCGCCCGGCGCGCTGGCCGACCTCGCCGCGACCTATCTCGATTCCAAGCCGGCCGAGAAGCAGGAGATCCTGGAAGCGGTCGAGCTGGTGCCGCGCCTCGACAAGGTCTCGCGCCTGCTGGCCCAGCGGCTGGAAGTGCTGAAACTGTCGAACGAGATCGGCCAGTCGACCAAGGCCTCGCTCGACGCCCGCCAGCGCGAGATGCTGCTGCGCGAGCAGATGGCGGCGATCCAGCGCGAGCTGGGCGACGAGGGCTCGAACAAGCAGGAGATCGCCGACCTCGACAAGGCGATCGGCGAGGCGAAGATGCCGCCCGACGTCGAGGCGGTGGCGCGCAAGGAGCTGCGCCGGCTCGAACGCACCCCCGAGGCGGCGGCCGAGCGGGGCATGATCCGCACCTATCTCGACACGCTGATCGAGCTGCCCTGGGCGCTGCCCGAGGCGCCGCCGATCGACATCGCCGAGGCCCGCCGCGTGCTCGACCACGACCATTTCGGCCTGGAGAAGATCAAACAGCGCATCGTCGAATACCTGGCCGTGCGCAAGCTGGCGCCCGAAGGCAAGGCGCCGATCCTGTGCTTCGCCGGACCGCCCGGCGTCGGCAAGACGTCGCTGGGCCAGTCGATCGCCCGCGCCATGGGCCGCAAGTTCGCGCGCGTCAGCCTGGGCGGCGTGCACGACGAGGCCGAGATCCGCGGCCACCGGCGGACCTACATTGGCGCGCTGCCCGGCAACATCATCCAGGCGATCCGGAAGGCGGGCTCGCGCGACTGCGTTCTGATGCTGGACGAGATCGACAAGATGGGCACCGGCGTTCACGGCGATCCGTCGTCGGCGATGCTGGAAGTGCTCGACCCGGAGCAGAACGGCACCTTCCGCGACAATTACCTCGACGTGCCGTTTGACTTGAGCCGCGTCGTCTTCATCGCCACCGCCAACATGCTGGACACGATCCCCGGCCCGTTGCGCGACCGCATGGAGATCATCTCGCTCACCGGCTACACCGCGGGCGAAAAGCTCGAGATCGCCAGGCGCTACCTGGTGCGGCGCCAGCTCGAGGCCAACGGGCTGAAGCCGGAGCAGGCCGAGATCGACGATGCAGCACTGAAGCAGATCATCTCGGGCTATACCCGCGAGGCGGGCGTGCGCAGCCTCGAACGCGAGATCGGCCGCGCGCTGCGCCATGTCGCGGTGGAGATTGCCGAGGGCACGGCGGCCAAGGTCCGGATCGGCGCAGCCGACCTGGAGAAGCTGCTGGGCCCGGTGCGGTTCGAGAACGAAATCGCCATGCGCACCAGCGTGCCGGGCGTGGCCACCGGCCTCGCCTGGACGCCGGTGGGCGGCGACATATTGTTCATCGAGGCGGCCCGCACGCCCGGCAGCGGCAAGCTGATCCTGACCGGCCAGCTGGGCGAGGTCATGCGCGAGAGCGTCCAGGCCGCGCTCACCCTGGTCAAGGGACAGGCGGCCGCCCTCGGCATCGAGGCCGGCCTGATCGACAAGAGCGACATCCATGTCCATGTGCCGGCCGGCGCCACGCCCAAGGACGGGCCCAGCGCCGGCGTCGCCATGTTCATGGCGCTCACCTCGCTGCTGACCGGCCGCACCATCCGGAGCGACACGGCGATGACCGGCGAGATCAGCCTGCGCGGCCTGGTGCTGCCGGTGGGCGGCATCAAGGAGAAGGTCGTGGCCGCCGCCGCCGCCGGTATCACCCGCGTGATGCTGCCGGCGCGCAACAAGCGCGACTACGACGACATTCCCGAGGAAGTCCGCAAGGCCCTGAAATTCGTCTGGTTGGAGCGCGTCGAGGACGCGGTGAGCGCGGCGCTGGCGTGATCTTCCGGACCGCGAGCCTTCGGGGCGGAGGTTACTCCGCCCGAGCTCGCTCGGATTCATGAGCGAGCCGGAGGCTCGCGGTCCGGAAGAGGACTCTACCCCAGCTCCAGGCTGGTCACACCGAACAGGCCGGCAGTCTTTCAGAACCGGGCCGGCCGCACGACCTCGACGTCCGACACGGCGACCAGCCCGATCTGATGCGACACGACCTCGTACACCGACTCGAGAACGTCCGGCAGGCGCGCGGCGTCCAGAATGCAGACGATCGCCACCTGGCGGGTCGCGTCGCTCACCTGTCCGTCGGTCGACCAGCCGCCGCCGCGGCCGGCCCCGGCGATCACCGGCAGGATCGAATATCCCGTAACGTCGGCGCGATCGAGCCGCTCGGCGATGCGACGCATCAGCGGCGCCTCGATGAAGATCTCCAGCCGCTTCTTGGGATGCATCTGCATGACTATCTCCCGGTGAGCCAGGTGGCAGCCGCCACGTAGAGCGGGATGCCGAGCACGAGGTTGAAGGGGAACGTGACCCCGAGGGAGAGGGTCAGCGAGATCGCCGGATTGGCCTCCGGCAGTGCCAGCCGGAGCGCCGCCGGCACGGCGATGTAGGAGGCCGATGCGGCCAGGGTCATGAACACGGCCATGCCGCCCGGCGACAGTCCGATCGCCGTCGCCAGCAGCGCGGCGACGCCGGCGCCGATCAGCGGCATGAAGATCGCGAACGCCACCAGGCCGCCCGACAGATGCTTCAGGCCGGGCTTCAGGCCGCGGCCGGCGACCAGCCCCATGTCGAGCAGGAACAGGCAGAGGAAGCCGGCGAAGGGATCGACCAGGAAGGGCTTCAGCATCGACATGCCGCGCGCGCCGGTGATCGCGCCGATCGCGAAAGCGCCCAGCAGCATGACGACGGACCCGTTGAGGCCGATCTCGCGCACCAGGTCGGAGGTCTTTTGCCCGGTGGAGCCGCCGCCGCCCCGCCGCGCCAGCAGCAGCGCCGACAGGATCGCCGGCGTCTCCATCGCCGCCGCCACCGCGATCAGATAGCCCTCGAAGGGCACGCCCATCTGGGTGAGGACGCCCGTGACCGCGACCAGCGTCACGGCCGAGATTGAGCCGTAGTGGGCGGCGACCGCCGCCGCATCGACGGTGCCGAGCCGGCTCACGAGACGCAGCAACCAGAAGGCCAGCACCGGCGTGGCGAACGACAGGCCGATGCCGGCGGCAATGGTGGCGCCCAGCGTGGCGCTCAGGCCGTAATGACCAACCTCGGCGCCACCGCGAAAGCCGATCGACATCATCAGGTAAAGGGCGAGCAGCTTGGCAACCGCTTCGGGAATCGACAGATCCGAGCGCGCCAGGGCGGCCAGAAGGCCCAGCACGAAGAACAGAACCATCGGCGACAGCAGATTCTGCGAAGCAAGATCGAACAGGGACACGGCGCACACTCCCGGCATTGGCCGGGCAGGGCGATACAGGGTCCGAGGGATCTTTAAAAATTGATAGTTAGAAGTCTTTGCATTTAGATAATTGATATATCAAGGCGCAACGAGAGACGCAAAGAAAGCGGCCGGCCCGTTCGGGGGCCGGCCGTCCCAACCATCGCCTGGGCCGATGGCGGCCTACGTCTGCCGCGACATCAGGAAAGGACGTGCCGCGTCGATGGCCGGTGTGCACGCAGGTGCCGCTTCGGCGAGCACGGCATCGGCTTTGGTCGAGCCCAACCAGATGCCGACAGCCGTCGTGGCGGCCCACCAGGGGTCGCCCGTTGCACGTTCGACGAGGGCCGGCGTCGCGGTCCGGCCACAGGAAGCGATATCGGCGACGATGGTCGGCGGCGCCCCGGCAGCCTCGAGCCGCTTGGAAATTTCCGCCTGCAGCGGACCTATCAGGAAAAACGAGACGAGAGCGGCGAGCGTGGTGTCGAGCACATGAACCTCCAGAAGCCGGCGAGCGATGCAGACAGTGGGATCCGACATCGCGAGAGCGCCGGTTGCGCTCGCCAGAGGGGCCCGGATCAGGGGTAAAGATCAGATGGGAAAAGGGATCGGCTTTATCAAGACTCGATACGGCGGCAGGAATGCGACACGCGCATTCGTGCGAAGAAGCGGCCGGCTCGGGCTCGCGTTCCAGCGAACCAGACGGGCGGGGCGTTCGCGTTTGTTCGAAGATCAATAGTTGTTAGGCTATGCATTCACAGAATTGATCAATGGAAGCGACCATGGCCCACCTGCGGAACCTCGACATAGACCTGCTGCGCGCCTTCGCGACGGTGGCC
This sequence comes from Reyranella massiliensis 521, assembly GCA_945862125.1. Classification (GTDB taxonomy): domain Bacteria; phylum Pseudomonadota; class Alphaproteobacteria; order Reyranellales; family Reyranellaceae; genus Reyranella; species Reyranella massiliensis_A. The sequence continues at coordinate 6,125 of CAMAYC010000120.1, forward strand.
GACGTCGGCGGCTTCACCCGGGCAGCCGACCTCCTGCTGCGCCGCCAGTCGACCCTCAGCCTGCAGATCAAACGCCTGGAAGACGCGCTCAGCCATCGCCTGCTCGAACGGTCCTCGCGTCGCGTGCGCCTGACCGCCGAGGGCGAGGCGCTGCTGCCCCACGTCCGGCAGATGCTGGACCTCAACGACCGGATCGTGGGCCGCCTCAACGAACCGGCGCTGGCCGGCAACGTGCGCCTGGGCACCCCGGAGGATTTCGCCACCACCCACCTGCCGAACGTGCTGGCCCGCTTCGCGCAGGCCCATCCGGGCGTCCAGCTCGAAGTCACCTGCGACCTGACGCTCAACCTGATGACGCGGTTCCGCCGGGGCGATTTCGATCTGGTCCTCGTCAAACGTGAACCGGAGCGCTCCGATCGTGGCGTCCGCGTCTGGCGGGAACCGCTGGTCTGGGTCGCTGCCGAGCGGCTCACCTTTCCCGGGCAAGGGCCGCTGCCGCTGGTGCTGTCGCCGCCGCCCTGCGTCTATCGCAAGCGGGCCACCGATTCGCTCAATGCCGCGCGGCGGCCGTGGCGCATCGCCTACAGCTGCGCCTCCCTGGCCGGCCAGCATGCCGCCGTGAAAGCCGGGCTTGGCATGACCGTGCTGCCCAAGGACATGGTGCCGGCGGGACTGGCCGCGATCGAGCGCCGCGAGGGCCTGCCCGATCTGCACGACACCGAAATCGCGCTGCTGTCGGCGCGCAAGCTGTCGGCGCCGGCGCGGCGGCTGCACGAGCACATCGTGCGATCCCTGGAGGACGTCGGCACGGCCTGACGCCGGCGCCCCCCTTGACGAACGTCCGGCACGTCCCATATCGCCTTCCAGATAGCGGGACGGGCCCCTCTGGCGACCGATTGGGTCGCGATGTCGTACCGCATCGGGCATGTCCCGGTGCTGTTCGTTTGCGTTGGCCCCGGAACATGCCTCCAACATCGTCGATGGAGGTGGCTTAATGTCCCGTAAACTTCATGCTCTGCTGATCAAGTCCGCTCTCATCCAGTCGAAGATCGAACGCGAGCGCGTTCGGCCCGCACCCGACTGGATCATGCTGCTCCGGCTCAAGCTGTTGCGTCTGCGCCTGAAGAGTAGGCTGAGCGCGCTGTCGCGTCCGCCAATGCCGAAGGCCTCCCTCGCGTTCGCGAGGGCCTGAGCCATGACAGTGCTCGACTGTCCGGCGTGCCGGAAGCCCATGCGCGAAGTCAGTCACCCGGGCGTGCTGATCGACAACGGCAGGCCGCGCGGATCCAGGCTCTCCCGACTGATGGATTTCTTCGGCTAAGAGGCGCTGCCGCGCGGGGGGAAGAAGATGGATTTCCTGGATAGCTCGGTAATGGGCAAGCCGGTGTGGATGTGGGGCGTCTTCCTGGGCGTAGTGGTCGCCCTGCTGGTGCTCGATCTCGGCGTGCTTCATCGCAAGGTGCGCGAGATCGGCGTCGGCGAAAGCCTTTGGATGAGCGCCTTCTACATCGGCATCGCGCTGATGTTCGGCGCCTGGGTGTGGTACGAGCTGGGCGAAGAGAGCGGCGAGGAATACCTTACGGGCTTCCTGGTCGAGAAGACGCTGGCGATGGACAACGTCTTCCTGATCTCGCTGATCTTCACCTACTTCGCCGTGCCGCCGATCTACCAGCATCGTGTCCTGTTCTGGGGCATCCTGGGCGTAATCGTGCTGCGCGCCATCATGATCGGGCTGGGAGCGACCCTGGTCGCCGAGTTCAGCTGGGTGCTCTACGTCTTCGCCCTGTTCCTGATCGCCACCGGCGTGAAGATGCTGCTGCTGGGCGACAAGATGCCGGATATCGAGAGAAATCCCATCCTGCGGCTGCTGCGCCGGATCTTGCGCATCACGCCCGAGCTGCACCAGGAGCGCTTCTTCGTGCGGCAACCGGACCCGACGACGGGCCGCCGCGTGCTGTGGGTGACGCCACTGTTCGTCGCCCTCGTGCTGATCGAGATCGTCGACCTGATCTTCGCGGTCGACAGCGTGCCGGCGATCTTCGCCATCACGACCGATCCCTACATCGTCTACACCTCGAACATCTTCGCCATCCTCGGCCTGCGGGCGCTCTACTTCGCCCTGGCGGCGGTGATCCATCGCTTCCGATATCTCAAGGTGGCGCTGGCGCTGATCCTGGTGTTCATCGGCTCGAAGGTCTTCGTGGCCGGGTTCGCAGGATGGGAGAAGTTTCCGGCCAGCATCTCGCTCGGCGTGACGGTGGCGCTGCTCGCCGGCGGCATCGGCTACAGCCTGTGGCGGACCCGCGTCGCCCGGCTGCCGTCGGCCGGTTGATCGATCATGTCAACGGCATCGAACGGTCGATCGGCGGGAGCCTCGGCGCGCCTGCTGATCATGAGCGAGCAGCTTTCCGGCAGGGCCGACCGGGTCAGCATCGGCGATCTGCTCGAGGGGCTGGGCCGCGCGGCGTTGGGGCTCGGGCTGATGATACCGGCGCTGCTGGCGCTGATCCCACTGCCCGGGCCGTTCGGCATGGTGTTGGGTGCGATGATCGCGGTGATCGCGATCCAGGTGATGACCGGTCAAACCAGGTTGCGTCTGCCGCGCTTCGTGGCGGTCCGCACCATTCCCTCGGCACCGGTGGCCGTCGCCATTCGCCGGTTCGCGGCCCCCTTGCGTTGGGCCGAGCGCTTTTCGACACCGCGACGGTGGCTGCCGCTGACCGGGCGCGTGGCGCGCGTCGCGCTGGCGGCGCCCCTTCTCCTCATGGCCCTGGCGCTCGCGCTGCCGATCCCCCTGGGCAACGGTCTGCCGGCGATCGCCCTTACGGTGTTCGCCGTGGGCTTCATGGAACGCGATGGTGCCGCGATCCTGGTGGCCCTTGGCCTCAGTCTGGTCGCGCTCGCCTGGACGGCCGCGCTGATTTTCTTCGGCGCCGAGATGCTCGACTGGATACTGATGGCCCTCCGCTGAAGCCGGAGGGCGGCGTCACCCCAATTCGAGGCTGGTCACCCCGAACAGGCCGGCGTAGTCGACCGCGGGATCGGCGCCGGTGTACATGCGCGCGGTCTCGAACGCCGGTTTCAGGCCCATCTGTTCGGCGAGCCTGACGGCGGCCCTGTTGCGGTCGGGCACGTCGATCGCCACGGCGGTGGCACCGGTCTTCGCCGCCAGCGCGCTCACCAAAGCACCGGCGATCTCCGGCGAGGCAGCGTAGAGTGGCCCGATGCGCGAGGCGGCGCGGCAGGGGCGAGTCACCGCGAAACCCTCGAGCACGCCATCCTTCATCGCAACCAGCCCGGCCCGTTCCGGCAGGCCGATCCACGGCGCAAGGAAGGAATCGCGGGCCTCCGGGAAGAAGCGGCGGTCGTAGGCGGCCAACCGGTCGAACGGCACGCTGCGGGCATCGACCAGGGCGATGCCGGCCGGCGGCGCGGCAACGGGCGGCGGTCCCTCGTGGCGGATATTGTTCCAGGCCAAGCGGAAGCCGGACTTTTTATAATTGTCCTGCTGCGCCACCACACCATCGAGGCCGACATTGCGACCGGCGAGTCGCGCCATCCCGGCCTTCCATATCTGGATGCCGTAGCCTTTCCCGCGCGCTTCCGGCCGGGCGATGTAGAAGCCGAGAAAGCCCAGGGCCGCGCCGTAGCGCACCACCGAGATGCAGGCGACCGGCTTGTCGTCGAGACGGCCGATCAGGAAGGCGCCGGGATCGGCGGCGTGGAAGGCCAGCGCATCGGTGTTGCCGGGGTTCCAGCCTTCGTCGGCGGCCCATTCGGCCATGCGGGCGACGTCGTCGGCGCTGGCGACATTGATCTGGAAGCTCATGCACCGGGCTTACTATGGCGAGGGAACACCTCGCAACATGGCGCGTTGACCGACGTCAGCTTCACAGAAGGCCCGCCCAACAGCGGGAAAGGGATTCCCCATGTCCGATCGGCCCACCGTCAACGTCACGCCGTCCGGCTCGCCCGGCGGCGGCCTCTACTTCATCGTCGGCGGCCTCGTGGTCGCCGCGCTTGTCGGCGCCTACTTCGTGTTCGGCCTACCCGGCAACCGCCCCGCCGGCGTCGCCGCCACGCCCGACAACAAAACCAGCATCACCATCGAGGCGCCGAAAGCTCCGGCCACGCCGCCGGCCGCCGCTCCCGCGGCGCCCGCCGCTCCGAAGTAACTATTCTGCTGCCTTGCGACTGGCGGCCCGGAAGAACTGATTTTCCGGCCGCGGCAGGCCGAGATTCTCGCGCAACGTCTTGCCTTCATATTCGCGGCGGAAAAGACCGCGGCGCTGCAGCTCGGGCACGACCTTGTCGACGAAATCGTCAAGACCGCCCGGCAGGTACGGGAACATGACGTTGAAGCCGTCGCTGGCTTCCGTCACCAGCCACTCCTCCATCTGATCGGCGATCATCCTGGGCGTGCCCATCATGGCGAGCCCGCCATAGCCGCCGAGACGGCCCGCGAGCTGGCGCACCGTCAGGTTCTCGCGCCTGGCGAGCGTGATGACGCGCTCGCGGCCGCTCTTGCTGGCGTCGGTCTCCGGAATGTCCTGAGGCAGCGGCTTGTCGGGATCGTAGGCACGGGCATCGGTGCCGAGCGCGATCGAGACGGCGGCGATGCCGCTGTCGTAGTTCACCAAGCTGTCCAGCCGCGCCCGCTTCTCCTGCGCCTCGTCTAGCGACTCGCCGATGATGGTGAAGGCGCCGGGCAGGATCTTTATGTGGTCGGGGTTGCGGCCGACCTTGGCCGCCCGTCCCTTCACGTCGGCATAGAAAGCGCGGCCCGCCTCGATCGGGCCGCCGGCGGCGAACACCACTTCGGCGGTTTGGGCGGCAAGCTGGCGGCCAGCATCGGAGGCGCCGGCCTGCACCACGACCGGCCAGCCCTGGATCGGGCGGCCGATATTGAGCGGCCCACGGACTTTCAGGTACTTGCCCTTGTGATCGAGCACATGGAGCCGGTCGGGATCGAAGTAGATGCCGCTGTCGACATCGCGAATGAAGGCATCGTCGGCCCACGAATCCCAGAGGCCGGTCACGACATCGAAATACTCGCGGGCGCGGGCGTAGCGCTCGGCGTGCGGCATCTGATCGTCCATGCCGAAGTTGAGCGCGGCGTCGGGGTTGGACGTCGTCACCAGGTTCCAGCCGGCCCGGCCGTCGCTGATGTGGTCGAGCGAGGCGAAGCGCCGCGCAATCGTATAGGCCGGTTCGAAGGTGGTGGACGCGGTAGCGATCAGGCCGAGATGCTTGGTCACCATGGCGAGTGCCGGCAGCAGGGTCAGCGGATCGAACGACGTCACCGTGGCGCTGCGCTTCAGCGCCGCCATCGGCATGTTCAGCACGGCCAGGTGATCGGCCATGAAGAAGGCGTCGAACCTGCCGCGCTCCAGGGTCTGGGCGTACTGCACCAGCGCCTTGAGATTGAAGTTGGCATCGGGCGTGCCGCCGGGATAGCGCCAAGCGGCGGTGTGGATGCTGACCGGGCGCATGAAGGCGCCGAGGCGGAGTTGTTTCTTGCTCATGGCTACTATCTTGCCCCTCGCAGGGCGCCCCGCAAGCCGGCTCGGGCGAGAAGAGCTAATTCGACGGATTACCTCTGAGCTACACGATCGCCGGGTGCTTCTTGTCGCTGCCCGACGCCCGCTCCCATCCGCGCGCCACCTGGAACAGCGTCGCCTCGTCGAAATAGCGGCCGACGAACTGGACCGAGAGCGGCAGGCCGCCGACCGAGACGCCAGCCATCATGGCGAGCGCCGGATGGCCGGTGACGTTGAACGGCGTGCGTGCCTGGCGCGGGTAGGTGCGTTCTAGGTCGGCCGGGACGTCGATGCGGCAGGCCGGGTCCATCGAGCTGGCGCACAGCAGCACGTCGACGTCGCGCAAGGCTTCCTCGACGGCGGCAATCATTTCCAGCCGGCGGCGCTGCGCCTGAACATAATCTCCGGCGGAGAAGAACGCGCCGGCCATCAGCCGGCGACGGGCGAGCTGGCCGTAGTCGCCGGGACGCTCGCGCAGCCAGGGCGCGTGGATCGCCCAGGCCTCGCTTTGCAGGATCACGCGATTGACCGCACCGAACTCCGCCAGGGTCGGCAGATGGACATCGCGGACTTCCGCCCCTTCGAGCTGGAGCGTGCGTGCGACGTGGGTCAGCGCCGCCGTCACTTCGGGATCGGCCGGCGTGTCGATCTCGTGGAAGTGCTCGATGAAGCCGACGCGCAGGCCCTTCACGTCGCGATCGATGCCGGCCGAACAATGGCCCGGCACGGAAGCAGCGCTGCCGGGGTCGTGCGGATCGTGGCCGGCCAGGACTTCCAGCATCAGCGCATTGTCGGCCACGGTGCGCGTCATCGGTCCGACGTGATCGAGGGTGAAGGACAGCGGGAAGACGCCGCGGCGCGAGACCAGACCATAGGTCGGCTTCAGGCCGACGATACCGCAGCAGCTCGCCGGGTTGCGCACGCTGCCGCCGGTGTCGGTGCCCAGCGCCATCGGGAACAGGCCGGCCGCGACGCCGGAGCCCGAGCCCGACGACGAGCCGCCGGGATGATGATCGGTATTCCAGGGATTGCGTGCCGGCGGCCAGGGCAGGTCGTGGCTCGGGCCGCCGATGGCGAACTCGTGGGTCGAGAGCTTGCCCAGCACGATGGCGCCGGCGCCGCGCAGCTTCGCGACGCAGACCGCGTCCGAGGTCGCGAGGCTGTCGGCCAGGATCTTCGAATGGCAAGTCGTGGGCAGGCCCGCGACGTCGATGATGTCTTTTATGCCGACCGGGACGCCATGCAGCGGGCCGCGGCTGTGGCCCGCGGCGATCTCGGCCTCGGCCGCGCGCGCGGCGGCCATGGCCGCCTCGCCGTCGAGGCGGATGAAGGCATTGAGCCTGGGGTCGAGCCGTTCGATGCGGGCCAGAAGCGCCGCCGTCAGCTCGACCGGCGAAAGTTCCTTGGCGGCGATCGCCTTGGCCGCGGCGGCGGCCGTCATCCAGTGCAGGTCGGTCATGTCAGGATCTCACAGACCGGCGCCGGCGCGCATGGGCGGCCACGGCTCGGCCCGCGGATCGGCCGGCACCTTGATCTTGCGGGCGACATCGGCCGCCTGCGTGGCGGCGGCGGCGACATCCTCGGGATGCTCGGCCAGCGCCTTGTCGAGGCCGGCACGTCGCGCCAGGAATTCAGTCGTCTGCTTGTCCATCTTCAACACCCCTACGCTCAGTTCAATCGTTCAAGCTTGGTGATCTCCTGCGGCGGCAGCTCGGAGAGGTAGAGATTGCCCTCGGCATCGCCGGAAAGACCGTGCGCCCCGTTGATCGCGCCACGGCAGCGGCCCAGCAGCTTGCCGTCGGGCGAGAGCAGGCTGATGCGCGGGATCTGGTCGGTCACGAACACGAAGTCCCGGTCGTCCACCCAGATCTGCATGGGATGATAGAAATCGCCCCAGGCGGCGAGAAAGGCGCCGCCACGGTCGAACACCTGGATGCGGTTGTTCTCGCGGTCGCCCACCAGCACCTTGCCGAAGCGGTCGACCCATACGGCGTGCGGCGTGGTGAAGGCGCCGTCGCCGGAGCCGGGGCCGCCCCAGGTCGCGATCAGCGTGCCGTCGGCGGCAAAGCGATGAACGCTGGAATTGCCGTAGCCGTCGGCAACATAGATCTCGCCATCGGGCGCCTGCGCCGCCGCCGTCGGATGGTTGAACGGCGCATCCAGCGAGGGCCAGTGGCGCTTGCCCAGGGACTGGAGGAGCTTGCCGGAGAGATCGAAGCGCAACACCTGGTGGGCGTCGCGGTCGGCCACCAGGATCGTGCCGTCGGGGGCGGCATTGAGATAGTGCGGTTCGGCGAGTTGGCCCTGGCCCCACGCCCCGATCTGCCTTCCATCGCGATCAAACACCAGAACCGGCTGGCCGGTGCCGCGCTGCGCGACATGCACGCGGCCCTCGCGATCCACCATCAGGTCGGACAGGAAGCCGAAGCTTTCGCCCGCCGGCAGCCGCGCCCATTTGCGGTGGATGGCGTAGCGGCGGTCGCCCAGGACCACGGTGTAGCGTTCGTCGGTCATTTATTTCGCCGGTCCCGTCCCTGGCCCGCTGGACGCGTAGATGTAGTTGCGGATCTTCCAGGCGCCGGCCTCGCGCCGGAAGACGACCACCAAGTTGAAGGCCTCCGCACTTTCCATGCCAGTCGAGAGAATCCTGATGCGACCCGACGAGGTGGCGCGCAGCCAGGCCATGTCGCCCGAGACCTCGGTCTCCTGGATCGTGAAGCTGAGATCGGCTTTCAGGGTGGCGAAAACTTCCCGATAGGCCACCCGCAACGCCTCCCGGCCGACGACCGCCGGCATGTTGTCTCTCATGAACGCGCCGTTGGAAGCATAGAGCGCGACCAGCGCCTCGACGTTGTTGGCGCGCAGGGCGGCGGCGTAGCTGTCCATGATCGCGACGAGTCGGGCGGGATCGTCCGAACCCTGTGCCCGCGCGGTGCCGACGACGGAGACAACCGCTGCTGCCGCAAGCAGACTTCGACGCGAGAGGACGGAGGCGTAAGCAGTCATGGTGAGTTCCTCGGAACAGATCAGGTCGGCAGATATCTGGAAATCCAGTAGTCCGTCGGATTGTCTGAGCATTCGAACGGCCCGCACAACACGAAGCTGTTGATGGCGTTGGCCAGGGTCGCGGCGATGAGCAGGTAAGCGGCCAGGCGGTAGACGCCACGGAAGCGCAGCGTGGCCTGGTGATCGGTGTTGTGATGCTCGGGCCGGCCGGTGAGCATCATCAGCACGGAAACGGCGGCGATCACGGCAAGGAACAGCACCAGCGCCCAGGTGTAGAGATGCAGCCCGAGCACCGGCGATCCGTAGGCACCCGCGCCGGGCATGATGTGCAGCAGCACTTGGCGGCCGGAAACCGTCAGGCCGAACAGCGCGGCCAGCAGGATGAGCGCATAGTGCAGCGGCTGCGCGCCGAAGCGCAGGTTGAGCAGGAAACCGAAGCCACAGAGGACAAAGGCGACGCGCTGGAGATTGCAGAGCGGGCACGGCAGTTCCTTGAGGCCGAACTGCAGGCCGAAGACGATCA
>CAMAYC010000121.1 GCA_945862125.1 Reyranella massiliensis 521
AAGAAATCGATGGCCGAGCTGGCAAAGCGCCAGAACATCGTGGTGAAGGTCGGCGGCCTCGGCATGGCCATGGGCTGGTTCGATTTCTACAAGCAGCCAACGCCGCCCGGCTCACAGGCGCTGGCCGCTGCCTTCAAGCCCTGGGTCGAGACCTGCATCGACCTGTTTGGTGCAGACCGCTGCATGTTCGAGAGCAACTTCCCGGTCGACAAGATCACGTCCGGTTATGGCGTGCTGTGGAACGCTTTCAAGCGGCTATCCTCAGGCGCGTCGGCGGTCGAGAAGACGGCGCTTTTTTCCGGTACCGCGCGCCGGGTTTATAAGCTCGCCTGACGTCCACGCTCCGGAGGTCGTTCATGCGTCGATTCCTGATCGTATTGGCCGTCGCGTTGGCGACTGCCGTTTCTTCGCCCGCCTCGGCGCAGACTCTCAAAGTCGTCATGCATTCCGATCTGAAGGCGCTCGATCCGATCTGGAGCGGTGCCTATATCACCCGCAACCACGGCTACATGCTCTACGACACGCTGTTCGCCATGGACGGCAAGTTCCAGGTGCAGCCGCAGATGGTCGAGAGCTGGACCACGAGCGCCGACGGCCTCGTCTGGACCTTCAAGCTGCGCGACGGGCTGGAATGGCATGACGGCACGCCGGTGACGGCGGAGGATTGCGTCGCCTCGCTGAAGCGCTGGTCGACGCGCGACTCAATGGGCCAGAAGCTTGCCGCCGCGCTCGGGGAATACAGGATCGTCGATCCCCGGACATTCCAGATCGTGCTCAAGGAGAAATTCGGCCAGGTGATCGAGTCGATCGGAAAGCCTTCGGTCGCCGTGCCCTTCATGATGCCCAAGCGCGTGGCGGAGGCGGAGTCCTCCAAGCAGATCGACGACTACACTGGCTCGGGCCCCTTCATCTTCCGCAAGGACGAGTGGAAGCCCGGCGAGAAGCTCGTCTACGTCAAGAACCCCCGTTACAAGCCGCGCGCCGAGCCGATGTCGGGCCTGGCCGGCGGCAAGGTGGTGGGTGTCGACCGGGTCGAATGGCTGTGGATTCCTGACGCCGAGACCCAGCTCAATGCCCTGCTGGCGGGCGAGATCGACATGATCGAGAACGTCAGCCACGACCATCTGCCGGTGCTCGAAAGGGACAAGTCGGTCCGCGTGATCGTGAACAGTGCGGCCAATCAATACGCCTTCCGCATGAACTGGCTGACGCCGCCCTTCAACAACGTGAAGGTCCGCCAGGCCGCTGCCTATGCGCTCGCCCAGGAGGAATTCCTGCAAGCCAGCGTCGGCGACAAGCGCTTCTATCGCCTGTGCAAGGCGCTGTTCACCTGCGGCACGCCGCTCGCCTCTACCGCGGGCATGGACGGGCTGATCGAGGGCAATGCCGCCAGGGCGCGCCAGCTCCTGCAGGAGGCGGGCTATGACGGCACGGTCGTGGTCATGCCGCAGCCGACCGACCTCGGCGCCCTGAAACAGCTCGCGCCCGTCGCCAAGGCGCAGCTCGAGAAGGCGGGCTTCAAGGTCGAGATCCAGCCGATGGACTGGCAGAGCATGGCCACCCGGCTCAGCACCAAGCGCGGCCTGCCGTCGGAAGGCGGCTGGGGCGCCTTCGGCACCAACTGGTCGCAGGTCGACATCCTCGACCCGCTGATGACGCCTTATCTCACGGCGACCTGCGAGAAGGCGCGGTCAGGTTGGCCGTGCGATGCCGAACTGGAGAAGCTGCGCGACAAGTTCGTGCAGGCCGGCACGCCGGCCGAGAAGAAGGCCGTCGCCGACGAGGTCCAGATCCACGCCATGAGGATCGTGACGCATGTGCCCCTCGGCGAATGGTTCGCCGCCGGCGCGGTGCGGACGAACATCGGCACCATGGCCGTGCCGCCGCCGATCACCGTCTTCTGGGGCGTGACGAAGAAGTGACAGCGAAGCTGTCATCTACGGCGGGGTCGACCCTGCCGGGAACGTAGTGAGGGATCTTTTAGAGCCCTCGCAAATGCTCGGGATGACGGCCGGGGCCGTCACTCCGCCGCCCGCAGCTCCGCTGACTTCGACTCTGCCGCGCGTTGCGACCGCGCGGCCGCATCCTCGGCCTCCCAGCGCGCGCCGACCTCGGCCAGGCTGCCCAGCACGCCGTCGAGTTCGTGGCCGCGCTTGGTGAGCGAGTAGGTGACCTTGGGCGGGATCGTGGCTTCGTAGTCGCGCCGCAGCAGGCCCGCGCCTTCCAGCGTGCGCAGCCGCTCCGTCAGCATCTTCGCGGAGATGCCCGCCACACGCCGCTTCAACTCGCCGAAGCGCTGCGGCCCGTGGGTCTTCAGGTTGTAGAGGATGTACGTCGTCCACGGCCCCATCAGCATGCGCAGGATGAAGTCCATGGGGCAGGAGACGCTCTCCTTGCGGGGTTCGGTGTCGGTCATCGGAAAAATCTCATGGTTACGAATTGGTACCTACTGGCAAATATATAGTCCTCTCCCTAAATATTTCCAGTCACTTTGAGTAATCTACTATTTATTGGAGAGTTCAATGACTACGGTCGCCATCGTCTATCATTCCGGCTTCGGCCACACCCATGCCCTCGCCGAAGCCGTCGCCAAGGGCGCCCAAGCGGTCCCGGGCACCAAGGCGAGCCTCATTCCGGTTGCCGAAGCAGAGGACCGCGCGGCCGAACTGGACGCCGCCGACGCCATCGTCTTCGGCAGCCCGACCTACATGGGCGGCGTCTCCGCCGAGTTCGCCAAATTCAAGGACTGGACGTCCAAGCGCTGGATGGACGGTACGTGGCGCAACAAGATCGCGTCGGGCTTCACCGTCTCGGCCTCGTGGAACGGCGACAAGCACAACACGCTCTACCAGCTCCTGACCTTGGCGGTGCAGCACGGCATGATCTGGGTCGGCCTCGGCCTGCCGCCGGGCAACAACCACTCCAAGGGCTCCAGCGAGGACATCAATCGCCTCGGCGCCTCGGTCGGTGCCATGGCCCAGGCGCATGCCGACCAGGGCATCGAGGGCATCGCCGCCTCGGACTTCAGAACCTTCGAGGCGCTCGGCCAACGCGTCGCCGAGGCGGCCAGCCGCTGGAAGGAAGAGCCGCTGGCCAAGGCAGCCTAGCGCCGCATGTCATCCCGAGTCGAAGGCGAGGGAGCTTTGCCCTTACGGCAAAGTTCCCTCACTTCGTTCCCGGCGGGGTCGACCCCGCCGTCGATGACGGCTTCGCCGTCACTTCTTGCTGATGTTCCAGAGAATCGGCACGGGCGCCGGGATCCAGCCTTCGATGCGGTCCTTGCGGTAGGCGCCGAATGCCTTGTACTGGCCGAGCACGATGTAGACCGCCTGCTCCATGACGCGGTCGGAGACGGCGAGCGCTATTGCCTTCTGGCGGTCGCGATCGGTCTCCTTGGCGAAGGACTGGCGCAGCTTCTCCATCTCGGGGTCGCACGGCCAGCCGAACCACGCCTTGTCGCAGCCGCCGCTGGTGAAGGAGTTGCCGGCCGGGTTGTCGGCATCGACCGTCACGGTGGTGGTGTAGAAGACGTTCCAGCCGCCCTTGTCCGGCGCTTCCTTGCGGGCGCGGCGGGCGACCACGGTCTGCCAGTCCATCGCCTGCAGGTCGACCTTGAAACCGGCCCGCTCCAGCGCCTGCTTGCCGACCGGCGGCAGCTGGTTGGACGATTGCAGGTCGGTCTGGTGCAGCATGACGATCGGAGTGCCGTCGTAGCCGCTCTCCTTCAGGAGCTGGCGCGCCTTCTCGAGGTTGGGCTTGATCAGGAGATCGCCGTAGCTCTTCTCGAACGGCGAGCCGCAGACCAGCGGCGCGTTGCAGACCTTGTAGATTTCCGCATCGCCCACCTGGGCGCGCAGGAAATCCTCCTGGGCGATGGCCAGCATCGCGGCCTGCCGTGCCTTCACATTGTTGAACGGCGGATGGAGGTGGTTCAGCCGCATGATGATCTGGCTGCCGAGCTGGTTCCAGCCGAACAGGGCGATGTTCTTGTCGGCCTTGAGCAGCGGGAAGTGGTCGGGGATCGGCACCTCGATCATGTCGATCTCGCCCTGGACCAGGGCGTTGACCGCCGTCATCGGGTCGGGAATGGCCAGCCATTCGATGCGGTCGACCTTTGCGACCTTGCCGCCGGCCAGCATCGAGGGCGGCTCGGGGCGCGGCTTGTACTTGGTGTTTTTGGCGTAGACGATCTTCTCGCCGGGCTTCCATTCTTCCTTCTTGAAGATGAAGGGGCCGGAGCCGGTGTAGTCGTCGATCTGCTTGAACGGATCGGTCTCGGCGACTCGCTTGGGCATCATGAAGGGCACGGTCGAGCTGGGCTTGCCGAGCGCGTCGAGCAGCAGGCCGAACGGCTCCTTGAGAACGATGGTAAAGGTCTTGGCGTCGACCGGCTTGACGTCGGCGGTCACCGCCATCAGCTGCTGACCGAGCGCGTCACGGGCGCCCCAGCGCTTGATCGAGGCGACGCAGTCCTCGGCCGTCACCGGCTTGCCGTCGTGCCATTCCAGGCCGTCGCGCAGCGTGAAGGTCCAGGTGAGCTTGTCGGGCGAGACGGTCCACTTGTCGACCATCTGCGGCTGGATGCGGAGCTGGGCGTCCTTGGCGAACAGCGTGTCGTAGACCAGGTAGCCGTGGTTGCGGGTGATGAAGGCGGTGGTCCAGATCGGGTCCAGCACCTTGAGGTCGGAATGGGCCACCATCCGGAGCGTCGTCTGCGCCATCGCGGCCGGCGCCGCCAGGATCACCCACAGGCAGGCCGCAATCTGGCCCCATCTCCGCAACATACGCATAGTATCGTCCTTTCCCTGTCCGATGACCCAATTGCACACAGGCTGCCACGAGCCGCGTGAGGAATAAAGCGATGTCGATGCCGACTGTCTTCGTGTCACATGGCGCGCCGACGCTGATCCTGGGCGATTCGCCGGCGCGGGCCTTCCTGGCCTCGCTCGGCAAGCAGCTGCCGCGGCCCCGCGCGATCGTGGCGGTGTCGGCCCACTGGGACACCGACGTGCCGGCCGTGTCGCTGGCGCGGCAGCCGGAGACCATCCACGATTTCTACGGCTTTCCCGACGCGCTCTATCGCCTGCGCTATGCCGCGCCGGGCGCGCCTGAGCTCGCCGAGCGGGTGGCCAAGCTCACCGGGGCGGCGCACGACGCCCATCGTGGGCTCGACCACGGCGCCTGGGTGCCGGCGATGCTGGGTTGGCCTGAGGCCGATATCCCGATCTTCCAGCTTTCGATACAGCCGGAGCAGAGCCCCACGCATCACATCGCGCTGGGGCGCAAGCTCGCCGCGCTGCGGGACGAGGACATACTGGTGATGGGCAGTGGCAGCGCCACGCACAACCTGCGGGCGCTTGTACGCGGCGGCGGCGACTTCGAGCCGGAGCCGTGGGCGCAGGAATTCGACGACTGGCTGGCGGAGGCCGTGGAGAAGGGCGACGAGGCGGCGCTGGCCGATTATCGCGCCCAAGCGCCCGGCGCCGTCGAGGCCCATCCCACGGATGAGCACTTCCTGCCGCTGCATGTGGCGTATGGCGCCGCGGGCGAAGGCGCCCGCGGACGGGCGCTGCACCGCAGTTTTACGCTCGGGAATCTGTCGATGGCGTCCTACGCGTTTGCGTAGGCGCGTTCCTTCGGAACGCGCTAGGCCGCGTTGGCCAGCGAGACGCCCTTTTCCTTGAAGAGCTGCTCCAGTTCGCCGGTCTCGAACATCTCGCGGACGATGTCGCAGCCGCCGACGAACTCACCCTTGACGTAGAGCTGGGGGATCGTCGGCCACTGGCTGAACTGCTTGATGCCTTCGCGCAGCTCCTGATCGACCAGGATGTTGATGCCGTGGAATTTGACGCCGAGCTGGCTCAGCGCGTCGACGGTGGCGGCCGAGAAGCCGCACTGCGGGAACACCGGGGTGCCCTTCATGAACAGCAGCACGTCGTTCTTGCCGATCTCGTCGCGGATGCGTTCGAACACTTCGGGTTCGCTCATGTCGATCTCCTGGCGGATCCAATGGGGAGGGATCCAAGGAAGCGCCCTGGGGCGCGGATATGCCCTCAATATAGGGCGATCAGGGCCTTTGCGCCATGGTGGTCAGTTTCAAGGCGTGCAAAACCCCGCCCATCCGACCGCCCAGCGCGCCATAGACCATCTGATGCTGCTGGATCTTGGACTTGCCAGTGAAGGCCGCCGAAATAACCGTAGCCGCGTAGTGGTCTCCGTCGCCGGCCAGGTCCTGGATCTCGACCTCGGCGCCGGGGATGCCGTCCTTGATCAGGCGGATGATGTCGTCGGCTTGCATCGGCATGGCGCTCTCCTCTTTAGGCGGCGCTGTTCATATAGGTGGGCAGCCACGCCTCGTGAACGGCGCGCAACTCCGCCAGTGGCAGATTGACGAGGCCCTCGACGACGAGTGCCTGTCCGCCGGCATAGCCCAGCAGCACCGCCGGAATGCCGGCGGCTTTGGCCGCGGCCACAAGGGCGTCGCCATCGTCGGTGGCGGCCAGGTAGCGGCCCTGGTCCTCGCCATAGAGGAAGGCGTGCGGGGCGGCCGTACCGGCCGGCAGCTTGATCGTGACGCCCGTGCCGCCGGCCAGGCACATCTCGGCCACGCCGACCAGGAGGCCACCGTCGGACAGGTCGTGGCAGGCGGCGATGCGGCTGCCCAAAATCTGGCCGCGCACGAAGTCGCCGTTGCGGCGTTCCACAGCGAGATCGACCGGCGGCGGCGCACCTTCTTCGCGGCCGTGGAGCTCACGCAGGTAAAGCGACTGGCCGAGCCAGCCCTTGGTTTCGCCGAGGAGCACGAGGGCGAGGCCGGCCTTGGTCAGGCGCGAGCCGACGGCCTTGGAGATGTCGTCGATCACGCCCACCGCGCCGATGGTCGGTGTCGGCAGGATCGGCCGGCCCTCGGTCTCGTTGTAGAGCGAGACGTTGCCCGACACGACGGGGAAGTCGAGCACGGTGCAGGCCTCGGCCATGCCCATGATGGCGCCGGCGAACTGGCCCATGATCTCGGGCTTCTGCGGATTGCCGAAGTTCATGTTGTCGGTGACGGCCAGCGGCCGTGCGCCGGTCGCCGTGATGTTGCGCCACGCCTCGGCCACGGCCTGGCGGCCGCCGGTCTCGGGATGGGCCTGCACGTAGCGCGGCGTGCAGTCGGACGTCATGGCCAGACCTTTGTGTCCGCCCGGCACGCGCACCAGCGCCGCATCGCCGTCCTGCGGACGGATCGCGGTGTTGCCCATGATGAGATGGTCGTACTGGTGCCAGATCCACGCTTTGCTCGCGAGGTCGGGCGAGCCCATCAGCGCGAGCAGCGAAGCCTTGTAGTCCTTGGGTGCCGGCACCTTCGCCGCGTCGAGAGTGGCCGGCAGCGGCGTCAGCGTCCACGGCCGCTCGTACATTGGCGCTTCGGTGACCAGCGGCGGGATCGGGATGTCGGCGACGATATCGCCGTGCCACGACAGCACCATGCGCTTGGTGTCGGTGAGATGGCCGATGACCGCGAAGTCGAGCTCCCATTTCTCGAAGATCTTGCGCGCCTGGTCCTCGCGGCCGGGCTTCAGCACCATCAGCATGCGCTCCTGGCTCTCCGACAGCATGAGCTCGTAGGGGTTCATGCCGTCTTCGCGCATCGGCACCTTGTCGAGAGCCATCTCGAGGCCGAGGCCGCCCTTGGCAGCCATCTCGAACGACGACGAGGTGAGGCCGGCCGCGCCCATGTCCTGGATGGCGATGATGGCGTCGGTCGCCATCAGTTCCAGGCAGGCTTCCAGCAGCAGTTTCTCGACGAACGGATCGCCGACCTGGACGGTCGGACGCTTGCTCTCGCTGTCCTCGTTGAACTCGGTCGACGACATGGTGGCGCCGTGGATGCCGTCGCGACCGGTCTTGGAGCCGACATAGACCATCGGATTGCCGAGGCCGGCGGCCGCTGCGTAGAAAATCTTGTTGGTCGGCGCGATGCCGACGGTCATGGCGTTGACCAGAATGTTGCCGTTGTAGGCGGCATGGAAGTTGGTCTCGCCGCCGACGGTGGGAATGCCCATGCAGTTGCCGTAGCCGCCGATGCCGGCCACCACGCCGGACACGAGATGACGTGTCTTGGGATGCGAAGGATCGCCGAAGCGCAACGCA
Source organism: Reyranella massiliensis 521 (assembly GCA_945862125.1). GTDB lineage: Bacteria > Pseudomonadota > Alphaproteobacteria > Reyranellales > Reyranellaceae > Reyranella > Reyranella massiliensis_A. Next base: position 8,137 of record CAMAYC010000121.1, read on the forward strand.
TTGAGGTTGGCCACCGGCCGCGCGCCCATGGTGAAGACGTCGCGCAGGATGCCGCCCACGCCGGTCGCCGCGCCCTGGTAGGGCTCGATGTAGGAGGGGTGGTTGTGGCTCTCCATCTTGAAGATGGCGGCCTGGCCGTCGCCGATGTCGATGACGCCGGCATTCTCGCCCGGGCCCTGGATCACCCATGGCGCGCTGGTCGGCAGCTTCTTCAGCCACACTTTCGAGGATTTGTAGGAGCAGTGCTCGCTCCACATCGCCGAGAAGATGCCGAGCTCCACCATCGTGGGCGTGCGGCCCATGATGCTGAGCACGCGCTGGTATTCGTCCGGCGCGAGCCCGTGCTCGGCCACGATCTGCGGCGTGATGGCGGGTTCGTTCGGCAGCTTGACGGGCGGGGCACTCATCGCGGGCTTGCTCATGAAAGCGACTCGACCAGGCCCTCGAACAGCGCCTTGCCGTCGGTGCCGCCGAACATCGGCTCGGTGGCGTTCTCCGGATGCGGCATCAGGCCCATCACTGTCTTGGTCTCGTTGAAGATGCCGGCGATGTTGTTGATCGAGCCGTTGGGATTTCCAGTGCCATCGACCGTGCCGTCGGGTGCGCAATAGCGGAAGGCGATCTGGCCGCGATCTTCAAGCCGCTTCAGCGTCTCGGCATCGGCGAAGTAATTGCCCTCGGCATGCGCCACCGGGACCTTGATGACCTGGCCCGCCTGGTAGCGGTTGGTGAACAGGCTCTGGCTGGTCTCGACCTTGAGGTGCACGTCCGAACAGACGAACTTGAGATGGGAGTTGCGCATCAGCGTGCCCGGCAGCAGGCCCGCCTCGGTCACGATCTGGAAGCCGTTGCAGATGCCCAGGACCGGCACGCCCTGCGCCGCGCGGCGCTTGACCTCGGCCATCACCGGCGACTGCGCGGCCATCGCGCCGCAGCGCAGGTAGTCCCCGTAGGAGAAGCCGCCCGGCACCACGATCAGGTCGGTCTTCTCGAAATCGCCGTCGCCGTGCCAGATCATGTTGGGGCGGCGGCCGGTAACCAGTTCGATCGCCTGGGCGACGTCGCCTTCGCGATTGGAGCCCGGGAAGACGAGAACCGCGGCCTTCATCAGCCCACCAGTTCGATCGAGTAGTTTTCGATCACCGTGTTGGCCAGCAGCTTCTTGCACATGTCCTCGAGCCGCGCCTTGGCCTTTTCCTTGTCGGTCTCGGCCAGTTCCAGCTCGATGAACTTGCCCTGCCGCACGTCGCCCACTTCGGGGAAGCCCAGTCGATTGAGCGAATGTCCGATGGCCTTGCCCTGGGGGTCGAGCACGCCGTTCTTGAGGGTCACGTGAACTCTGGCTTTCAATGTCGCCTCTTACTGCAAGGTAGTGGGGCCGCGCACGTCGCCCGGACCCTGGTCGATGAGAATGCCGAGCCGCCGCGCGACCTCCTGGTAGGCCTCCTCGACCTTGCCGAGATCGCGGCGGAAGCGGTCCTTGTCCATCTTCTCGTTGGTGCGCAGATCCCACAGACGGCACGAGTCGGGGCTGATCTCGTCGGCAAGCACGATGCGGACCATGTCGTCCTCATAGAGGCGGCCGAACTCGACCTTGAAGTCGATCAGCTTGATGCCGCAACCGAGGAACAGGCCGAACAGGAAGTCGTTCACGCGCAGGGTCAGCGCGACGATGTCGTCGAGGTCCTGCGGCGTCGCCCAGCCGAATGCCGTGATGTGCTCCTCGGTGACCATGGGATCGCCGAGTTTGTCGTTCTTGTGGAAGAACTCCATGATCGAGCGCGGCAGCTGGGTGCCTTCCTCGACGCCGAAGCGCTTGGCGAAGGAGCCGGCCGCGACGTTGCGCACCACGATCTCGAGCGGGATGATCTCGACTTGGCGGATCAGCTGCTCGCGCATGTTGAGGCGGCGGATGAAGTGGGTCGGCACGCCGATCTCGCCAAGCTTGGTCATCAGGAACTCGGAGATGCGGTTGTTGATCACCCCCTTGCCGGTGATCGTGCCCTTCTTCTGGTTGTTGAAGGCGGTGGCGTCGTCCTTGAAGTACTGGACGATCGTCCCGGGCTCGGGCCCCTCGAACAAGGTCTTGGCCTTGCCCTCGTAGATTCGGCGGCGGCGGGACATTCTTTACTCCTGCACGGACGATACGGATCGCCCGCCGATCGGCGGCATGGTTGGCGGCCGGAATATGGCGGAAGTCCCATGCGCCGGTACTGGGGAAAAATCCATTGAAAAAGGTGACGCATCCGTCATATTGTGCCCTTCATGGGAGGCCCTCAAATGGCCCAGCAAATCACCTACGACAAGGCCTACGACACCGTCGCCCCGGAAGATTTCCCGGCAATGCTGGAAGTGCCGCGCTACGGCCGCCGGACCAATGCCTTCGACGGCATCATTTCGGCCACCCACGACCATTTCTGGGACCCGTTCGACAAGAACTATATCGACTACGACCTGCCGTTCGACATGTCCAAGACGCCGATTGTGCCCCTGGACATGGTGGTCGAGCTCAAGAGTGCGGTGGCCGACCGGCTGGACGACCGCCAGAAGATCGGCCTCGCCAACGACGTCATGCACTGGTCGGTCTCCAACCTGCTGCACGGCGAGCAGGGCGCGCTGTCTCTGTCGGCCAGCCTCTGTCACATCCTGCTCGACCCGGGCGCCCAGGAATATGCCGCCAACCAGGCGCGCGAGGAGGCGCGTCACGTCGCGGGCTTCACCCGCTACATCGCCAAGCGCTGGGGCGACCCGCTGCCGGTCGGCCCGACCATCGCCACCGTGCTGAACGACCTCGTCGGCACCCAAGAGGTCTACAAGAAGATCGTCGGCATGCAGATGCTGATCGAGGGCATTGCCATGGGTTCGTTCGCGACCCTCAACGCCAAGACCAACGATCCCGTCCTGCGCCGCCTCGTCCAGCTGGTGATGAGCGACGAGGCCTTCCACCACCGCTTCGGCCGCATCTGGGCGGCCAAGACGATCCGGCACCTGAGCCCGGACGAGCACAAGAAGGTCGAGGACTGGTCGGCGCAGATTTTCCAGATGCTGCTGTTCAACCTGATCAACGCCGAGCAGAAGCAGGGGATCTACGCCAAGTACGGGCTCGACTGGCAGTGGGTGCGCGACGCGATGAAGGAGACCTTCACCGACGACGACCGCCGCGACCAGCTCAAGGAAAGCACCAACATCTTCCGCGTGCTGATCAAGACGCTGCTGCATGCCGGCATCATCACCTCGCGCACCGCGCCGCTCTACGCGGTGTGGGTCGACATGAAGGAGCTCGAGGCCGAGGGCGACGGCATCCCGGGCGACATCGTGGCCGAGGAAATGCTGGTGGTCCTGCGCGAGATCAACGCCAAGCGCCGCCGCATCGGCTCCAAGGACGTGGCCGCCGCGGCCTCGTAGCTGCCCGACTAAGGCTTCCTCGCCAGCACGAAGGCCGAGAGGCCGGCCAGGCGGTTGTACGGGAACAGCGGCAGTTCGGCGGCGCAGAGCGCCCCCAGCAGGCCATTGGTGATGGCGCCGTGCCGCTTCATGCTGCTGCGCGGCTCCGTGGTGTTGCGATCGGCGAGCCGGACCGCCGCCGCCAGCGGAAAGACCAACCCGAAATAGTAGGCGCCGCGCACGACTTCCAGGCCGGCGTCGCCGAGCGTCGCTTCGATCTCGGGCAGGCGGTAGCGGCGTTTGTGTTCCAGGAAGACGTCGTGGCCGCTCCACAGGAACGTGAAAGCCGGTACCGTCACCAGGAAATGCGCGCCCGTCGGCACCTTCGCCGCGTAGTGGCGGACCAGGCCGCGGTCGTCGTCGACATGCTCCAGCACGTCCATCATCAGCACGAGGTCGCAGTCAGTAGGGCCGGTATCGCGGCGATAGTGCACCGGCTTGCCGGCGACGCTGTCGTCGCGATCCTCGGGATAGCCGATGTCGACGCAGAGCGCGCTTTCAGCCGGCGTCTCGGCCAGCAGGTGGCGGGAGAAGAAGCCCGAGCCGGCGCCGACGTCGAGCAGGTGCCGGGGCTTCAGGGTGGCGACGGCGCGGCGCAGGGCCGCCGCCTTGGCGCGGTAATACCAGTGCCGGCCGATGTCGGCGCCGAGAATGTCCTCTTCCTTGAGATCCATCGACTGTCGTCAGCCCTTCGGCGGCCCGTCAGCCCGCTGTGCGTCGGACCCGTCCTCGTAGACGCCCTCGACGACGTAGATCGGCCGTCCCTTGACCTCGAGGAAGAGCCGCCCGAGGTACTCGCCGATGATGCCGAGCGACAGCAGCTGGATCGCTCCCATCAGCAACACCGCGATCAGCAGCGAGGCATAACCCGGCGTGTCGATGCCCAGGATCAGCACGCGGGTGATGATGAAGAAGGCATAGAGGATGGAAACGGTGGCGATCACCACGCCGACATAAAACCAGGCGCGCAGGGGCGCAGTTGAGAAGCTCACCACGCCGTCGAGCGCGAAGTTCCAGAGCCGCCAGAAATTGAACTTGGTCGCGCCCGCGGCGCGTTGCGGTCGTTCATAGGACACGCCGATCGAATTGAACCCGACCCAGGCGAACAGTCCTTTCATGAATCGATTGCGCTCGGGAAGCTGGCGCAGCACCTCGACGGCGCGACGGTCGACCAGCCGGAAATCGCCGACGTTCGCCGGAATGCGCACCGGCGACAGGGCATTGAACACCCAATAGAACCAGTTGGCCGACATACGCTTGGCCGCGGTGTCGGCAAGGCGGGCACTCCGCACGCCGTAGACGATGTCGTAGCCCTCGCGCCAGCGCGCCATGAACGCCGCGATCAGGTCGGGTGGGTCCTGCAGGTCGATGTCGATCGGGATGAGCACGTCGCCGCGCGCATGGTCGAGGCCGGCGGTCAGGGCGGCTTCCTTGCCGAAATTGCGCGAGAGGTTGACGATACGAATGCGCCGGTCGCCAGCGCTGCGGTCCAGCAGCCGGGCCAGCGTATCGTCGCGCGAACCATCGTTCACGAACACGATCTCGAAGCGCAACCTGTCACGCTCCAGGATCGGCACGACCGTGTCGATGAACAGGTCGATCGATTCGTCCTCGTCGAAGACCGGTACGACCAGCGACAGCAGGGGATCCGCCGACCGCCTGGACCGCTGCAGCGCAAGCTGGTGGTCCAGCGCGGCGCCGGCCAGTCGCGGCTTGGGGAGGGTCGAATCGGGCACGAAGGATGGTTCCGTCAGCTCTGTGTCAGGTCACGGTCTCGAGGGTGCCGTTCAGGTCCATGATGCCGAGCTCGACGATGAGCTGGGGCTGGCGCTTCTTCGCCTGCTCGCGAAAGGCGCGCAACGCCTGGCTCAGCATCTCTGTCTCGTAGGCCTTGTCGGTCTTGATGCGGTCGCCGTAGGCGACGGCGGCAGCACCGCAATCGCGATGCGTCATGCCGACCAGGCGTTTCACGTTGTGAAGCTGCACGGAGATGTCGAGGTTTGCCTCCCAGGTCGCGCGCCATTCCTGGAAGACCGGCGCCACCGCCGCGATCGGGCCGCCGGCGATGTTGAATTGGCTGTATTTGTTCTGCCAGCCGCGGCTGGTCATGTACTTCCAGGCGTCGGTCGTGAAGCGCGGGTCGATGCATTTCATCAGCATCGCCTCGTAGCCGGTGTCGACGGCCAGCGCCGGCAGGGCAGTCGAGGCGACGGCGGCGCCAAGAGCGAGACCCAGCATGCCGCGGCGCGAGAGGGCCTGCAGACAGCCACATCCGCGATGGTGGAAATGGTTGGTCATCGAAACGTCGCCTTTCCCTGTTGTGCCAGGCCGCCCTTGGGGTCGGCGATCCAGGTCGTCACCGAGCCGTCGGTCTCGCGGCGCGCCTGCACCGAGAAGGCAGGGCCCGAGAACACCGGCGAGAGCGCGCGGAACTCGAAACTCCGGGGAATCTTATCGGCATTGGCGCGGCGCGCCAGTTCGATTTGCAGCATGCCGAGCAGGGGGCCATGCACGATCAGGCCGGGATAGCCCTCGGTGCCGGTGACATAGGGATGGTCGTAGTGGATGCGATGGCCATTGAAGGTGAGGGCGGAGAAGCGGAACAGCAGGACCGGGTCGGGCACGATCGTCCTGGTCCAGGTGGCGTCGGTCGGCGCCGGCCTGGGCGCCTTCGGCTGTTCGCCGGGCTTGGCCGCCTCGCGATAGACGATGTCGTGTTCCTCGACGAAGGATACGCCCCGGGGGCCTGAGATCGTGTGCTTCACCGTGACGAAGACCATCGACCCGGTCGATCCGCTCTTGGGCTCGACCGACTTGATCTCCGAGGTGCGGCCGATCGCGTCACCGACACGCACCGGCTCGCCGTCGAAGGAAAAGCGGCTGCCCGCCCACATGCGCCGCGGCAGCGGCACCGGCGGCAGGAAGTCGCCGCGCTCGGCATGGCCGTCCGCGCCGATCTTGGATTGCGGCGCGGCATCGAGGAAATAGAGCCAGTGCCAGAGCGGCGGCAGTGGATCGCCGCTTCGAGGCTCGGGATCGTCGGCATCGAAGGTGGCCGCCAATGCCCGTACGGGGAAGGGCGCTGCGAGATCCTCCGTGGCCTGCGTCCGGCCGACCCAGTCCTTCAATTTGTCCAGCGACATCTCTCGATTTCCTCCGTGGGCGCGGGACTTTGCCACCGCCAACACGGGGTGGAAAGACCGCGCCCTCATCGCTATATACCGGCGCTACGAGCCCAACCTGGAGCGGCCATGACCACGTTCAACGATCGCGAGAAATCCTTCGAAAAGAAGTTCGAAAAGGACCAGGAACTCCAGTTCAAGGTCAACGCCCGCCGGAACAAGCTTTTGGGCCTGTGGGCGGCCGGCCTGATGGGCAAGAGCGGCCCCGACGCCGAGGCCTATGCCAAGGAAGTGGTCCTGGCCGATTTCGACAAGCCGGGCGATTCCGACGTCATGGCCAAGCTGGTCAAGGACCTCGCCGCGGCGGGCAAGCCCACCGAGGAGCACACCGTCCGCAAGCAGGCCGAGCGGCTGATGGACGACGCCAAGAAGCAGCTCATGACGGAGACGCACTAGGCGTCTCTCGCCCT
>CAMAYC010000122.1 GCA_945862125.1 Reyranella massiliensis 521
CAAGTCCGCCTCGTCGTCGACGGCAAGACCATTGTCGACCAGAAGGGCGGCCTCGGCGCCATCGACCCCGTCCGGCCACTCGCCTGGATGATCGATCACGCGGTGCGCGAACGCGGCGGCATTCGCAAAGGCCAGGCGATCACGACGGGGTCGTGGACCGGCCTTCTCTATTTCTCGCCGGGCGCGCAGGCTCGCGGCGAATTCGTCGGGTTGGGCGCGGTCGAGGCGGCCTTCTGACGGTTCGGTCGCAACCCTAACACCGGACGGCGCCGGCCGGGCAATGTTTGGGCATGCAATACGCCCTGCGACTGATCGTTCTCATGCCGGCGCAGCCACGCGTCGCCGGTCTCCTGAAATCCCTCCTGGCGATGCGTGCGGTCTGGCACCGGCGCAGCCGGGCACGCCGGCATCTCGCACTACTGGATGGACGCGTACTCGCAGATCTCGGCCTCACGCGCGTGCAACAGCGCGCGGAGGCCGGGAAGTGGTTCTGGCAGGCGTGAAAGTTAGTAGTACCAGCCCGGATACGGGTAGCCGCCCCACGGGCCCCAGTCCCAGTCGTTCATCGAGTTGATGTTGGCGGTCATCTGCTGCTCGTCCGCCAGGTTCTTCTGGAAGACGTTCGCCTGGTACCTGGAATAGGCCGCCTGGTTGCCGACGAACAGGCAGACGCAGACCGTCGGGTCCGGATAGACGTAGAAGACCTGGCCGTTCTTGATCTCGCGGGAGAATTTGTGCGGCGGCAGGTTCTTGAACGAGGCCTGGCGCGCCGGCGTGTTCGCCGGTACGAACTTGAAGCCGGCGGCGGACATCATGTCTTCCTTGCCACCGATGACCTGTTGCGGATTCTGGCAGGCGGCGACGGCAGCGCACAGTCCCAGAATTGCGAACATTGAACCGAACTTTAACATCACTTCCTCCTCGTTGGGCCGCCCTAGGCGCCTGTCCATTTCGGCGCCCTTTTCTCCAGGAACGCCGCCATGCCTTCGCGAAAATCGGCGCTACCGTAGGCCAACCGGATCAGATCGTCGATGCTCTCGTCGGCAATCCGGGCCTGCAGGCGGCGGAGCGCCTCCTTGGTCACCTGCAAGGTGAGGGGGGCGTGGCCCGCGACGGTTCGCGCCACCTCTTCGGCACGCGTCTGCAGTGCCGCTGTATCCGGGAGGACCTCGCTCACCAGGCCAGCCGCCAGCGCTGCCGGGGCGTCCATCAGCTTGGCCAGAAAGATCATCTCCTTGACGCGCTGCGGGCCAATCAGGGCGGCCAAACGGGCGTAGTTGGACATCGACAAGCAGTTGCCCAGCGTACGCGAAATGGGAAAGCCGAACTGGGCAGTGGCCGAGGCGATCCTGAGGTCGCACACGGCGGCGATGGCAGCGCCGCCGCCGGTGCAGAAGCCGGCAATGGCTGCGACCGTCGGCACGGCGCAGCGTTCGATGGCATCCAAGATGTGGTCCATCTTGCGCTCGTAGGCGATGCCGTCCTCGCCGCTTTCGAATGCCTTGAATTGAGCGATGTCGGTTCCGGCGGCGAACGCCTTGTCGCCGGCGCCGGTGACGACCAGCGCCTTGAGCCCGCTCTGGACGGCGCCGGTGCAGATTTCGGCCAATCCCTCATACATGGCGAAAGTAAGGGCATTGCGCGCCTGGGGCCTGTTAAAGGTGACCCAGCCGATGTCGCCGCGCACCTCGAAGAGCAGTTCACCGGTCATATTCACACAAACGGACTGAATTGAAGGGACCTTCATCATCGTCTATGTCGCGCCACGCTGCAAACAGGCGTAGGCAAGATGGCATGGCATTGGAACGTCTCCTCAAGGGCTTCTCGGACTTCCATCTGGGTTACTATCGCGAGCATCTCGAACTCTTCCGGCGACTGTCGAGTGAGGGCCAGTCGCCGAAGATCCTGATCATCGCCTGCGCCGACGCGCGCGTGGATCCTGGGATTCTGACGCAGACGGTACCCGGCGAGCTCTTCACCGTGCGCAATGTTGCGGCAATGGTGCCGCCGGCTCAGTTTCCGGCTGATGCGCGCCATCATGGCACGTCGGCGGCGATCGAGTTCGCCGTGCGCGGGCTCGGCGTGGAGCATGTGGTAGTGCTGGGCCATGCCTTGTGCGGCGGCATTGGTGCCCTGGTGGATGGCCGCGAGAGTGTCTATGCGGACTACGACTATCTATCGACCTGGACCAGCATTGCACAGGACACGCGCGACCTCGTCGTGCAGGAGCTGAAGGACCGCCCGCGTGACGAGATCGCCCGCGCGGTCGAGCAAGCCGCGGTGCTGAACAGTGTAAAGAACCTGATGAGCTTCCGCTGGATCGCCGAAAAGGTCGAAGCTGGCACGCTGGTGCTGCACGCCTGGTGGTTCAACATGACCAAGGGCCAGCTCTATGCCTTCAATCCCGCGACGGCCGTTTTCGATCCGGTCGTGGGTCTCAGGGTCGAGCCGACCGTGGGCCCCCGGACGGCGCTGTCATCGATCACGCCGGAGCGCTTCGTGGCCGCGATCGCCGGCAAGAAGCCCGCGTTTTAGATCTCAGCTCGCGAGCGACGCGATCGCGGCATCGACACCGCCCGGCGCGAACGGCACGCCGGCGGTCTTCATGGCGAGTTCGGTCGTGGCGAGGCAGCCCAGCAGCATCGGCTCGTTGAGGTCGCCCATGTGGCCGATGCGGAAGACCTTGCCCATCAGCGGCCCCAGCCCGCCGCCCAGCGACAGGTTGTAGCGGTCGACGGCGATCTTGCGCATCGCGTCGGAGTTGACGCCTTCCGGCATCATCACCGCCGTCACCGAGTTGGAAAGCCTGTCCGTTGCCTGGCCGTAGAGCTGCGGGCCCTTGCCGTCGGCACCCCAGGCGCGCACGGCGGCGCGGGTCGCTTCGGCGAGGCGAGCATGGCGGGCAAACACGGCATCGAGAGTCTCTTCCTCGAGCATCTTCAGCGATTCCTGCAGGCCGAAGAACATGTGCACGGGCGCGGTACCGACGAACTTCTGCGGCGAGCGGCCGTTCATCATCTCCCAGTTCCAGTAGTGACGCGGGGCCTTGTTCTTGCGCGAGACTTCGATGGCCTTGTTGCTGACGCCGGTCAGCGACATGCCGGTAGGCAGCATCAGGCCCTTCTGGCTGCCGCCCACGGTCACGTCGACGCCCCAGGCGTCCATCTTGTATTCCATCGACGCCAGCGAGGAGATGGTGTCGCTGAGCAGCAGCGCGGGGTGCTTGGTCTCGTCCAGGGCGCGGCGGATGTCGGCCACCGGCAGGACCATGCCCGTCGCGGTCTCGTTGTGGACGGTCAGCACGGCCTTGATCTCGTGCGCCTTGTCCTTGGCCAGGCGTTCGGCGAGCTTGGCCACGTCGGCGCCGGTGCGCCAGTCGGCGGCAAAGGTTTCCACCTTGATGCCCAGGTTGACCGCCATCTCGGCCCAGCTCAGTGAGAAATAGCCGGTCTCGACGATCAGTACGGTGTCGCCGGGCGAGAACAGGTTGGCCAGCGCCGCTTCCCAGGCGCCGTGACCGCTGGCGTTGTACATGTAGAGCGTCTGGTCGGTCTTCAGGACGCGCTTCACGCCGGCATGGCAGGCATGCTGGATGGCCAGGAATTCGTCCGACATGAAGTCGAGGACAGGCCGATCCATGGCGCGCAGGACGCGATCGGGAATGTTGGTAGGGCCGGGATTGTTGAAGAACTGGCGTCCGCGCGGTTTGGCGTTCACGTAGGTACCCTCGGTCTGCGAAAGGCGGAACTCTGGCCGTGGGCCCTTGGCGGCGCAAGCGAGGCTTGCGATGCTCTGCCATTAGTTAATGTGAGGGCTCATGACCGTTGTAGCGCCGACCAACTCCGCGATCGTCACCGATTACAAAGCCCGCACGCCCGGTTCCGGCGCCCTGTTCGAGCGCGCCCGCAAGGTGCTGCCGAGCGGCATCACGCACGATGCCCGCTATCTCGATCCCTATTCGATCCATGTGGCGAAGGCGAAAGGCCCGCGCAAATGGGATGTCGACGGCAACGAGTATGTCGATTACTTCGGCGGTCACGGCGCCATGCTGCTGGGCCACTCGCATCCCGCCGTCGTCGAGGCGGTGAAGAAGCAGATGGAGCTCGGCACGCATTACGGCTCGAGCCACGAGCTGGAAGTGCGTTGGGCGGAACTGGTCTGTGAGCTGACGCCGTGCGCTGAGAAGGTCCGCTTCACCGCATCGGGCACCGAGGCCTCGCACATGGCGATTCGCCTCGCACGTGCCTACACCGGCAAGGACAAGATCGTGCGCTTCGTCGGCCACTTCCATGGCTGGCACGACAATGTCACGGCGGGCGCCGGGGCGACCTATGACGGCGGCACTACGCCGGGCGTGCCGCAGGACGTGAGCGCGCTCTCCATCGTGATGCCGCAAGGCGACGTCGCTGCTGTCGTGAAGCTGATCGAGGAGCGCGACGATATCGCAGCCGTCATGTTTGAGCCCTCGGGCGCGTCGTGGGGCCAGGCACCGCTTCCGCCGGGCTTCATCCAGGCCGTGCGTGACGCCACGAAGAAGAAGGGCGTCATCATGCTGATGGACGAGGTCATCACCGGCTATCGCTGGTCCTCGGGTGGCGCGCAGAAGGCATTCGGCATCACGCCCGACCTCTGCATCCAGGCCAAGATCGTGGCCGGCGGCCTGCCGGGCGGTGCGGTCGCGGGCAAGCGCGACATCCTCGACCGCATCGATCACGATGCGACTGCCGCAAAGAAGATCGAGCGGATCCTGCATCCGGGCACCTACAACGCCAATCCGTTGTCGGCCGCGGCGGCAGTGACGGCGCTCACGTTGCTGCGCGACGAGGATTTGGCCGAGAAGGCCAACAAGACGGCCGCCGAGCTACGCAAGGCGCTGACGGAAGTGCTGGTCAAGGAAGGCGTACCGTGGGGCATCTACGGCCAGAGCTCGACCTTCCTGATCTATCCCAACCCGTTCAACGATCCGATCGACCCTGCGACCTTTGATCCGCTGAAAGTGCCTTTCGCCAAGCTCAAGGGCGCGCGCGGCGCAGGTCCGCTCACCGGCAAGATCCGCATGGGCCTGATGACCCACGGCGTCGACGTGATGGGCGCCCCCGGCGGCTTCGTGTCGGCCACGCACGGTGGGGCGGAGATCGAGAAGACCGTCCATGCGTTGCGCGAGACCGTGCGGGCGCTAAAGGCCGAGCGTGAAGTGAAGGCGGCGTAGATGTATGGGCTGACCAAGGCGGTGCCGGCCACCGAGTTCACGCGCCTGCCGGAGAAATTCCGCAAGCCCGGTCGTACTTCGTGGGGCGATGCCAATGCCGTGGGGCAGATGCTCGATTCCTTCCTCGAGGGACCGAGCTTCGACCGTGCGGGCAATCTCTATGTCACGGACATTCCCTTCGGCCGCGTCTTCCGCATCAGCCCGCAAGGCGAGTGGACGCTGGTGACGGAATACGACGGCTGGCCGAATGGGCTGAAGATCCACAAGGACGGCCGGGTCTTCATCACCGACTACAAGCGCGGCATCGTTCTGCTCGATGCTGCGAGCGGCAAGGTGACGCCGCTGCTCGAGACGCGCGGCTCGGAGAGCTTCAAGGGCGTGAACGATCTCTTCTTCGCCGCCTCAGGCGATCTCTATTTCACCGACCAGGGCCAGACCGGTCTGCACGATCCGACCGGCCGCGTGTTCCGCTACGACACGGCGGGCAAGCTGACGATGCTGGTGAATACCGTGCCCAGCCCCAACGGCCTGGTCATGAACAAAGCGGAGGCCGTGCTCTATGTCGGCGTGACGCGCGGCAACGCGGTGTGGCGCCTGCCGATCATGGCCGACGGCACCGCAAGCAAGGTCGGCCTGTTCATCCAGATGAGCGGCGGCCACGCCGGTCCCGACGGCATGGCGCTGGACGACGAGGGCGGCCTCGTGATCGCCCACCCCAGCACCACCGCCTGGCGCTTCGATTCTCTGGGGCGGCCGACGCATCACGTCGATTGCGGCGACGACATCTACTGCACGAACGTGGCCTTCTCAGGCAACGACCTTTACGTCGTCGTGTCGCGCAAGAGCGACAAGATCGCGGCCGGCACCATCCTCAAGGCAACGATGCCTGTCGCCGGCAAGAAGATGTTCTCACACGCCTAGCGTTTTCCCTTGCCGATATGAGCGATGGCCTCGATCTCGACCAGGATTTCGGGGGCAGCGAGCGCGCTCACCTCGACCAGGGTCGAGGCCGGAAAGTCGCCGGTGAAGAACTCGCGGCGGGCGGCCCAGACCTTCGTGTTGTTCTTGATGTCGGTGACATAGACCGTGATCTTGACGACGTCGGCCATCGCGCCGCCGGCCGCCTCGACCATGCCCTTGATCTTGCTGAAAATCACTTTGGATTGCTCGTACTCGTCGCTGCCGACGACGGCGTTGCCGGCACGCGCGGTCATGCCCGAGACATAGGCGATACCGTCGGACACCAGGCAGTTGGACCAGCGCTCGGGCGGCGGCTCGGGCACGTCAGGCGACGTCACGCGTTTGATGCTCATGGCGCTTCCTCCTATTCGGGCTTGGCGCCCGAGGCTTTCACGACGGGCACCCACTTGTCGATTTCGGACTGGATGAACTTCGTCACTTCGGCCGGCGTCATGGTGCTGCTCTCGGCGCCGATCTCCTCCCAGCGCTTGATGACGGCGGGCTCCTTCAGCACGGACTGCATCTCCGCCGCCAGCCGGTCGACGATCGCCGCGGGTGTCTTGGCCGGCACCGAGATGCCGAACCAGGAGTAGGAGATGAGGTCGGGAAACCCGGACTCCTTCATGGTCGGCACGTCGGGAAAGGCTGGGCTGCGTACCTCGCTGCTGACGGCCAGTGCCCGGACCTTGCCCGCCTTGATGTGCGGCGCGGCCGAGGGGAGCGAATCGAACATCGAGGGGACGTTGCCCGCGATGGTGTCGATCATGGCAGGACCGGCCCCGCGATAGGGCACGTGGACCAGGCCGGCGCTGATCACTTGCTCGAGCCGTGCACCCAGGAGATGGTTGCTCGAGCCGGCACCGGAGGTCGCGTAAGTGAGCTTGCCGGGATTGGCCTTGGCGTAGGCGACGTATTCCTTGAAGGTCTTGGCTTCGAAACCCGGATTGACGACGAGGACGCTCGGATTGCGCGACGCGATCGAGACATGGATGAAGTCGGCCATCGGGTCGAAGTCGCCGCCGCCGTAGAGCGTGGGCGAGATCGAGAGGCCGGAGATGACCGACATCAGCAGCGTGTAGCCGTCGGGCGCCGCCTTGGCGACGATTGCGGTGCCCACCATCGCGCCCTTGCCGGGTTTGTTGTCGACGATGATGTTCTGGCCGAGCTGCTTGCCGAGATATTCGGCGACCATGCGGGCCACGACATCGGTCGTTCCGCCGGGCGCGTAGGGCACGACGAGCTTGATCGGCTTGGAGGGCCACGGTTGAGTTTGAGCGCCGGCGGGCAGGGCAACTGCGGCCAGCGAGGAGGCAACGAATGTGCGGCGAGGGATCATGCGGCGAGTATACTCGCCGCATGAGCGACCCAAAGACTCTCTTCGCAGCCCTGTTCGAGCCAAAACGCATTGCCCTGATCGGGGCGTCGGCCGATCCCGCCAAGACCACATCGCGGCCGCAACGTTTCCTGCGCAAGCACGGCTTCACCGGCGAGATCCTGCCCGTCAATCCGTCGCGCAGCGAAATCCTGGGTGAGATGGCCTACAAGGACCTGGCTTCGATCCCGGGCGAGATCGACCACGCCTACATCCTGCTGAACGGTGCCACGGCGGTGGCGGCCCTTGCGGCGTGCGCCAAGCGCGGCGTGAAGGTCGCGTCCATCCTGGCCGGCGGCTTCGCCGATGCCGGCGCTGCGGGCGCCTCGCTCCAGGACGACCTCGCACGCGTCGTGGCCGAGACCGGTATCCGCCTGGTCGGGCCCAACAGCATCGGCACGGTGAGCACGAGCCCGCCGGTGGCGCTCACGGCCAATGCCGCCTTTGCCGTCGACAAGCTCCGCAGCGGTACCTGGGCGCTGGTGAGCCAGAGCGGCAGCCTGATCGGCGCCATGCTGTCACGCGCCGACGCACGCGGCATCGGCTTTTCGCGCCTGATCTCGGTCGGCAACGAGGTCGATCTCGCGGTCGGCGAGATTGCCGACCTCTTGGTGGACGATCCCAGGACCGACGCCATCCTGCTGTTCATGGAGACGCTGCGCGACGGCGAGCGTCTCGCGCGCGCGGCCAGGCGCGCCCATGCGGCGGGCAAGCCGGTGATCGCCTACAAGCTCGGCCGCTCCTCGATCGGCCAGGAACTGGCGAAGTCGCACACCGGCGCCATCGCCGGTTCCGACGCCACCTTCGATGCCTTCTGCCGCCGTCACGGCATCGCCCGCGTGTCGATGTTCGAATCGCTGATCGACGTGCCGGCGCTGCTGGTCGATCGCCCGCCCGCAACTGGCAAGCGCGTTGCGGTCGCCACCACGACCGGCGGCGGTGCCGCCATGGTGGTCGACAATATGGCCATGGCCGGCCTCGACATCGCGGACCCGCCGCAGGCTCTGGTCGATTGGCTGAAGCCGCTCGGCATCGCGGCGGGCGAGGGCAAGCTGGTCGATCTCACCCTGGCCGGCGCCAAGCCCGAGATCGTGGCCGGCACCATTGAGCGCCTGCTGGCCGACGACGGCAACGACGCGGTGATCTTCGTCGTGGGCTCCTCGGCGCAATTCAATCCCGAGCTCGCGGTCGAGCCGCTGCTGCGCTTTGCCCGCACCGCCAAGCCCTTCGCCGTGGCGCTGACGCCGACGGCGGAAAAGTCGCTGGCATTGCTGACGGCAGCCGGTGTGCCGGCGTTCCGCCATCCCGAATCCTGCAGCGAGGCGATGGCGCTTTGCCTGCTGCGCCCGACGCCGCAGCCCTTGCCCTTGCTGGCTGAACCGTCGCGCGCGTCGCTCGATGCGTTTGAAGCCGGTCGCATCAACGGGTTCGACGAACGCCGCGCGGCCGATCTCTTCGCAGCCCTCGGCATGCCGATGGCCAAGTCGCTGGCGATTCCCGATGCCAAGCGGGTGGTGGCGGCGGTGGCCGAGGTCGGTGTGCCGGTGGTGCTGAAAATCCTGTCGACCGACATCGCGCACAAGACCGAAGCTGGCGGCGTGGCGCTGGGCCTGATGGACGGCCAATCCGCCGCCGTCGCCGCGCGTGAGATCGAGCGGCGCGTGAAAGCCCATTCACCCCACGCGAAGCTCGACGGCTTCCTGATCCAGAAGATGGAGCGCGGCCTTGTCGAAGTGATCCTGGGCTTTCGCCGCGATCCGCTGGTGGGACCGACCGTCACCATCGGCCTGGGCGGCGTGCTGGCCGAAATCTACAAGGATGCCTCGACGCGGCTTGCGCCGGTCGACGAGGCCGAGGCGCGCCAGATGATCGGGGAGGTCAAGGGCCTCGCCACGATCCGTGGTTATCGCAATCTGCCCAAGGGCGACGTGACGGTGCTGGCGAGAACGATCGCGGCTTTCTCGACCCTGGCGCACAACGCCTTTGCCGACGTCTCGGAGGCGGAGATCAATCCGCTGCTGGTGAAGGGCGACGGCGAAGGCGTCGTGGCTGTCGATGGGCTGGTCGTGCTGCGCTAGTGGGCAGCCGGCCGATCCAGGAGCTGGCGGAAATCGTCGAGCACGAAGTAGGTCGGTTGCAGCTTGTCGATTTCGTAGGGCCTTTGCATCGCCATCGCCGCATCGAACGGCACGCGCTCGACGGCTTCGCCTTCGATCGCGTGCTTTACTTCCGCGGCTGAAGACAGGATGCCGGCGCCATAGGCCTTGAGGCCTTTGGGCGTGCGGATCAGCCCGAACTCGACGGTGAACCAGTAGAGTCGTGCGAGACGATCGATGTTCTCGGGGCCGGCGTCGATGGCGCGCCGGCCGTAGGCCTGCATGAAGTCGGCGAACACCGGATCAGTGAGCAGCGGCACATGGCCGAAGAAATCGTGGAACAGGTCGGGCTCGACCAGATAATCGATTTCCTCGCGCTGGCGAATCCACACCGTCACCGGAAAGCGGCGATGCGCGAGATGATCGTAGAAGGCGGCGTCGGGGATCAGCCCCGGGACGCCAACGAGCCGCCAGCCAGTGAGCGCGTCCAGCCGCGCGTTGACCGCGGCAAAATCCGGAATCGTGTCGCCGATGCCGAGCGTTTCCAGCCCTTCCAGGAACTCCCGGCAGGCGTAGCGGCGGGCGAGCGCGCTCTGGCGTTCGACCAGCAGCCGCCACACTGCCTGCTCCTCGCCGGAATAGAGGTCGGCGCGCTGCGGCACCGTCCAGTCCGATGCCATGCCGGCATAGTCGCCACGGAGCTGTTCGAGCGGGGCTGCGTACATGCGCTGAATATGGGGGCGGGAAGCTGGTGAATCCTTGCGAAGTTGGCCTATATCGAGAGAGATTTTTGCGTTATTCTCTAAAAAATAGATCCTATAGAGTGAATATCACCATGATCGAGCTCGATGACATCGACAGACGTATCGTGACGACCTTGCAGGCCGAGGGCCGTCTGCCGAACGTCGACCTCGCCGACCGAGTCGGACTCTCCCCGACACCCTGTCAGCGCCGCGTGAAGCGGCTGGAGGAAGAGGGGGTGATCGCCCGCTATGCCGCACTCGTGTCGCCGCAGGCGATGGGCCTCGGTCTGCAGGCGCTGGTCCAGATCACGCTCGACGATCATTCCGAAAAGACCGTCGAGGCCTTCGAGGCAGCGATCCGCGCCCGGCCCGAGGTCGTGGCCTGCTACGCGGTGACGGGCGACATGGACTTCCAGGTCCATGTCTTCGCACCCGACCTCGCGAGCTTCAGCGAGTTCGCCATGAAGGCGTTGCTGCGCATGCCAGGCGTAAAGGGCACGCGGTCCTCGTTCATCATGCAGGCCGTGAAGAGCGATCTCGCCTGGGCGCCGCAGGGGCCGGCCCTTCAACGGTCCGCAAGCGCGCGCAGGTAAAGCGGCCGATCGATATTGCCGCCGCTCAGGATCAGGCCAATTCGCTTGCCTGCCTGACGGTCGCGTTCCTGCATCAGCGCAGCCAGCGAAGCAGCCCCTGCGCCTTCAGTGAGCTGATGTGTGTCCTCGTAGTAGGCGCGCATGGCGATGGCGATCTCGGCGTCGTTCACCTGAACGATGCGTTCCGCGCCCGTGCAGATCATCGCGAGCGCTTCGGCATCCGGCCCGCGCACCGCCATGCCGTCGGCCATGGTGTCGGCGCTGTTGGTCGCCACCACCTTGCCGGCGGCGAAGGAGAGCGCATAGGCCGGCGCCTCGGTCGAGACCACGCCGACCACCTTGGTGGATAGGCCCAGGATGTCGCGCACGGCGATCACGCCGCAGATGCCCGAGCCGAGGCCGATTGGCACATAGACCGTGTCGAGCGCCGGGGTGGCCCGGAAGAATTCCAGGGCGTAGGTCGCCACGCCCCGCACCAGGTCGCGGTGGAAGGACGGGACCATCGACAGGCCGCGTTCGCCCGCGAGCCGCATCGCGGTTACCCGCGCGGCATCGAAATCGTGGCCTTCCTCGACCAGCTCGGCGCCGAACGCCCGCATGGCGGCATTCTTCTCCACCGAATTGCCAAGGGGCACGACGATGGTGGCGGCGATGCCGACCCGGCCAGCGGCGAGCGCGATGCTCTGGCCGTGATTGCCCCGGGTGGCGCTGACCACGCCCGCGATGCCGGGCTGCTCGCGCTTCAGCCGGTCCATGTAGACCAGCCCGCCACGCACCTTGAAGGCGCCGGTCGGCGTGTGGTTCTCGTGCTTGACCCAGACCTCGGCGCCGGTGCGGCGCGCCAGCAGGGGCCAGGCATATTGCGGCGTGGCAGGCATGGCGGCATGGACGATGGCGGCCGCGTCTTCGACATCCTGAAGGGACAACATGGTGCTACTCTGGGCTAAGATGCCAGAGGTTCCAACCGGAGTGCTTTGATGCCCGTTATTCCGCGTACGCTTGAGATCCAGGGCGAGATTTCCGCCATTCGACGCGACTTTCATGCCCATCCCGAGCTCGCCTACGAGGAGAACCGGACCTCCGATATCGTCGCGGCCAAGCTGGCGGAATGGGGCCTCGAGGTGACTCGCGGTCTGGGAAAGACCGGCTTGGTGGGAACCTTGCGCAAGGGTAACTCGTTGAAATCCATAGGCCTCAGGGCCGACATGGACTGCCTGCCGATGGATGAGACCAACGATTTCGAACACGCTTCCAAGAATCCCGGCCGCATGCATGCCTGCGGCCATGACGGCCACACCGCCATGCTGCTGGGCGCGGCCAAGGTGCTGAGCGAGAAGCGCGACTTCGAGGGCGCCGTCCACTTCATCTTCCAGCCGGCCGAAGAGGGCGGTGGCGGCGGCAAGGCGATGATCGACGACGGCCTGTTCGAGAAATTCCCCTGCGATGCGGTGTTCGCCATCCACAACAAGCCCGGTCTGCCGCTCGGCATGATCGCCACCAAGCCCGGCCCGCTGCTGGCCGCGGCCGACCGCTGGGACCTGCGCATCACCGGCAAGGGCGGCCACGCCGCGCATCCGCATCTCAGCCTCGATCCGCTGATCGTCGCGGCCAACCTCGTGCTGTCCCTGCAGACCATCGTCAGCCGCAACATGGACCCCTTTGCCTCGTCGGTGGTCACCGTCGGCTTCGTCAAAGGCGGATCGGCCTACAATGTCATCCCGACCGACGCCCATGTCGGTGGTACGACGCGCACCACGACGCCAGAGGCCCGCAAGCTGATCGAGGCGCGCATCCGCGAGATCTGCGAGGGCGCCGCGAAGATGTACGGCGTGAAGATTGATGTCGAATACCGCTACGGCTATCCGCCGACGATCAACAATGCCCAGCGTGCCGCCTTCGCCATCGACGTGGCGGCGGGCGTCTGCGGCCCCAACGGCGTGCGCGACAACGTGCAGGCCAGCATGGGCGCGGAAGACTTCTCCTACATGCTGGAGAAGGTGCCCGGCGCCATGGTCTGGCTCGGCAATGGCGGCGAGGACGGCAACGGCGTGGGCCTGCACAACTCGCACTACGACTTCAACGACATGGCGATCCCGTTCGGGGTCAGCTTCTTCGTGAAGACCGTCGAACGCTTCCTCGGCGAAAAAACCGCTAGTGGTTGAAATTAGATCTTGGCTGGAAGCTCATGCTTCACCGGACCGCGAGCTTCCAGCTCGCCTCATGATCATGAGCGAGCCAGAGGCTCGCGGTCCGGAAGACCATGACATGAAAGAAGGGTGTCATTTCAGGGCGGGCTTAGCCCGCCCTAGGTGACAGAAGTCGATGGAATTCTTTCGCGTCTACGGTCGGGTGATCGGGCTGCTGCGGGCCGAGAAGGGGCTCGCCATCGTCCTGGCCATCGCCAACGTGGCGGTGGCCGGCCTGCAGTTCTACGAGCCGGTGCTGTTCGGTCAGATGATCGATCTCCTGAGCAATGCTCGCAACAAGCCCGTCGAAATCCTGTGGCGCGACGCAATCTCGATCCTCGCCCTGTGGGCGGCGGTCGGACTGGGCGGGATCGCGGCCAACATGGTGGTCTCGCTGCAGGCCGATCGCATGGCCCACCGCCGTCGGCTGGGCGCGATGTCGACCTACTTCGAGCACTTGCTGGTACTGCCGTTCTCCTTTCACAATTCCCAGCATTCCGGCCGCCTGATCAAGGTCATGCTGACCGGCGTCGACAATCTGTTTGGCATCTGGCTGTCGTTCTTCCGCGAGAACCTCGCCACTCTGGTGGCGCTGTTCATCATGCTGCCGCTCAGCCTGTTCATGAACTGGCGGCTGGGCCTGCTGCTGCTGGTGCTGATCCTGTTCTTTGCGGCGGCCAATATCTGGGTTGTGAGCCGCACCGATCAATTGCAGAAGAAGGTCGAGGACCTGCACAGCGAGCTCGCCGGCCGCGCCGGTGATGCCCTGGGTAACATCCACCTGATCCAGAGCTTCGTGCGTCTGGGCGCCGAGACCGGCGAGATGCACCGCATCATCCGCCAGACGCTGGCGGCGCAGTTTCCGGTGCTGAACTGGTGGGCGCTGCTGTCGGTGATGACCCGTGCCGCCTCGACCGTCACGGTGATCTCGATCTTCGTGCTCGGCACCTGGCTCTATGTCAACGGCGAGGCGACGGTCGGCGAGATCGTGAGCTTCATGGGCTTTGCCACCATGCTGATCGGGCGCATGGACCAGGCTTCGGGGTTCGTCAGCCGCATCTTCTTCCAGATGCCGTCGCTCGCCGACTTCTTCCGCGTGCTCGACGCCACCTCCTCGGTGCCGGACAAGCCCAACGGGATCGACATCGGGCGGGCCCGGGGCGACGTCGAATTCGACGACATCAACTTCTCCTACGACGGCAAGCGACCGGCGCTGGTGCATTTTTCACTGAAAGTGCCCGCGGGCGCCACGGTGGCGCTGGTCGGACCGACCGGCGCCGGCAAGAGCACGACGTTGTCGCTGCTTCATCGCATGTGGGACGCGCAGTCGGGGGTGATCCGCATCGACGGGGTCGACCACCGCGACATCAAGCTGGAGTCGCTTCGCCGCAACATCGGCGTGGTGTTCCAGGACTCGACGATGTTCTACCGGTCGATCGCCGACAATCTGCGCATCGGCAAGCCTGACGCCACCCAGGACGAGCTCGAACAGGCCGCCAAGCTCGCCGAGGCGCACGACTTCATCATGCGCCAGCCGCAGGGCTACGACACGCTGGTGGGCGAGCGCGGCACCACGCTGTCCGGCGGCGAACGCCAGCGTCTGGCGATCGCCCGTGCACTGCTCAAGGATCCGCCGATCCTGATCCTGGACGAGGCAACCAGTGCGCTGGATTCACTCACCGAAGCCCGCATCCAGAAAGCCCTCAAGACCCTGATGCAGGGCCGCACCACCTTCGTGATCGC
>CAMAYC010000123.1 GCA_945862125.1 Reyranella massiliensis 521
GGCTTTCAGCACGAGATGGTCGAGCGAGACCGGGCCGGGGCCGGCGATGCCGAGCCAGGCGAACATCACGAAGTAGGAGATCTCCTCGAAGCCCAGCAGGGTCTGCAGCGAATCGACGTCGCCCCACTTCACCGAGGCGATGGCCACCAGCATGACGATCATCATCGGCACCGAGATGAAGCGCGTCAGCAGACCGAGCAGCAGCAGCAGGCCGCCCACGAATTCGAGGCCCGAGACGAACGGCGTCAGGATCTCCGGCGCGGGAATGCCCCAGCTGCGGAAGTTCTCGACCATGCGCGGCAGGATCTGCAGCTTCTGCCAGCCGGTCCACAGGAACACCCAGCCGACGACGAGACGCACGAGCAGCGGCCCCGCCCAGGCCAGCGGCGCGGTGACGATCCGGGACCAGTCGTAGAAGACGGTGATGAAGGCGTTCATGCCGCAACCTCTAATCGCTCTCAAAAGAAGACGGGCGTCCGCGATTTCCCGGGACGCCCGCCACAGGTTCCGCTGTTGGCGGAACTACATCACCTTGCCGCCCTTGGCGGTGCACTCGGCAGCCGTCGCCGCAGACGTAAAGCCATGGCCCTTGCAGGCATTCTGGCCCTTGCAGGCGTTGGTGGCGCTCTTGCAGGCGCTGTTGCCCTTGCAGGCGTTGGAGCCGCCGCACTTGACGTCGGCGAAGGCGACCGAGGACGCGAAGGTGGTGGCGGCGAAGATGGTGGCGGCAGTGGTGACGAGTGTGCGCTTGTTCATGAGAAATCCTCCAGGATCGGACAAGTGAGTCGGGCGGGCTTGCTGCCCGCATTCAGGTCATTCGCCGCGAGTCGTTCAGGCGTTACAGCGTGACCGTAATTTATTTGCGCGGGCGCCCGGTGGCCGGAAGCGCCATCGCGCTGTAATGTTTCGCCGCTCCGCTCCGTATGAATGAAGAGACCGCAAGCCTTGCCTCCTTCCGACGACCTGTCTGCGCTGATGCGGGCGGCCCGAGATGGCGACGACGAGGCGTACCGGCGGCTGCTCGGTCAACTTTCCGTGTGGTTGCGCGGCGTGGCGCGTCGCGGACTCGTGAGGGCGGGACGCGGCATCGAGGAGAGCGAGGACATCGTGCAGGAGACGTTGCTGGCCATGCATCTGAAGCGCGACAGCTGGGACCCCGCCCAGCCGGTCGAGCCGTGGCTGGCCGCCATCGCACGCCACAAGCTGGTGGATTTCCTGCGCCGTCGCGGCTTCCACGACCATCTCGACATCGACGACCAGGCCGACATCCTGCCCGCCCCCGAGGCCGAGGAGGCGGGAGCCTCCGCCGACGCGCGCCAGATGCTGGCGGGACTTCCGGAACGCCAGCGCGCGATCGTCACCGCGATCTCGATCGAGGGACAGAGCGCGCGCGACACCGGCCTCCGTCTCGGCATGACCGAGGGCGCGGTGCGCGTGGTGCTGCATCGCGCGCTGAAGGCGCTGGCCGTCCGCTACCGGAAGGAAGCGCCATGAAGACCGACGAGCTGGTGGCGGCCCTCGTGGCCGACCGCGCCCGCCGGCGCCCGGCCTTCTTCCCGAGGCCGTTGGCGCTCGCCCTGCTGGCGGGCGGCGTCGTTTCGCTCCTGCTGTTCTTCATCGAGTTCGGTTTTCGCCTGGACCTCGCCGCCGCCTTGGCGACCTGGCGCTTCGACCTCAAGCTCGCGCTGGTGCTGCTGGCACCGGTGCTGGCCTTCGGCCTCTGCCGCGCGGCGAGCCGCCCCGTGGCCGAGCCGCACCCGGCCCGCCGCCTGCTGCCGCTCGCGCTTCTGGCCGGAGCGGCCGTCGTCCTCGAGATGCTGAGCGCACCGGCGGCGAGCTGGGGCACGCGGCTGGTCGGCACCAATGCGCTGGTCTGCCTCACGACCATCCCGCTGCTGGCGGCCGCCCCCCTGGCGGCGCTGCTGGTGGCGCTGCGCGGCACCGCCCCCTCTTCGCCGGCGCTCGCCGGGGCCGCGGCGGGCGCGCTCGCTGCGGCGCTCGCGGCCGCGATCTACGCCTTCCACTGCTTCGACGATTCGCCCTTCTTCGTCGTGGTCTGGTACGCGCTGGCGTCGCTGCCTGTGATCGCCGCTGGCGCCGCGCTGGGACCGCGCCTGTTGCGCTGGTAAGAGCGCGCGCGGCGTGGGTGACGCGGGCCAACTCCCTGCCCGCGTCCCACACGTCTGTGACCGGCCCTTTTGCAGATGGTAAAGGCCAGCCGATGCCGTGTTTTCACGGCCTTCTCGGATTATTTGAGGACGCCCGGATGTAACGCGTTCTGTCCGGAAACCTGTCCGGAGTCTCGTCGCAATCCGGTTGCAAGCAGATCGTCCTGGCCGACGTTCGCCGTCGGCATTGATTGGTGTTTGGGTCTCGGTCGTGGTCAAGGGCATGGTCAGGACCATGCCAGGCGCAGGCGCTCTCTGAAGAGCTTTGGGGCACGCCGGAGGGAGATCCGGTGGCACGGACGCCTAATGATAGATGGGCTCAGTTCTTGTCGTCGGTCTCGCCGCCCACGGGGTCCGGAGGCAGTTCCGGGCCCGGGGGATGGTTCTCGGTATCAGCCTTCTGCTCGGCCGCTTTTTGCGCCAACTCGACTTCGAGACGGGCGTGATAGGCGTCGGAGCGGAGCTGGCCAGCGGCGAGGCGCTTGGCGAGATCGAACGGCAGCGGCGGCAGCACGGCCTTCTTGCCTTCGCCATAGACCTCGGGGCGGTGGGCGCGCAGCAGGAACTGCAGCAGGCGATTGTCGAACTGCTGGACCGAGCCGACTTGTCGGCCGTTGCGATAGATCGGCCTCGGCGTGCCCTGCATGGCGCGGTTCATGGCATTGTCCTGCAGGCGATCGACACCGAGATCGAGCGCCGTGCTCCAGCGCTCGGCAAACTCGGCGTCATCGCTGCGCATCTGATAGAGCGTGCTGCGCCGGATCTGGGCGCGGTTGGCGGCGACCGTCACAGAACCGGTGCGGCCGAGATGATGGAGGAAGGCGTTGACCCTGGCCTTGGGCACAGGCGTGCGCCCGGGACCGCGGCTTTCCGGTTTGGTCATGTGAACCTCGATTGAACAGAAAAAAGCCCGCCGTGCTGGGGCGGGCGGCTCGGTCCTTAGACAGACCTCATGCGACGATAGCGAAAAGATAGGGCAAAACCGGCTGAACCTGTGAATCCGAGATTGCAAATCAGCTTCGCGAATTCCGCCGGGCTGCTGACACTGCCAGCACAGGCCGTCCCGGCGGACAAACACACCTCACTCTGAGGAGGCGCGCAGGAAGAACCGGGAAGGGAGCGATCGAAGAGGGTGACTTTCCGTGAGCGCAAAGGCAACTTCAGGCGCAACGGGTTTTCTGGCCGACCTCTTCGGAGATTTCCATGCATAGGAAAGCCGAGACGGGCATACGCCTGATGCTGCTCATCGGGTCGGTGCTGGTGGGTCTTTTCGGAATGGAGCTCGGCTTTCGCGCCTTGCTCCGGCCCGAACTTCTGCTGCATTGGCCCAACTTCATCCTGGAGGAACGGATCGACTCGACCGCCGTCATGGACCGCCTCGTCCCTGACCGCCAACTGGGATGGGTCGGAAATCCGCGCTACGCCGTGGACGGCGTCAGCTACGACGCACAGGGCTATCGAACGACGCCAGGTCCCGCCGCGGCAACGCTGGCCGAGCCGCCGATCCTCGTGGTCGGCGATTCATACGCCCATGGCGACGAGGTGAAGGACGACGAAACCTGGCCCGCCCAACTTCAAGCGCTGGTGGGACGTCGCGTCGTCAACGCCGCCGTCACCGGCTACGGCCTCGATCAGACGGTGCTGCGCGCCGAGCAGGCCGTCGCGCGTGTGAAGCCGGCCGTCCTCCTGCTCGGCTTCATCGCCGACGACGTATGGCGGAGCGAAAGAAGCCGTTCCTGGGGTGCGGAGAAGCCCTATTTCGACCTGGTGAACGGCGCTTTGGTGCTGCGCAACGTACCCGTGCCTCCTTCGCCCGACCCGGCGGACACGCTGTCGGTCTGGCAGCAGCTGTTCGGTCATTCCCTCCTGATCAACGAGATCGTCAGCGACATGGGCTGGCACGAGGACTGGGCCCTCGACCACGTGCAGGTCCCCGGCGGGCAGGAGGGCGAACGGTTGGCCTGTCCGCTGCTTCGCCGTGTGGCCGCGCTCGGCCTGCCGACGCTCGTCATTGCCGAATACAGCCCCCTGATCTGGATGGCGCCCGACGACTACGTCCGCGAGCGGAGACGCGTCACCGCCCACGTCCTGCAATGTGCGACCGAGGCCGGCCTTTCCACACTCGATCTCCATGACACGATCGATGCGGCCATCAGGAAGCAGGGGCTGGAATCGATCTATCGCGGCTCTCACCCGAGCCCCGCAGGAACGAAGCTGGCGGCAGAAAGGATCGCCGCCCAGCTTGCACGAGACCGGTAGCGGGCGGATTGCCGTCGCGGCTCCTCAACTCAAGCGTCGCCTCGAGCGCATCTCCTTCCTCAGTCCGCCCCACTATCGCCCGGGTGGTGGATCGGCCTCACAGGCGAGCCTCAGCCCGACATAGGGATACCGGTTCAGCGGGTTCATCGCGCCGCGCCGCGCCGAACGCATGTACCAGGCGCTGGCGTCCCAGAAGCCGCCACGCACCACGCGGGCCTTGCAGTTTGGCGCGTTCCACACCGACCCGTCCGTCGGAGCACCGTCGTAGCTATCGTGCCAGCAATCGCCGACCCATTCGGTCAGGCCGCCGGCCATGCCGTATACGCCATATCCGTTGGGCAGCTTCGGCCGCTGCGCGTTCGGCAGGTCGGAGCCCGACGCCACATAGTCGCGCAGTCGGGCAGGATTGTCGCCGAACGACCAGGTGGTCTGGGTGCCGCCGCGGGCGGCGTATTCCCACTCGGCTTCGCTGGGCAGCCGGCATTGCCGGCCGAGCCGGCCCGATAGCCAGCGCGCGAAGCGGCGGCCGTCGTTCCAGTTGACGTCGAACACCTCGCGAGCCCCGCGGCCCAATCCCATGTCGTCGGCGATGTGGCTGCAGCCGCCGTCGGCGACGCAGGCATCCCACATGTCGAAGGTGACGCCGAACCGCTGCAGGCGGAAGGCGCCCACCTCGACCCGATGGCGTGGAAACTCGGCATCGGCCGAATTCTCCTCCTCGCGGCCGCCCATCAGGAAGGACCCGGCGGGAATCACCACCGTTTCCTCGAGAAAGGCAGCGACAACGCCGCTTATCCTCTGCTCCACCCCGGGCAGGGGCACCGGCAGCAGGGGCGGCAGGGTCACTGGCAGAAGCGCCTCGGGCTGGAGCGAGACCGTGGCGCGGCTGGCGAATGCGTAGAAGGCGTTGAAGCCGTCGCGCCGCAGTTCGATGGTGTGATCGCCCGGCGGCAGCACCACGCGGAAGGCGTTGGCAGCGCTCATCGGCATCTGGCCGCGCCGCTTGCCGTCGACATAGACGGTGGCGCCAGGGGCCTCGCCATAGATCAGCAAGCCGGCATCGGCGAGGCCCGGCTCGAAGATCCCGCCCCCTGACGGGCTCGACGGGCTGGAAGCACTCGCCGGACCGGCAGGTTCCGAAGGGCCGGAAGGCGGCGCCGCGGTCTGCGCCGCGGCCGGCCCCATCCCGATCAGCATGCCAGCGAACATCCCGATCAGCATCGCGCCGAGCGGGGCGACGAGGGCCGCTGCACGGTGTGCGCGGATCATCGCCATTCTCCCCGCTCCTCGTTGCGCCCGAAGCCGCGCGCCAATTCCTTCAGCGCCGGAATCACCAGGGTGATCAGCGCCGCCCGTTCGGTGGTGATCTGCACTTCGGCGAGCGTGCCGGAGGTAACCGGCGTTGGCGGCCCCGACGAGGCCGTCCAGGCGAAACCCGACGGCAAGCTGCGGTCCGCCTTGAGGGCGACATGGACGAGGAAAGGCGCCCCCGATGCGGTGAGGCGTTTCACCAGCTCCTCATTGCGCAGCAGCTGGAGCATGCGCTCGCGCGTCAGCGGCACATCCGATACATCGATCACGGTGCCGATCATGCCGCCGTAGACGTCACGCCGCACCGACAGGGGATCAACCAGCGCCGGCATGCCGGGCCGCACCTTCTTTCCCGACTGGGCGGGAATGAACGCCGCGGCGATCAGTCGGCTGGGGCCGGGCCGCTCGCGGTAGAGCGTGTCGGAGTTTGGCAGCATGCTGACCACGGCCGTGTCGAATTTCACCAGGTCGCCGCGCGTCACCTTGACCTCGGAGACGACGCCATAGTCCCGCGACACCACGGCGCTCTCGCGCTTGAGCTGATTTGTGATGCGCGAGATCCGATGCTGCACCGCGGCCAGGCGCTCCTGCAGCTGCAGCTGTTCGCGGCGGAACAGTCCCTTCTGGTTCAACTCCTCGATCAGCAGACTGAGCGGTGCCGCTTCCTTGCTCGACAGGCGCTCCTGAGCGTCGGCGAGATCGGAACGCAGCGTCAGCAGGCGCTCGACATTGACGATGCCCCTCGTGCGCAGGTCCTCGACCGACTTCGACAGCGCCGTCAGCGCCTTGAGCCGTTCCTCGAGGAAGCGTGAGCTGGTCTCGGCCTGCGCTCGCATCTGGTCGCGGATGTTCTTGCTCGCCTGCGCGGTCTCGACCTGGAGACGATTGATGTCTTCCATCGAGTCGGCCAGCTGGTCGCGTTCGGCTTCGGCCTGGGCAAGCTCCAGCCTGAGTTGCGGCTGCTCGATCCGCGCGACCACGTCGCCCGGCGCCACCCGATCGCGCGGGCCGACCAGAATTTCCACGGCCCGGCCTTCCTGTTGCGCCGTGATACTGAGCTCCAGCATGCCTTTCGAGCTGATCAGGATCGCGTCGGAGCGCACCTGGATCGGCACGGTGACGACGAACGAGGCCGCCAGCAGCACGGCGAAAACCAGACCCAGCATGGCCAGCGCCAGCAAAGCGGCCGGACGAACGGCGCGCAGGCTGCCGCCGAGCTGCTCCGGTGTCTGGAGTGCCGCGAGCGCGGCGGGACGAAAGAGGATGTCACCCTTCATACGTGGATCTCGCCGGCCAGAGGGAGGACGAAGAAGACGATGCCAGGAACGGTATCGGTCGCTGCCGCTCGAGCTGGGCGCGGAACAGCCCGTCCTCGTGCGCCAGCTCTTCGAAAGTGCCGCGTTGGACGATGCTGCCGCGGTCCATCACCAGGATCTCGTCGCAGCCCGCAAGCGGCGCGAAGCGGTGGGTGACCATCACGCGCGTGCAGGCGAGGCCGCGCAGCATGGCGACGAAATGGCGCTGCGATTTCTCGTCGAGGCCGCTGGTCGCCTCGTCAAGCAGCAGCAGCCGAGGATTTCCGGCCAGCGCCCGTGCCAGAAGCAGGCGCTGGATCTGGCCGCCGGCGAAGCCCGCGCCGTCCTCGCCGACCAGCGTATGCAGCCCCATGGGAAGCGCGCGCAGCTCTTCGCCGATGCCGGCCAGATCGGCCAACCGCCACGCGTCGTCGAGGCCGATCGACGTGGCGCCACGAATGTTCTCGAAGATCGAGCCCGGAAATGGCCGGCTGTGCTGCAGCACTGCGCCGATCTGCCGTCGCACCAGCCGACGGTCGAGCGAGCCGAGCGGCCGGCCATCGAGCAGCACATCGCCCGACTGCGGCTCTTCCAGGCCGAGCAGCAGGCGCAGCAAGGTCGATTTGCCGGACCCCGACGGCCCCACGATGCCGACGAAGCTGCCGGGCGCGATGTGGAACGAGACGTCGTTCAGGGCGACCTGGGCGCCGTGGGCCTGGGTTCCGTACGAGAAGGAAGCGTGCGCGAACTGGACGTCACCCGACAGCGTGCGCACCGGCACGCGACCGCCCGGCACCTCGAGCGTGTGTTCAATGAAACTGCGCGCCAGCTTGGCCTGCGGCAGGAGCTTGGCGCCGGCGGTGACCGCATGCGCCATGCCCCGTGAAGCCTGGACCAGCTTTTCGAGCGCGGTCACGAACGTCACGGCCACCGCGGCGGCGGCCACGCTGTCCGCGGAACCGTTGCGCGCCGTCAATGCGATCGCCGCGAAGACCGCGAGATAGATCGCGACCTCCCACCCCGCCTCGAAGATGCCGCCCAGGTTGGTGATGCGGGCAGAGCGGAACAGCCGGCTCTGGAAGGCGAGGAAATTCTGTGCCCACTGGGTGAAGGCCAGGCGCTCGCCGCCACTGGCACGCAGCACAGGCAGCAGCCGCATCAGATCGTAGACGAATGCCAGGACGATGACGTCGATGCGCTCGCCCTCGTAGATTGCCTCGAACTGGCGGCGGCCGACGATCCAGGCCACGACCAGCAGCGCCACGCACAGCGCCAACGCGATCAGGCCGGCGCGCGGGTTGTAGGCCAACAGGAACAGCGCGGTGACCAGCAGCTGGGTGCCGGCCAGCCCGCCCAGGATGATCTGCTGGGTGATGCCGCGGCGGAACTTCTCGACCGTCTCGAGCTGGGTGGCCAGGATCAGCGACGGCTGACTGCGCCAGGCGGCCGCCGGCAGGCGCATCAGCCGGTCGACCATGGCGCCATGGACCAGCAGGCCGAGCCGCCCGTCGAGCCGAAGCGTCGCGATCTCGCCCGCGAAGCGCGACACGGCGCTGACCGCCAGCGCGACGCCCAGGGCGGCAACCAGCACCACCAGCAGGGCGGTGTCGCGCGACGGCACGACGGTGCCGATCACCATGCCGAACGCCACCGGCGAAGCGAGGCCAACCAGCGCGGCGAGCACGCCCCATGCCGCAATCTCGACCAGGCTGCGGCGGGCATACCTGAAGCCGAACCGCAGGATGTCGCCGTAATCGAGCTTGCCCGACGGCAAGGTTGGATGGAATGCATAGGCGCCGGGCGCCAGCCGCGCGCGCAGAGCTCGGCTGAGCCGCACACGCCGACCCTCGCCGTCCGGGATCTCGAGATAGAGACCACGCCAGTCGCGCAGCAGGGCGAATGGCATCGGCTCATCCCCCTCCTCCTGCGACCTCTCCGCCAGCGGGCCTTCCTCCGGGGCAATGAACACGAGAAGCGGTGTCGCCAGCTCTCCCTCCGGTTCCAGCCGGACCGGTCGCAACCGGACCGAGCTGTCGGCGGCGAATCGGGCCAGCAAGTCGGCGACCGACTCTTCGTCCGATGCGGCAAAGTCGGTGAACGGTTTGACGTCGCTTGCCTCCAGCACACGGCAAGCGGCACGGATCACCGGCGGCTGGCTCTGCACTTCGGGCAGCCGCCGCTTGAAGCGCTGCCGCAGCAGGGGCTCGAAATCTCCCAGGCTGCGCTGGAAGTCCAGCATCATGCGGCGCCGGCGGTGCGCGCGACGGACGTCGCGCCGCGCCTCGTGGCGGGAAAGATGGACCAGCGCCACGCGCAGCATCGCCCGCGACGCGACGCCCAGCGCCGTGCGCCCCGGCAGGCTCGCCAGGAAGGATGCGGCGTCGATCGAGGCGACATGCGCCGGACCGTCGACGCTGAGGCCGCAGGCAGCGGGCAGGGGGACCGGCATCGGCGGCAGATCCGGATAGAGTTTCACGCCGCCCCACGCGATCGCCTGCTCGGCCACGGCAGAGTCCGCCGGGGACTGCCACTCGACCCAGAGTGTCTCGCCGGTGGCGATAACCGTCCCGCCGTCCGGGAGGACGACCTCCCGACCTTCCTCCTGCAGCACGGCCGGCGGCCGCAGCTCGTCGGCGCCTTCATCGACGCTGTCGGCAACGATCCGCGCCAGCGTATCGATCCACAGCCGGACTCCCGAACCGATGTCGACATCGCCATTTGCCGGATCTATCGGCGACAACGCCCCGACCGGCCGAACCTGCAGTCCCTCTTCCTCCAGCAGCGACGCCGGCAGGACCGCTCCCACCGGCAGCCGACAGACCAGCAGATCGATTCGGTCGTCAACCAGGAACAGCTGGGCCGCTTCATCGGTACAAACAACCAGATCGTTCATGCCGCGTCATCCAGCAGCGAGGCGACCGCTGGCGCGCGCGCCAGATCCTGTGGCCGGCCAGCGCCGGCCAGGCGGCCCTTGTCGAGCACCAGCACGATATCGCAACGCCGAACGACGCTGGCCCGGTGTGTGATCAGCACCACTGTTGCGCCGCTCCGCCGCAGCTCGTCGAGGATCGCCTCCTCGCTCAGCGTATCAAGCGCGCTGGTCGACTCGTCGAGCACCAGCAGCGCCGGATTGAGCGCCAGCGCCCGGGCGATCGCCAGCCGCTGCCGCTCGCCGCCACTCAGGCCGCTGCCGTTTTCGCCGATGCGGCCATCGATGCCGCCGGGGCGCCGCGCCAGCTCGCGCCCGAGGTGGGCGCCGTGCGCCGCGCGCATCAGGTCGGCGCCGTCGAG
Source organism: Reyranella massiliensis 521 (assembly GCA_945862125.1). GTDB lineage: Bacteria > Pseudomonadota > Alphaproteobacteria > Reyranellales > Reyranellaceae > Reyranella > Reyranella massiliensis_A. Next base: position 10,325 of record CAMAYC010000123.1, read on the forward strand.
CGTCTGATCCCACAGCGAGAGGTTGTCCCGGATCTTGCCGGCAAACAGAAATGGCGACTGATCGACATAGGCGATCGAGCCGCGCAATGTCTCGGCCACATGGTCGGCGGCCAGTTTGCCGTCGAAGCGTAGCGTGCCCGATTGCGGTGGCATCAGCCCGACCAGCAACCGGCCCAGCGTGCTCTTGCCGCTGCCCGAGGAGCCGATCACGGCGGTCAGGCTGCCAGGCTTCAACGCGAACGAGACGTCCTGCAGAACCGGCGGCCCACCGGCATAGGCATAAGACAGATGCTCCGCCTCGACCGCCCCACTCAACCGAGCCGGCAAGGTCGTCTCCGGCACCGGCGCATCCCCATCAAATGCTGCCCCAAAAGCCCGCTCGCGCCGGTAGGCCAGGACGTCGTGCAAACGGTGCACCGCGCCTGCCGACAACTGCACAGCATTGCCAAGTCCGACCAGCGAAGACAGCGGACCGGAGAACAGGCTGCACAGCATCTGGAACCCGACCAGCCCGCCCAGGGTCAACTGGCCGGCGAACACCTGCCACGCGCCACCGCCCAGCGCGACCACGTCGAGCATGCCTGCCGACAGGATCGGCAGAACCGCGATCAGTTTCTGGCGCCCCCCGAAGCGCTGCTCGGCATTCACCTGCTCGATCTCGGCTTCCATCAGGCGCCGGAACAGCGTGTCCTCAGCGCCGGTCGCCTTGTAGTCCTCGAGCAGCGCGGCGGCCTGGATGTTGGCGGCGTGCGCGCGGCCCGTCAGCGACTGGACGGCGACGCTGCCCTCGCGCACACGCCGCGACAGCAGGCGCACAAGCGCGAGGTTGAGGCCTGCGAACGCGAACGCCATGGCCGCCAGCGGGACACTGAACAGGACCATGGCGCCACCGTAGACGAGCAGGCCGATCAGACTGACGCCGATCTGCACCAGCGGATTGGCAATGGTACCGGCGACCGCCGTCGCATGCTGCATGCGCGCGGAGACCTCGCCGGGACTGCGGCCGGCAAAGAAGCCGAACGGCAGATGGAATATGTGCCACAGGAGGCGCGCCGACAGCGCCACGGCAAGACGCGACTGCAGCCGCAACACGACGTTGGCGCGCAACCAGGCCAGCAGCGTGCGGAAGACAAGCGCCACCGCCATCGCCGCCAGCAGCGGCAGCAGCCAGTCCTTGAAGCCGCGGCCGATATAGTCGTCGACAAAGATCCGCGTGAACCCCGGGATCAGCACGCCGGTCAGCGCCTGCAACAGTCCGATGACCAGCACGGCCGCGAGCGCAAGGCCCGCGCCCCGGCCATGCGAAAGCAGGCGCCGCAGCAGTCCCTCAGGCGCGCCGGTGCGTTCGAAGCTGGCCTCCGGTTCGAACACGATCGAGATGCCCGTGAACGACCGGTCGAACTCGGCATGGCCCAGCCGCAGTTCGCCACGCGCAGGATCCTTGACCGCGAACCGGTTTCGCGAAAAGCCGCTCAGCACGACAAAGTGGTCAAAGTTCCAGAACAGCACCTGCGGCATCGGCAGACGTGGCAGCGCTTCGATCTCGCAGGAGAACGCCCGCGCTTTCAGGCCGTAGGACTCGGCCACCCGGACCAGTGTGTCGGCATCGACACCGTCACGCGCCGCCCCGAAGCGGTCGCGCACCTGTTCCAGCGGCACATGCCGGCCGAACCCGGCCAATACCATGTGCAGGACGGCCGCGCCGCATTCCGTGGCTTCAATCTGCAGCGTCGTGGGAATGTGCCGCCGCCAGCGCGGCGCAGCGACTGTGGGCATCGACGGCGGCACGCCCTCCCCGCCCCCGGTCATCGATTTGCCATCCGAAACGTCCGCCCCGGCCGGCGCCATCAGACTTCCGGCAGCCAGCCCTGCGTCCGGGCGGCCTCGGCCAGCGCATTGAAACCGCGTGCGATCTGCTCGGCGCTGCCCGCACCGCTGGCGGCCGCCTGCGCGACCGCCCCGACCGCCGCCTCCAGCCATTGCAGCGGATAGTCTGCACGCTCGGCACCGGCTCGCTCTTCGTTTTCACGATCGAGCATGACCAGGGTGAGAAAGGCCGTCTCGCGATTGCTGCCGGCTGCCTGCAGTTCGTCGAACAGATCGGCCATGAAGGCACGCCGCGCTTCGTGAATGGCCGCCTCTATGGCGGCAGAAGGCGTCTCGCCCGCCAGCACGGCAGACGTGAAGAGGATCGCGCCCCGGCCGGCGATATCGGCACGCTGAGCCTCCTGCCAGCCTTCGTCGGTCAGCCGGCGATCTGCCAGCTCGACGAACCCGGCGGCGAGATCGGCGAGCACCGGCGCAAGGTTGCCCGCGATCTCCGCGGCAACGACTGCGTCCTTTCCTTCGGGAGAGGCGCTCTGGGGAGAAGGATAGGTGCCAACCATGCGCATCTCCTCTAGCGACGGAACAGTCCCTTGAACCAGCTCCAGGCGTTGGACGCGCCGTCGGCGATCTTCTTGCCGGTGTCGCCCGCAAACTTCGCGACCGTCTTGCCGGCATCGGTCACCTTGGTGACGGCATTCGAGAAGCCCTGCTTGATATCGGTCTGCGCCTTCACCGCCTGCGTTTGGGCGAACTTGAGGATCCCGCCGCCGACATGCTTGATGAATTCGCCGGACGGCTTGATCACCTTCTCATGCAGCGGCTGGAGGACCTTCTCGGTCACCGGCTTGATGACCTTCTCGTTGATCTGCTGCCCAACCGGCTTGAGCACGCCGTTGTTGACCGCCTCGGCCGCCTTCTTGATTCCTTCGCCAGCCGGCTTGAGCACCGCGTTGTTGACTGCCTCGGCCGCCTTCTTGATGCCTTCGCCAGCCGGCTTGAGCACCGCGCTGTTGACCGCCTCGGCCGCCTTCTTGATGCCTTCGCCGGCCGGCTTGAGCACCGCGTTGTTGACCGCCTCGGCCGCCTTCTTGATTCCTTCGCCGGCCGGCTTGAGCACGGCGTTGTTGACCGCCTCGGCCGCCTTCTTGATTCCTTCGCCGGCCGGCTTGAACACCGCGTTGTTGACCGCCTCGGCCGCTTTCTTGAGTCCTTCGCCAACCGGCTTGAACACGGCGTTGTTGACCGCCTCGCCCGCCTTCTTAAGTCCTTCGCCAACCGGCTTGAGCACCGCGCTGTTGACCGCTTCGCCCGCTTTCTTGAGGTCCTTGGTCAGTTCCGAGCGCTCGACCGCCTCGCCGACCTGTTTACCTTGCTTGACGATTTCGCCACCGACCTCGGCGCCGCCACGCACAATCTCCTTGCCGACGAATCCCGCTTCCTTCGCCGCCTCTCCCTTGACCACGTTGACCGCGCCGAACAGCCCGCCCTGCTTGCGGCCTTCCTCGGCGAGCTTCTCGCCGTATTTCTCGATCAGCTTCGACGCTGCCTGGGCCTTCAGCTTGGCAACGTCGACCTGGCCCTCGAATGAGGCAGAGGCCTTCTTGTCGTATTCGGCAAGTTCCCGGCGGACTTCCTCGAGTGCCTTGCTGGCGGCCGCCTGCATCTGCTTGGTGTCGTAGGCGACCTTCAGCTTGACCTCGATGCCGACGATGATCGTGCCCTTGAGCTTGATCTCGATGGTCGCGACCCCGTCCTTGACCGTGACCTCGGCCGCGCCGCCGGCGGAGACCTTCTTGCCCACCTCCACGGCGACTCCGCCGCTCACCGAATTCTTGCCCTCTTCGTACTTCCCTTCGGTGCCGGCCTTGACCGAGACGCCGGCGCCCGCGGTGAACTTGCCGCCAAAACCCTCGTTCGACGCCTTGCCCGAGGCTTCGGCCACCGCCTTCGCCTTGGCGACGATCTCGACCTTGCCGCTCACCGACTTGTTGCCGTCGAACTTGACCTCGGTCGTGGTGCCGGCCGACACTTTCGCGTCGGCGCGTGCCGTGACCTTGGCCTCGACGCCTTCGGCGCCGAACTTCACCGCTGCTTTCGCCGCGGCCTTGCCGGCACTCTTGCCCTCGGCCGAATTGACCAGTTTCAGGTCGGGACCGAGATTGGTGACGCGCTTTGCCGCCACCTCGGTCTCCTGCTTGATCTCGACCCCGGCCTTGGCCTTGACCGTCGCATTCTCGACCGCGACGCCCGCCTTGCCTTCGACCGCGACCTTGTGCTTGCCCTCCAGCGAGGTTGACCCGTAGGCGTCCTTGACCTCGATCTTCTGCGTCGCGCTGACTTCGGTCTTGGCGCTGATGCCGGCCTTGGCAACGAGCTTGCCGTCCTTGTATTCGACGGCCGCCGTGGCGCCGCCGGTTGCGGCGGCCTTCGCGCCCGTTTCGGTCGATAGCGTAACCGCGCCCAGCTTCTGCTCGGCCTTGATGCTGCCACCCGCCTCGACCTTGGCCGAAACGCCGGCGCTCGCCTTGAGGTTTCCGTCCTTGTCCTTCTCGATGCCCGTCTTGGCTTTGGCTTCGTAGCCCACCTTGCCACTGGCGCTGACCGAGCCGTCCTTGCCCTCGACGAGCTTCACCGTGCCGC
>CAMAYC010000124.1 GCA_945862125.1 Reyranella massiliensis 521
ACCCTGACGTGAAGACGGGCGCCGAGCTTGCGGCCGAGCAGGCGGCCTACTGGAACGGCGCGGGCGGCAAGGGCTGGCTGGCGTCCATCGAACGCATCGAGCGCGGCATCGGCGATTTCGGCAAGACAGCCCTCGTGGCCGCCAACGCCCGGCCGGGCGAGAGGGTGATCGACGTGGGCTGCGGCCTGGGTGGTACGACGCGCGCGCTGGCCGAAGCCGTGGGCCTTGGCGGTCATGTGCTGGGCGTCGACATTTCCCAGGAGCTGATCGCCTCGGCGCGTTCGCACCGCGTGCCCAATGCGACCTTCGTGCTGGGCAACGCCGCGACCCATCCGTTTGAGGCAGCAAGCTACGACCTCGTCTTCTCGCGCTTCGGCGTCATGTTCTTCGGCGAGCCGGTGGCGGCGTTCCGGAATTTCCAGCAGGCGCTGAAACCCGACGGTCGCCTGGTGTTCGTGTGCTGGCGCAAGACGGATGAAAATCCGTGGGGCTTCGTGCCGGTGCGCGCCGCAGCGCCATTCCTGCCGCCGCTGCCGCGGCCCGGCCCGGAAGATCCCGGCCAGTACGCTTTCGGCGATCGCGCGCGCGTCGAGCGCATCCTGAAAGAGTCGGGTTTTGGCGCGGTCCAGTTCAAGCCGCTCGACCAGATGGTGTTCATGGGCAAGTCCATCGCCGACATCCTAGAAAATGCCGGCCGCTTCGGACCGCTCGCCCGCGCCTTCGCCGATGCTACGCCCGAGCAGATCGCGAAGGCGAAAGTCGCCATTGCAGAAGCCCTGAAGCCGCACGAGACCGCCGAGGGCATACGCCTGCCCGGCGCCTGCTGGCTGGTCACGGCAAGAGCGAGCACGGGCTGATGGAGCACATCCCGACCTATTCCCTGCCGCCGGTCAGCTTGGTGCTGGGCGGCGCGCGCTCAGGCAAGAGCAGCCACGCCGAGAAACTCGTGTCGGGCACGCTGTTCGGCGCCTCGCCGCAACCCGCAGTCTATATCGCCACCGGCGAGGCGGGCGACATCGAGATGGCGACCCGCATCATGGCGCACCGCGCCCGCCGCGGCGGTGCCTGGACCACGATCGAGGAGCCGCTGAAGCTCGCCACTGCACTCGAAACTGCGGCGGCGCACGGCCAGCCGGTCCTCGTGGATTGCCTCACGCTCTGGCTTTCCAACCTCATGCACGCCGGCGCCGACGTCGACGAGGCGACTGACGAGGCGCTCCGGGCCCTCGACGGCTATGGAACGCCGGTGGTGTTCGTGAGCAACGAACTGGGCCTGGGCCTGGTCCCCGAGACTCCGCTGGGCCGCTCGTTCCGCGACGCCATGGGTCGGATGAACATGCGGGTGGCCGAGCGCGCCGACCGGGTGATTTTCATGGCCGCGGGCCTGCCTCTGCTGATGAAGGACCGCCCGGCCCCCCGCAGCTGACGGCCGCATTTCCGCCTCGAAACATGGTATGATTCAAGGCGTTGTGGCCACAGAAGCGCTTCCCCGGCGTCGGCCGCCAGCCAAGGAGCAGAAAATGAAGCTCGATCGCCGAACCGTTCTTGCGGGCGCAGCGGCTGCGTTCGCCGCCCCCGTGATTTTTACCCAGCCGGCCCGTGCCGACGCCAAGCGCCAGTCGCTGGTCGATGGTTGCCTGGCCAGCGCCAACAAGGTCCTGAGCGGCAAGGACTTCCCCGACGCCGTCAAACTCATGTCCAGTGCCAGGGGCGTGCTGATCATTCCCGAACTCGTCCAGGGCGGCTTCATCCTGGGCGCGGCCGGCGGGCGCGGCGTTCTGGTCGCGCGCACCAAGCCCAACGATTGGAGCTATCCGGTGTTCTACGGCATGGGCTCCGGCAGCATCGGCCTGCAGATCGGCGGCAAGGTGTCGGAGATCGTGTTCATCATCCGCAGCGAGAAGGGCCTGCAGGCCATCCTCGACCATAAGTTCAAGTTCGGCGCCGAAGCCGGCGTCACCATGGTGGCGGTGGGCATCGGCCTGGAGGGCGCCTCGACGGCGGCGGGGGGCGCCGACATCGTGGCTTTCTCCAATTCCGCCGGTCTGTTTGCGGGCGCGTCGATCGAGGGCTCGTACCTCGACGCCGATGGCGACTGGAACGCGCTCTACTACGGCCAAGGTGCCACGGCCAAGGCGATCGCGCTCGATCGCAAGTTCAGCAATCCCGGCGCCGAGCCGCTCAGGAAGTTCCTCGCCAAGTGGTAATTAACGAGGCCTGACGTCGGCGGGCAGTCCTTCGAGGAACCGCAGGCTGGTGCCGATGCTCTCGAGCGGATCGGCCGAGTCGTCCTGCTCGACGAACAGGTGCTTCGTGCCAATCGCCAATGCCGTGCGAACGATCGGCTCCAGGGCGAGCACACCGGCGCCCAGCTCGACGGTCTCGCCGTTGCGACCAAGATCCTTCAGGTGCAGGAGCGCGATCCGCGCGGCATTGTCCCTTAAGCAGCGGACAGGATCGAGCCCACCCTTGGCGACCCAATAGACATCGAGCTCGAGCCTGACGTCCGCGGGGTCGGTTTCCCGCAGTAGCAGGTCGAACGGCGTGGCGCCGTTCGCGAAGGGCACGAATTCGTAGTCGTGGTTGTGATAGGCGAGCATGAGCCCATGGCGGTGGGCGGCGCGGCCGGCACGGGCCAGTGTCTGGCAGACGCGCCTCCAGTCATCGGCCGTGTGGCGCTCGCCGGCGTCGACCGACGGGCAGACGACGTAGCTCGCGCCAAAGGTTTCAGCCTCTCGAACGACCCCGTCGAGGTCTCCGCGCAGGTCGTCATAGCCGGCATGGATCGACGGCACGGCGAGCCCGTGACGCTTCAGCTTTTCCTGGAGTGCGGTGGCCGTCATGCTCGCCAGGCCGGCGAGCTCGACCTCGCGGTAGCCGGCGCGTGCGACGCGTCGCAGTGTGCCTTCAGGGTCGGTCGCGAGAGGGTCCCTGACCGTGTAAAGCTGCAGTCCCGGAAGCCACGAGCGCGACTGAGCGAGACCCCCACACGACAGACCGAGCCCCGCCAGTAGCGGCAGGAGGGCCCTTCTGGTCGGCGAGCTCAAACGGGCGCCTGCCTAGGCGACCTTCAAGCCCGCGTCGATCGAGAGCTTGGCCTTGGTCTTGGCCTTGACCTCGTCGACGGTGACGCCGTCGGCGAGTTCGACCAGCGTCACGCCGCCGTCGCCCTTCTTGTCGATGGCGAAGACGCCGAGCTCCGAGATCACCATGTCGACCACGCGCCGGCCGGTCAGCGGCAGGGAACATTCCTTGAGGAGCTTGGAAGCGCCATCCTTGGAGACATGCTCCATGGTGACGATGACGCGCCGGACGCCGGCCACGAGATCCATCGCGCCGCCCATGCCCTTCACCATCTTGCCCGGGATCATCCAGTTGGCGAGGTCGCCGTTCTCCGCCACTTCCATGGCGCCCAGGATGGAAAGATCGATGTGGCCGCCGCGCACCATGGCGAAACTGTCGGCCGAGCTGAAATACGACGTGCCCTTGAGCTCGGTCACGGTCTGCTTGCCGGCATTGATGATGTCGGCGTCGACCTCGTTGTCGAGCGGGAAGGGGCCGACGCCGAGCATGCCGTTCTCGCTCTGCAGCGTGATGTCGACATCCTCGGGCACGTAGTTCGACACCAGCGTCGGAATGCCGATGCCCAGATTGACGTAGTAGCCGTCCTTCAGTTCCTTGGCGGCGCGTGCCGCCATCTGTTCGCGGGTCCAGGCCATGTCGGGATCTCCTAAGCCTTGCGAATGGTGCGCTGCTCGATCTGCTTGTCGTAGGGAGCGCCGCAGAGGATGCGATTGACGAAAATGCCGGGCGTATGGATGTGGTCGGGATCGAGCGCACCCACCGGCACCAGCTCCTCGACCTCGGCGACGCAGATCTTGGCCGCCGTCGCCATCATCGGATTGAAATTCCGCGCCGCCTTGCGATAGACGAGGTTGCCCGAGGTGTCGCCCTTCCACGCCTTGACCAGCGCCAGGTCTCCGACCAGTCCGCGCTCCATCACATATTCCTGGCCGTCGAAGATCTTCGTTTCCTTGCCTTTGGCGACTTCGGTGCCGACGCCGGTCTTGGTGTAGAAGGCGGGGATGCCTGCGCCGCCGGCGCGGCAGCGCTCGGCCAGCGTGCCCTGCGGATTGAATTCGATCTCCAGCTTGCCCTCGAGGTAGAGCTTGGCGAAGGTCTTGTTCTCGCCGACGTAGGACGAAATCATCTTCTTCACCTGGCCGGCCTCGAGCAGCAGGCCGAGGCCCGCGCCGTCGATGCCGGCGTTGTTGCTGACACATGTCAGATCTTTTACGCCCGCGTCGCGCATGGCGCGGATCAGCTTGTCGGGAATGCCGACCAGGCCGAAGCCGCCGCACATCACCATCATGCCGTCGTGCAGCACGCCGTCGAGCGCCGACTTGGCGTCTTTGTAAACCTTGTTTGCCATAGCCTCGTTCCGTGCAAGGACCGTACCTTCCGCATATGCGGGAGGCGGTCGCGGGCTGTCAACGCGTCAGCTTTGGGGCCTGTCCAGGATGACGACGGCGATGCCCGCGATCACCAGGGCCGTTCCGATGGCCAATGGCGCCGTGATCGTCTCGCCCAGCAGGACGACCGACGAGGCGATGCTGAGCAGGGGCACGCCCAGCATGCTCATCGAGCCGATGACCGGCGGCAGGGCCCGCCCGACCGACACCGCGGCCCAGGTCGCGATTGGGCCGGCGAAGGCGCCGATATAGAGCAACGACATCCAGAGTTCCGTCCGGTCGAAGGCCAGATGGCCCGCGGGCTCGGCCACCAGTGCCAGGATCCAGAGCAGGACCGTCGCCACGCTCATCTGCCAGGGCAGCACGTCGAGCGGCGTGAGTTGCCAGCGGTGCCGGCGGATATGGACGATGGCGATGGCCCAGGTAAAGCCCGCCAGCAGCAGCCAGATATGCCCCCAGATGATGGCCTTGTCGCTCCAGTCGAAGCGCAGCGGATCGACCAGGACGACGATCCCCGCAAGGCCGACGAGGACGCCGGCGACAGCACGCCAGCCGACTTTTTCGCCGACCAGCAGCGACAGCGGCACGATCCAGAGCGTGGTGGTGTAGGCGAGCACGCTCGAGCGGCCTGCCGGCAGGCTCTGCACGCCGAGGTTGGTGAAGGCAAAGAAGCAGGAGAGCTGCAGCGCGCCGACCGAGAGCACGATCGGCCAGTCGGCGCGATGCGGCCATGCCAGGCGGCCGAGACAGGCCAACAGGAGGAAGGCGGTCGTGGCCGAGAGCGTTGCGCGGGCGGCCGCAAACCACAGCGGTGTCGACGCCTCCAGGCCGATCTTGATGATCGGCCAGCTCAGGCCAAACAGGATGATGTTTGCGGCAAGCTGCAGCCACGCGATGCGTGGCACCCGCTCGGAAGTCATGACGGGTGTGGTCGCCTAGGCCCGCTTCGCTTTGGCGATCGACAGCGGCTGCGGTAGTCGCGTCAGCATCTCCTTCGGCACCACCTGCCAGAAGCGCTCGACTTCGCGGTCCCAGTCGTTCAGCAGGCGGGCGCCGAGCGGCGACTTGGTTTCCGCAACATGCTCCTCGACCAGTCTCCTGAGTTCGCCTTCCCAATGCGGATGGTCGAGGCGCTGCCATGCCACCGTCTCGGGATTGACCTTGAGCTTGAAGGCGTCGGCCGGGTCGTAGACGAACGCCATGCCGCCGGTCATGCCGGCCGCGAAGTTGACCCCGACGGGACCCAAGATCACGGCGGTGCCGCCGGTCATGTATTCGCAGCCGTTGCAGCCCAGCCCTTCGACCACGGCATCGGCGCCGGAATTGCGCACGGCGAAGCGCTCGCCCGCGAGGCCCGAGGCGAACAACTTGCCGGCTGTGGCACCATAGAGAACAGTGTTGCCGATGATAGCGTTGTGCTCGGGCACCAGCGGGCTGGAAATGGTGGGCTTCACCACGATGGTGCCGCCGCTCAACCCCTTGCCGACATAGTCGTTGGCGTCGCCGAACACTTCCAGCTTCATGCCCCGCACGGCGAAGGCGCCGAGTGACTGGCCGGCCGTGCCGCGCAGCCGCACCGTGATGGTATCGGGCTGCAGGCCGGACATGCCGTACTTGCGTGTGATCATGGCAGCCAGCCGCGTGCCCACGGCACGGTGCGTGTTCCGCACGCTGTACTGGAGCTGCATCTTCTCGCGATGCGTGAACAGCGGCTGGGCGTCGCGGATCATCTGGGCATCCAGCGTGTCGGGTACCTCGTTGCGGCCCTCGACCGTGCAATGCGCGACCTCGCGGCCGCCATCGGCTCGCGTGAGGAGCGGATTGAGGTCGAGGTCGTCGAGATAACGCGAACCGCGGCTCACCTGCCGCAGCAGGTCGGAGCGGCCGACGATCTCGACCAGCGAGCGATAGCCCAGCTGCGCCAGGATCTCGCGGACCTCTTCAGCCACGAAGCTGAAGAGATTGACGACCTTCTCCGGTGAGCCGTCGAACTTGGCGCGCAGCTTTGGGTCCTGCGTGCAGACGCCGACCGGGCAGGTGTTGGAATGGCACTGCCGAACCATGATGCAGCCCATGGCGATCAGCGACGCCGTACCGATGCCATACTCCTCGGCGCCCAGCATGGCGGCGATCACCACGTCGCGGCCGGTCTTGATGCCGCCGTCGGTACGCAGCAGCACCTTTTCGCGCAGACGATTGAGTGTCAGCACCTGATGTGTCTCCGAGAGACCCATCTCCCAGGGAATGCCGGCATACTTGATGCTGGTCTGCGGGCTGGCCCCAGTGCCGCCGCTGTGACCGGAGATCAGGATCGTGTCGGCCTTCGCCTTGGCGACGCCGGCGGCGATGGTGCCGATGCCCGAGCGCGCGACCAGCTTCACCGTGACGCGTGCCTCGGGGTTGATCTGCTTCAGGTCGTAGATGAGCTGGGCCAGATCCTCGATCGAATAGATGTCGTGGTGCGGCGGTGGGCTGATCAGGGTGACGCCCGGCGTCGAGTGACGCAGCTTGGCGATCATCTCGGTCACCTTGAGGCCGGGCAGCTGGCCGCCTTCGCCGGGCTTGGCGCCCGGCGCCACCTTGATCTCGAGTTCGCGGCAGTTGTTCAGATACTCGGCGGTGACGCCGAAGCGCCCCGACGCCACCTGCTTGATGGCCGAGGAGGCGTTGTCGCCGTTGGCGCGTGGCGTCGAACGCGCCGGATCCTCGCCGCCTTCACCGGAATCGGACTTGGCGCCGATGCGGTTCATAGCGATCGAGAGCGTTTCGTGTGCCTCGGGGCCGAGTGCGCCCAATGAGATGCCCGGCGCCACCAGCCGCTTCCGCAGTTCGGTGATCGACTCGACCTCATCGAGGACGACCGGGGTGCGGTCGGTCTTGAAGTCGAGCAGGTCGCGCAGGTTGATCGGCGGCAGCTTGCGCACCGCGTCGCTGTACTTGCGGTACTTGGCGTAGGACTCGGTGTTGACCGCATCCTGCAGCATATGGATGAGGTCGCCCTCGAAATTGTGGCGATCGCCGCCGCGCCGCGTCTTGTAGAAACCGCCGATCGGCAGCGCGATGATGTCCTCGTCGAAGGCCCTGAGATGCTGCTCGGCGACTTTCTCCTGAACGCCGCGCAGGCCGATGCCGGAGATGCGCGAGGGCATGCCGGGGAAGAATTCGGCGACCAGCGAGCGCGAGAGGCCCACGGCCTCGAAGTTGCAGCCGCCGCGATACGACGACAGGACCGAGATGCCCATCTTGGACATCACCTTCAGCAACCCCTCGTCGATCGCCTTCTTGTAATTGGCGAGGCACTGACCGAGCGAGAGCTTGCCGAACAGGCCGCGCGCATGACGGGCGGCGATGGTCTCCTCGGCGAGGTAGGGGTTCACCGTGGTGGCGCCAACGCCGATGATGACGGCGGCGTAGTGGACGTCGAGACATTCGCCGGACCGGACGTTCAGCGACGTGAAGGTGCGCAGCGACTGGCGCACGAGATAGGAATGCACAGCACCCGCCGCCAGGATCATCGGCAGCGCGGCGCGATCGGAATCGATGTTGGCGTCGGTGAGCACGATGTGCAGGCAACCCCGGCGCACGGCCTCTTCGGCCTCATGGCAGATGCGATCAAAGGCCTGGCGCATGGCATCGAGCCCGCCCCTCGGGTCGAAGGCGCAGTCGATGCGGGCGACGGTATCGCCCATGTAGACGCGCATCGCCTCGAACTCGGCATTGAGCACGATCGGCGACTGCAGCGACAGCATCTCGCTCTGCTCGGCGCTTTCGTCGAGGATGTTGCCGAGGTTGCCCAGCCGCGTGCGCAACGTCATGACGTTGCGTTCGCGCAAGGAATCGATCGGCGGGTTGGTGACCTGGCTGAAATTCTGCCGGAAGTAGTGATGCATTCCGCGGTAGGTGTCCGACAGCACCGCGAGCGGCGCGTCGTCGCCCATCGAGCCCACGGCTTCCTTGGCGTCCTCGCACATCGGGTGGAGGATCATCTCGAGGTCTTCGACCGACCAGCCGGCGGCGAACTGGCGGCGGCGCAGCTCATCGGCCTCGAAATGCTCGGTGGCGGGCGCGTCCTGCTTGATCAGCGAATCGAGCTCGACCGTGCGCCCGGTCCAGGCCGCGTAGTCGTGAGTCTCCGCGAGCATGTCCTTGAGCTCGTAGTCCTTGTAGAGCTTGGGCAGGTCCATATCGACGGCCAGCATCTCGCCCGGGCCGAGCCGGCCCTTCTCGACGATCCTGGCTTCGTCCTGGGGCACCATGCCGGCTTCGGACCCGGCGATCAGCAGATCGTCCGCCGTCCGCACATAGCGCATTGGCCGGAGCCCGTTGCGGTCGAGCCCGACCAGTGCCCACTTGCCGGCGACGGCGGCGATGGCGGCGGGCCCGTCCCACGGCTCCATGACGCCGTTCACATAGTTGTACATGGCACGGTGCTTGGGCGGCACGTTGGGATTCGACGACGATGCCTCTGGAATCATCATCGACTTGACCATGGGCAGGTTGCGATGACCGCGCACCAGCAGCTCGAACACATTGTCTAGCGCCGAGGAATCCGACGCGCCCGGCTGAATGATCGGCTTCAGGTCCTCGATCGAGCGGCCGAAGCCGTCGTGATCGAGACGGGCCTCGTGGCTCTTCATCCAGTTGACGTTGCCCAGGATGGTGTTGATCTCGCCGTTGTGCGCGAGCACGCGGAACGGCTGCGCCAGCTTCCATTGCGGGAAGGTGTTGGTCGAGTAGCGCTGGTGAAAGATCGCGAAGCGCGAGGTGAAGCGTTCGTCGAGAAGGTCGGGATAGAAGGCGCTAAGATGCTCGGCGAGGAACATGCCCTTGTAGACGACCGAACGGCAGGAGAGAGAGCAGACGTAGAACTCGGCGATGTTCTCGGCGATCGCCGCCTTCTCCATGCGCCGCCGCAGGATGTAGAGCTGCTTCTCGAACTCGCGGTTGTCGAGTTTCGGATCGCCGCGGCCGATCAGGATCTGCTCGATCTCCGGCCGCGTCTCGTTTGCCTTCTCGCCGATCGAGGAGATATCGACCGGCACCTGCCGCCAGCCCAGGATCGTGTGGCCGAAACGCAGGATCTCGGTTTCGACGATGATGCGGCAGCGCTCCTGGGCGCCCAGATCGGTGCGCGGCAGGAATACCATGCCGACGGCGATGCGGCCGACCTGGGGCAGCTCGCCGCTGGCGTCACGGATATGTTCCTTGAAGAAATCCTGCGGGATCTCGACGTGCAAGCCCGCGCCGTCGCCGGTCTTGCCGTCGGCGTCGACGGCACCGCGGTGCCAAACAGCCTTCAGCGCATCGATGCCGGCCACCACCACGTCGCGCCGCCGCTTGCCGTCCAGCGCCACGACTAGGCCGACACCGCAGGAGTCGAGTTCCTGGGCGGGGTTGTAGCCATAGGCATCGGTGAGCTTCGCGGTTCCGCTCTGGTAGTCGCGGACGAATTGCTGGGCATCTTGGGCGTCGAAAGGACGTGCGGACATGACGTCGGATCCTTGCAGGGAGGACTAGTCGGAGAAGAGCTTGCCGGCCTCGGCCCAGTTCTCTTTCTTGATGTCGGTGAGGACGATCTGCACCGCGTCGGGCGTGCAGCCCAGCGCGCGGCAGGTGCCCTCGGTCAGCTCTTTGGCGAGCGCGCGGCGCTGTTCCAGCGTGCGGCCCTCAAACATCTGGACGTTGATCATCGGCATTTTCTTTTTCTCCCTTGCTTAGAATTTGTGCTCGATCGACACGTGGCCCGGCTGCGCCTTCACGCGCGCCGTCCAGGCGGTGATGCTGGGATAATTCGACATGTCGAACTCGCCCTCATGTGCCACGTGCGTGTACGCATAGAGCGCGATATCGGCCAGGCCGTAGCGTTCATCGACGAAGAATGTGCGCGTCGCCAGGTGCTTCTCCATCACGTCGAGCGCGGCGTAACCCTTCTTCATGATGTCGGGCAGGTTGGCTTCCTGCTCCGCGGTGAGCTTGTCGAGGAAGTGCTTCCAGAAGCGCGCCACGGCGATATAGGGCTCGTGGCTGTATTGTTCGAAGAACATCCACTGTAGCGTCTTCGCGCGAGCCAGCCGGTCGGAAGGTGCGAAAGCTGTGCCTTCGGCGAGATACCAGAGGATCGCGCCCGACTCGAAGAGGAAGGTGCCATCCTCGAGTTCGAGCGTCGGAATGCGCCCGTTCGGGTTCTTCTCCAGGAACGCCGGCGTGCGCGTCTCGCCCTTCAGGATGTCGCATTCGATACGCTCGAACGGTATGCCAAGCTGCGACATCAGCAGCCAGACCTTGTAGCCGTTGCCCGATCCGGTGAAGTCGTAAACCTTCAGCATCGCCTACTCCGCCGCAATCCGTTGAGCGTTCAGGGCCTTGGTCGTCAGGTACGAATGGATGCGCTCGGCAGCGTCGCGGCCGTCACGCACGGCCCACACCACCAGCGAGGCGCCGCGCACGATGTCGCCGGCAGCGAACACGCCCTCGACGCTGGTCATCATGCTGCGCCAGTCGATGTCGAGCGTACCCCAGTTGGTGACGCCGAGGTCGGGCGCGGCCAGCGCCTCGGGCAGGTTCTCCGGATCGAAGCCCAGTGCCTTCAGCACGAGATCGGCCTCGATGTTGACGTGGCTGTTGGGAATTTCCTGCGGCGTCTGGCGGCCCGACGCGTCGGGCATGCCGAGATGGATGCGCACTGTCCGCACGTGGCTCACATGGTCCTTGCCGAGGAAGGCCTGCGGCGCCGACAGCCAGACGAATTCGACGCCCTCTTCTTCGGCGTGCTTCACCTCGCGTTGCGAGCCCGGCATGTTGGCGCGGTCACGGCGGTAGAGGCACTTCACCGACTTGGCACCCTGGCGCACGGCCGTGCGCACGCAATCCATCGCGGTGTCGCCGCCGCCGATGACCACGACGTTCTTGCCCTCGGCGTGCAGCGCCCCCGATTCGATTCCCGGCACCTGGTCGCCGAGACCGCTGCGGTTGGAGGCGGTGAGATAGTCGAGCGCCGGCGCAATGCCGGGCAGGCCGACGCCGGGCGCCTGGATGTCGCGCGCCTTGTAGACACCGGTCGCGATCAGCACCGCGCTGTGCCGCCGGCGCAGCTCTTCCAGGGAAACGTCGCGGCCGATCTCGCAGTCGAGATGGAAGGTGACCTGCGAGTCGCGCAGCAGCTTCTCGCGGCGCTGCACGATGTCCTTCTCGAGCTTGAAGTTGGGGATGCCGTAGATCATCAGGCCGCCGACGCGGTCGTAGCGATCGTAGACCGCGACCTGGTAGCCCTTGCGACGCAGTTGCTCGGCGGCGGCGAGGCCCGCAGGCCCGGCGCCGACGATGCCGACGCTCTCGGTGCGCTCGCGGCGCGGCCGGATCGGCTTCACCCAGCCCTGGCTCCAGGCCGTATCGGTGATGAATTTCTCGACCGAGCCGATGGTGACCGCATCGAAGCCCTTCTCGATGACGCAGTTGCCCTCGCACAGCCGGTCCTGGGGACAGATGCGGCCGCAGATCTCAGGGAAGTTGTTGGTGGCCGAGGAGAGTTCGTAGGCCTCCTCGAGTCTTCCTTCGGCCGTGAGCTTCAGCCAGTCCGGGATGTTGTTGCTGAGCGGACAATGGATCTGACAGAACGGCACCCCGCATTGCGAGCACCGAGCGGCCTGTTCCGCCGCCTTCCCGCGGGCATAGCTGCTGTAGATCTCATCGAAGTCGCGGCGGCGTTCGGCGGCCGGGCGCTTGTCCGGCATGGCCTGAGACGTTCCGACGAACTTCAGCATCCTTTCGGCCATGACCCAGCCCTCGAATCGATGATGTAATTTTATTACGCAAAGGGCGTGCCGCTGGCGTCAAAGCTGCGCGCCCATCGTCCTTTCACCACGAATACACCCTTTAGTCAATATTATTGACCTATTTTTCAAATGATAGAATCTCGAAGCTCCATAAATGAGGCTGGGGCTGATCGAAAGCAAATATATGATACCAATATAGGACTATTTGTTGAAGACAGCCAAATGCGGGCGAAAAAGCCCGATTTTATTAGGCGGGAGCGTGCTGGTTGTAGCGACCGCCGACGCGAAAGCGGTCCAGATAGGTCGGCAGGATGACCTCGGCCGCGGTCGCCTGGATGCCCAGCGCCGCGAGGCCCGGGGCGCCGGGCCGGGCGACATTGTCCTGGGTGAGAAGCTCGACCTGATCGTGGGTGAGCGGCGGCACGGGCAGGAATTCGGCGAAGAAGCCCGCAATCTTCATCAGTGGCGCCGGCACACCGATAATCGGCTTGTGGCGGTCGATCTCGCGCAGCACGAGGGACGCAATCTCGCGATAGGTGTAGACGCGCGGACCGCCCAGTTCGAACACGGTCCTTGCCGTGTCGGGACGGGCCAGCACGGCCGCGACGGCCTGGCCGACATCGCCGCAGAAGACCGGCTGGACCTTGGCCAGGCCGCTGCCCACGACCGGCACGAACGGCGCGAACGCCGCGATCCGCGCCAGGCGATTGAACATCGCGTCGTCGGGCCCGAAGACCACGCTCGGCCGCAGGATCGTGGCCGACGGAAAGGCTGCCACGATCGCGTCTTCCGCGCCCACCTTGGATTGCACGAAGCGGTTCTTCGAGCCGCGATGGTCGGCGCCGATGCCCGAAATATGGACCAGCCGCGCGACGCCGGCGGCGCTGGCCGCCTCGGCGATGGCGCGGGCGCCTGCGACGTGAACCGTCTGATAGCGCTGGCGGCCGCGCTGGAAAGGAATGCCGGAGGCGTTGATCACCGCCTGGCTGCCTTGAATGGCCGCCGCCACCGACTGCGGCATCCTGAGGTTGGTTCGCATCACCGTGATCTGGCCGACGTCGCCCGCGGTCTTGACCGACTCCGCGAGTTCGATCCGTCGAACCGCGACGCGGACCTGCAGGCCCTCTTGCGCGAGCGCCCGCACAATGGCCCGGCCGATGAAGCCGCTGCCGCCGAAAACCGTGACCTGCTTGATGCTCATGGATGCTGCCTATAGCTCATCGACGTTACGGTGCAAGAGTGCGCGCAACCGCACTGTGGTTGACATCGGCGCGGCACCGCCCTAACTCACGGCCCGCAACAGCCCGCATGCCGTGCCCAGGTGGCGGAATTGGTAGACGCACTAGTTTCAGGTACTAGCGCTGAAAGGCGTGGAAGTTCGAGTCTTCTCCTGGGCACCATGCAGGGCTTGTGAGGCATCCG
This sequence comes from Reyranella massiliensis 521, assembly GCA_945862125.1. GTDB lineage: Bacteria > Pseudomonadota > Alphaproteobacteria > Reyranellales > Reyranellaceae > Reyranella > Reyranella massiliensis_A. Next base: position 13,667 of record CAMAYC010000124.1, read on the forward strand.
GTAAATGGCGATCAGCCTTCATCGCGGCGACCTTCCCGCCGATCTGTCGTTTGGGCCTGTCGTGGCCATCGATACCGAGACCATGGGCCTCAACCCCCATCGTGACCGGCTTTGCCTGGTCCAGCTCTCGTCCGGCGACGGCAATGCCCATCTGGTCCAGATTCCGCGCGGTCCAATCAACGCGCCACGTCTGGCGGCGCTGATCGCCGACCCCAAGGTCCTCAAGCTTTTCCACTTCGGCCGCTTCGACATTGCCGTGCTCGAGCACGCGCTCGGGGTGCGCTGCGAGCCGGTCTATTGCACCAAGATCGCGGCCAAGCTCGTCAGAACCTTCACCGACCGGTACGGCCTGAAGGATCTTTGCAAGGAACTCCTGGCCGTCGACCTCTCGAAGCAGCAACAGACCTCCGATTGGGGCGCCGAGAGCCTGAGTGACGAACAACTGGCTTATGCCGCGTCGGACGTGCTGTATTTGCATGCGCTCAAGGCCAAGCTGGACGAGCTGCTGAAGCGGGAAGGCCGGACCGGGCTGGCGCAGGCCGCCTTCCAGTTCCTGCCCACCCGGGCCCGATTGGACATCGCGGGCTGGCCGGATCTCGACATTTTCGCGCACTGAAACCAATTTCTGGATGGTCTTGGCACGACTATTGCATTAGAACTTCCGGCGAGGGTCATTGATCCTCGGGGTGGGGGTAACGATGCGTATCGGTCCGAGTCTCCTGTTGGCGTCGCGCCAGACGCTGGCCATGACGCCGCAGCTTCAGCAGGCGATCAAGC
>CAMAYC010000125.1 GCA_945862125.1 Reyranella massiliensis 521
CATGCCGACGGCATCGGCGAGGTCAAGCGCATGTACACGCGGCCCTCGCACCGTGGCCGCAAGATCGGCGAGCAGATCGTGGCGCGCATCGAGGCGCTGGCCCGCTCCGAAGGGCTGAAGCGTCTCGTGCTGGAGACCGGCGATCGACACTACGCCGCCTGGAAGGTCTATGAGAATGCGGGCTTCACGCGCTGCGGGCCGGTGCTCGACTATCCCGACGTGACCTGGTCGGTGTTCTACGAGAAGAAGCTCGGCGCCTGATTCAGAAGAACACCGGCAGTTTTGGCGCGTCCACCGTCTCTTTGCCCTCGATGTCGGGCGTGGCGTACTGGATGAAGCTGTCGGGAAGCGCCGCGCCCCAGTAGGTGCCGGTACCACGCTCCTGCTCGTTCCACGTCACCGGCTCCCAGTCCGGCGCGAACACTAGGTAGCTGCCGGAACAGATCTCGATGCGGTTGCCGCCGGGCTCGTAGGAATAGAGGTAAAAGCCCTGCGAGTTGTTGTGCTTGGACGGGCCCGCCTCGATGAAGACGTGGTTCTCGGCCAGGATGTCGGCGGCGCGCAGCACGTCCTCGCGATTGTCGACCCACAGCGAGAAATGGTGCAGGCGGCCGTGGCCGCCCCTGACGTCGACGACGTAGGCAAGCTGGTGGTGCACTACGGTTGGGCTCATCCACGAGCCGATCTCGCTCTTGCCCTCCTCGAAGAGCACCTGCTCGCGGAGCTGAAAGCCCAGCAGCTCCTGGGCGAAGCGGCGGTTGCGGCCGACGTCGCCAGCCAGCAGTGCGAGGTGATCGGTGCGGCGCACACCGACGCCGCGACCGGTGTATTTCTGCGGCTGGTTCTTCAAGGTCGAGCGCAGCTCCAGCGGCGCCGCGTATTTCTGCTCTTCGTAGTAGATCTCCATCAGATGGTCGTCGGGATCGTGGAAGCGATAGCTGCGGCCGCGTCCGAAGTCGCCATTGGTCCAGCCGATGCCGAGGCCCGCCGCCTCGATGGCCCGGGCGCGGCGCTCCAGCGCGGCCGGGCTCATGGCGCGCCACGAGACGCAGCCCACGCCGGGCTTGGCCGCCGCCGTCAGCTTGAGCGTGCTGGCCGCATGGTCGCCGTAGCCGCGCAGGTAGACGCTGGGGCCGGCCGTGTGGGCCACCTCCATGCCGAGCAGGTCGCGGAAATACCACAGGCTGCGGTCGGGCAGCGGCGTGAAGAGCTCGACGCCGCCCAGATGCGCGATGTCGTGGAGGGGTTCTGCCACCGCCATGAGCCGATCCTTTTTTGCCGTCGTGGTCAGGATGCCGGCGGGCCACGCCGCCCGCCTTGATCCCTGTCAAGGGGTGCCGATATGGCCTGCTTGCACTGCCAGCGTCCGCTCCTGGAAATGTGATTGGGTGAAAGTTGCAAGTTCAGCAGGAATATGCCTATATTTCCTGTAAGCTGACGCTAAGCGCGTCGGCCTTCTGAAGGAGCCCCGCCGGGCACTGCCGCGCGGGGCTCTTGTTGTCCGCACCCCACCAGGCCGCCCCTCCGGGCGGCCTTTTTCATGTCTGGAGACCCACATGAACGAGCCGAACGAGCCGGGCGCCGTGGCCTATGAGTTGCCCGAAATCCGCTTCGCGCCCGACGGGCAGCACGCCGTCGAACCGTCGGGCACCGCCGCTCCGCCCGCGCAAGTGGCGCAAGTGGCGCAAGAGCCGCCCGCCGAAGAACCTCCCGCCGAGGAACCGCCGATCGAGCGGCACGATCCCTTCGCCTATATGCGCAATGCGCCCTGGATGGACCGCCGGCTGAGCCCGTCCGGACGTGCGGCTTTCCTGCTGCGGCGCGACCTCGAGGCCTTTCCCGTCATCGAGGGCCGCGATCCCAACCACGCCGACCTCGACGCGATCGTGAAGCGCACGGTCGACTACATCGTGCCCATCATTCGCCGCGAGCAGGCGACCGACATCGTCTATGAGGAACTCGACAAACGGCGCGCGGACCGAATCGCCAAGGCGCGGGCGGCTGCGCTAGCCCTGCCGGCGGCGGGCGAAGCGGTCGGCACGCTGCCGTCGCTTGGTTCAGCCATCACGCGTCTCGCGCCCGTCGTGGCCGGCGCCGCTGGTGCGGCGGTAGGTGGCTTTGCCTCCCTGGTTTGGCCCACGAACCACCAGGGCGAGACGTTGCCTCTGGGTGACGGCCTGCAGGCCCGCCGCCGGACCGGTCAGCGATCGATCGAGATCGAGCGGCAGGTCGATAGCGGCCTGCTCGATAGCGGTGTCGGCGCGAAGTGGGAGAAACTCCCGGTTGCCGCGCAGTTCGTCCCGGATGCAGCGGGCCGCGACTTGCTGCAGATCGATGCCGTCCAACTCGAACGCGCCATCGGCAAGGAGGCGGCGGACCGGCTGTTGCAGCAGGGCGGCGTCGCGGCCGACAGTCTCACCGGTGTGGCCAGGGACATCCACGACGCGATCGTCCATCGCCGCCTCGACGGCGTCCCGGCCGGCCCCGGCGGCATGGAGCCACCGCCCGGCTTCCTGCCGATCATGGAGATGCGGATCACCTCCAGCGTCGATGGAGGAACGACGATCAGCCATGGCGAGATCCACGACGAGGACGTGACGAAGCGCTGTCCGAACTATCTTGAGATGCAGCGCATCGGCATGAATGCCAAGGCAACCGTCGACGCGGCGGGCATGCCCATGGGACGAGAACGCGGCAAGGCAATCCACAAGCTCGCCGAGGAAGAACTGAAGACAGCCGAGGTCGAGAAACAGTTGCGAGCCGGTGGCATGCAGGAGCTTCTTGTCGAAAAGGGCCTCCTCAAAGGTGAGCGGATCGGCTTCATGAAGAGCGGCGGCTCCAGGATCGACGTCGTTGAAAAGATCGGTCCTGACACTGTCTGCGTCTACGACTACAAGACAGGCGGTGCGATGTTTCGTGATCCTGTGAGGGAGCGATACCTGAAAGAAGCAGCGTGGCACTTTGGCGCCAAGACGGTCTACGTTCTGCCGATCTTTGTTCCTTAGATACAACTGACGATAGGTTCTCCGCCTGGGCAGGCTCCGCTAGGTTCGCCTGCCAATGAGACGGGAGTCGCCATGCCCAGTGACAAGGAACGCCGCATGCTGATCCGGCCGCTGATGAAACGGCGGCCGGATCTCGCCTATCACCGCCAGTACGTCTTTATAAAGCCCCTGGGGCATTATCTGAGAGGCGTCTTCTTCGGCAGTGGCTCCTACGGTCGATATTTCACGCTTGAGAGTTTCGTTATCCCGTTGTTCGCGGGCACCACCTATCACTACTTCCGGAGAACGCGAAAAACGCTTCCTCCGGAACAGCAGCCTTTCGATAGATACATCAAGGAGACTTGGCTCGAAGATCCCGAGCGGGCCGCACAGGAAGTCTCGGACATTATCGAGCACGAGGCGTTGCCGGCCGTCGCCAACATTGCGAGTCCGGAGGCCGCGAATGCGCGGCCGGAATATGCCAAGGATGACATAGATCCCGCGCTGGGCGCCTGCTTCAACGGTGACTTTGATGAAGCCGAACGGATCATCGTTGACTACGTCGAGAAGAATAAGCGCGGCCATCTCATGGGTTTCAAGGATCTGCGCGGTGTTTTCGAACCCTATTCCCTGGATCTCGTTACAGAGGCACACAGGAACCATGAAATGGAGGACTGGCGGATCGCCTATCTCGGCAAGCTCCTGAAGACGGATCGCTCGAAGGTCCCGGCGCTGCTGCATGAATGGGAAGAGGTCACGGTGAACGCCTTCAAGCTCAACAAATACTGGACCCGCACGCCGTTCCCCTGCGATTGGTGGACACGGTCGAGATAGGAAAGGGTGACAGATCCTGTGTCCCGCTTTGCTGCCCAAGTGTCTGAGATTCCTTGGCTTTCCGTCGATCGACTCGTGTCTGCGCGCCGCGCCGTGTCCACTATTGAAAAGGCGGTCTATCTGATCTCGAAGCCGAGCTTCTTCAGCGAGGCGCGGATCGTCTCGCGACCGTTCATCGACTTGAGGGGCCCGAGGCGGTTCAGCACCCGCTGCGTCCAGGTCGCGGCCTGCAGCTCGTGGCGGGCCGAGAACTTCGCCATCTCGGCGTCGTAGGTGGCGCGCAGGGCCGCTTCCTTCGTGGCGTCGTAGCGCTCGTGGTGCAGCACGACCGACTGCGGCAGGCGCGGCTTCACCTCGCCCGCGGCCTTGTCGTCGGCGGCATAGCCGACGCAGAGGCCGAACACGACAAAGGATTGCGGCGGCAGGCCCAGCAGCTCGGCGACCTTGATCGGGTCGTTGCGCATGGCGCCGATATAGACCGTGCCGAGGCCGATCGACTGGGCGGCCACCACGGCGTTCTGGGCGGCGAGGGCTGCATCGATGCAGGCCACCATGAAGGTTTCCAGCCACGGCATGGTCTCGAAATCGGTCTTTGTCGCGTCCGAAATGCGCTGGTTGCGCGCCATGTCGGCCACCCAACAGATGAACAGCGGGCACTGCTCGATGTGCTTCTGGTTGCCCGCGATCTCGGCCAGCACCTTCTTCTTGGCGGGATCGGTGATGGCGATGGCCGACCACCACTGCATGTTGGAGCTGGTGGCGGCCGACTGCGCCGCGGCGATCAGGCTCTCCAGCGCGCCCGCCGGCAGCGGGTCGGGCTTGTAGCCGCGCACCGAGCGGTGGTCGAGCATCGTGGCGATGACTTCGTTCCACGGTCCCGCGGCCGGGATTGCCTGGGCGCCGTAGCGCCTTGCCAGTGCGTCAGTCTTCTTGTGGGTGGCGGGCGCTAGCGAGTCCATGAGGCGGTTCCTTGAGGTTTGGCGCGGGTGATCGCGGTCACCAGTGCCAGAAGAATGAAGCCGACGACGATCATGAAGATGGTGCGCGGTTCGCCGCGGTCCATCAGCCAGCCGAAGAGAAGAGGTGCCACCATGCCGCCGAGATTGAAGCCGGTGCTGACGAAGCCGAACACCTTGCCGAACGAGCCGGGCGGCGTGACCGCCCGCACCATCATGTCGCGCGACGGCTGGATCATGCCGTTCAGCAATCCGCCGAGCGACATCACGCCGATCAGCACGACGGCCGGCATGTTTACCCACGCCATCAGGATCGCCATGGTCGAGGTGAAGGCAAAGCCCACCGCCGCCACGCGCTCGTGGTGCGGTGTGCGGTCGGCGATGATGCCGCCCAGCAGCACGCCGAAGGCGCTGCACAGCAGGAAGCCGGAGAGCGCCACGTTCGCCACTGAAAACGGCGTGCCGTGGATGGCGCCCATGCCGACGACCGTAAAAGTCTGGATGCCGCCATTGGCCATCGCGAGGCAGAAAAAGAACAGCAGGTTGCGCAGGATCGGCCGGCTCAGCAGCAGGCTGAGTCCGACTTTCGTCTCGCTTTTCGCCGGTTGCTGGCCGGGCTTGTGCACGACGCGGGGCAGGATGCTGCCGGCCACGATCACCAGCAGGGCGACCGCAAACGAGAGACCGGCTGCGAACAGGAAGCCGCCGCGCCAGCCCCAGACCGCGGCGCAAGCGAGGACCAGGGCAGGCGTGACACCCGAGCCCAGGTAACCCGCGAAGGTGTGGATCGAGAAGGCCTTGCCGATGCGCTTGTGGTCGACGGTGGCCGACAGGATCGTATAGTCGGCCGGGTGGTAGACGGTGTTGGCGACGCCCAGGAAGCCGTAGGCGATGACGAAGAACCAGTAGCCAGGCAGCAGGGCGGCGGCGGCGATCGCGGCCGCGCCCAGCAGCAGCCCGCCGGTCAGCATGGCGCGCGGGCCGATGCGGTCGACCAGGAAGCCGGCCGGCGTCTGCAGCAGCGCCGAGGCGACGTTGAAGGCCGTCAGCGCCAGGCCGATCTGGATGTAGCTGACGCCGAACGCTTCGCGAACCTCGCCGAACAGCGGCGGCAGCAGCATGATGTGCACGTGGCTCACGAAATGGGCCGCGGCGACCAGCGCGATCACCCTGGTCTCGCGGCTCCACCTGGTGCCGGCGGCGGAGTCGGCCGGCAGGCCGAGCGGCTCACTCGTCGACGACATTGACGCCCAATATGCCGATGCCGGAGATTTCGACCTCGACCTTGTCGCCGCCCCGCATCCAGAGCGGCGGCGTGCGGCCGGCGCCGACGCCGTCGGGCGTGCCGGTGGCGATGATGTCGCCCGGCTCCAGCCACGTCACGGTCGAGAGATATTCGATGATGGTGGCGACATCGAAAATCATGTGCTCCGTCGTGTCGTGCTGCACCACGTTGCCGTTGAGGCGGGTCGTGAGTTCGAGCCGCTGCGGGTCGGGGATCACGTCCGAGGTGACCATCCATGGCCCGAGCGGGCCGGTCGCTGGGAAGTTCTTGCCGGCCGTCACCGAGTGCTTCTGGAAGTCGCGTACGCTGCCATCGAGGAAACAAGTGTAGCCGGCAATCACCGAGAGCGCGCTCGCCCGCGATACATGCCGGCAACGCTCGCCGATCACGACCGCGAGTTCGCCCTCAAAGTCGAAATCGATCGAGGCGCGCGGACGTACAATGTCGCCGCCATGAGCCACGAGCGTGTTGTGGAGTCGCGAGAAGACGCTGGGCACCGACGGCACCTGCCGGCCGACCTCGCCGACATGGCTCGCATAGTTGAGGCCGATGCAGAGGATTTTCTCAGGGTCCGGAATGACCGGCAGCAGCTCGACCTCGTCCATCTTGAAGTCGGCGGCCACGCCCTTGGCGGCCGAGGCCAGTTCGCCCAGCGCCTTGCCGGCCAGGACCGCGCGCAGGCCGGGCCAGCGCCCGCCGGTCCGCTCCGACAAATCGGCGATACCACCGTCCACGACGGCGCCGAATTTGAGCGCGCCCGCATGGCGAAAACTGACCAATCGCATGGCCGCGAGCCTAGGGTTATCCGAGCAGCTTTGCGAGGCCCTTGGAGAGATTGACGCTCGGCACGGGCGCAGGCCGGGCCAGCGCGCCGCTGCTCGCCTTGACGGGCTTCTGCCGCGCCAGCCCCTCGGCCATGGAGATCGCGCAAGCAACCCCATCGAGAAGAGGGGCATCGACCATGGTCTTCAGCTTGGCGGCCAGGCCCGCGAGTCCAGCGCCGCCCAGGATGACCACGTCGGCGCCATCCTCACGGACGCAAGCCGTGCAGCCTTTTGCCAGCAGCGCCATCGCGGACTTGGGGTTGCGCGCGATGTCGGCGCCGGTTGGCGCCACGGTCCGCACGGAGGCGAGGCGCGAGGTGAGGCCGTGGTTCGCCACGAATTCCTCGAGCATCGACTTCCAGCGCTCGCCGCCGGTCACGATCGAAAATCGGCTGCCCATGGCGCAGGCCTGCAGGATCGACGCATCAGCCATGCCGACCACGGGCACGGAGCTGACTTCCTTCAAGGCCGCGAGGCCGGGATCGCCGAAGCAGGCCAGCACGACGGCGTCCTTGCGGCCCTTGTCGTTGGCCAAGGCGTCGAGTGCGGCGTGGCCGGCAATCGCATAGGCCGCGCGCGAAGCGACGTAGCGCGGCCCGAAGCTGCCGGTCAGCGCGCGCAGCTTCGTATCCGGTCGCGCGAAACGCTGGGCGGTCTTCATCACCAGGTCGGTGATCGACGCCGTCGTGTTGGGATTGATCAGCAGGATCTCGGTCATGTTTGCATTCCCTCGCGCAGCCGTTCGGCCGGATGATTCTCGCCGATCGACATCGAGCAGATACGCGAGATGTGGGTGAGCGGCAGGCCCGTCTCCCTGGCCCATTCGTTGAGCTGCGCCTGCGCCAGCCCGAGGTCCTTCTTCGACGTGCCCTTCTCGCTGATCGGCACACCCGAATCGCGCAGGCAAAGCATCAGGTCGTTGGTCAGGATGAAGGAGTCGCGACCGAGGAAGCGCAACAGGTACTGGCAGGTATTGCCGCCCAGCCTGGAGCCGCGCTTGGCGAGAACCGCCATCAGCCCGATCTGGTCGTCGGCCGGCCAGGCTGCGAGGAACTTGCCGAAGCTGCCGTGGTCGGCCGCGATGTCGCTCACGAACTTCGCATTCTCGCGCACCGACTTGATCTTCTGCGGATTGCGCACGATTCGCTTGTCGGAGGCGAGGTCGTGCCAGAACTCGGCGGGCTGGAACAGGAGCCGCTTGGGGTTGAAGCCGAGGAATGCCTCCTCGAAGCCCGGCCATTTCTGGTCGATCACGCGCCACACGAAGCCGGCCGAGAATACCCGCCGCGCCATCTCGGCCAGCACACGATCGTCGCCGAGCTTCGCGAGGTCCTTGTTGTTGCGCTTCTTTGGCAGGAGCGAGGCCAGCACCTTCTCGCCGCCCTTGCGCTTGGCCGCGCGCTCACGGATGCGCTTGAAGGGCACTCTCGGCATGGTCGCTATTCCAGCCAGCCGTCGAAGAAGTCGAAGACGCTCGCCTTGAACAGGGGATGGCCGATGCAGGAAAAGTGGTCGCAGCCGGGCAGGGTGACCGCCTTGGCGCCGGGAATGGCCTCGGCCAGCCCCTGTGGCGGCCCGGCGAGCTGGTCGCGCGCGCCGGCCACGACCAGGGTCGGCCGGCGGATCGCCATCAGCGAATCGCGCGTGAGCGGCACGCGGGCGCCGCGCGAGCAGGCCGCGAGCGCGAGGCGGTCTTCCTTCTGCTCGTCGGCGAAGTGGCGGAAACTCTTCAGCATCGGATCGCTGATCAAGTCGGGGGATTCGGCCTCCATCGCTTCGGCCATCGCGCCTTCCTCGCGCGGCGGGTCGAACATCCTGGCGCCGACGCCCGCCACCACGAGATGGTCGATGCGGCTGCCGTCGACGAGGGCGGCGGTCAGGGAGATGTGCGAACCCATGGAGAAGCCCAGCAGGTGGGCGCGCTCGACCCCGGCATGATCCATCAGGGCAAAAATATCGCGCGCCATCGCATCGCGGTCGTACCTTGCAGGATCGTGCGGCTTGGCGCTTTCGCCATGGCCGCGATTGTCGAGGGCGAAGCCGCGCAATCCCTTGGAGGCGATGGCGTCGTACCAGCCCATGCGCTTCCAGTTCTCGTACCGGTTGGCGGAAAAGCCGTGCACCAGCACGATCGCCTTCCTGGCGTCGGCGGAGCCGAATTCGTCATAGGCCAGCGAGAGCCCATCGGAGGTGAACTGAGCCATGACTTTCCCTAACCCGGGCCATGAATTGCGACAAGGTTGATCCAGTGAGCCAAGTGTCGGACAACCGCTTTAACGAAAAGGGAAACGCATGACGGGCAAAATTGGCCAGACTGTAAAGGATTCCGAGCCGTATTGGCCCGAAGCACCGAAGCGGCCGCCCGGCATTCAAGGGGACGGCGCCCCCAATATCCTGGTGGTCCTGTTCGACGATGTCGGCTTCTCCGACTTCGGCTGCTACGGCTCGCCGATCGCCACCCCCACTATCGATGCCATCGCCGGCCGCGGCCTGCGCTACACCGGCTTCCATACGACGGCCATGTGCTCGACCACCCGCGCGGCGCTGCTGACCGGACGCAACCATCACTCGGTCGGTGTCGGCTGCCTCGCCAACTTCGACTCAGGCTATCCCGGTTATCGCGGCAAGATTTCCAAGGAAGCCGGCACCATCGCCGAGATGCTGCGCCCGCACGGCTATCGCAATTATATGCTGGGCAAGTGGCATGTGACGCCGCTCACCGAATCGGGCGCGACAGGTCCGTTCGACGGCTGGCCGCTCGGCCGTGGCTTCGACCGCTACTACGGTTTTATGGATGCCGAGACCGATCAGTATGCGCCTGAGCTGGTGCGCGACAACACGCCCGTCGATCCGCCGGGCACCTTCGCCACCGGCTATCACCTGACATCGGATCTGGTCGATCAGGGCATCCGCTATATTGCCGATCATGTCGGCGACAATGCCGAAACGCCGTGGCTGATGTGGCTGGCGCTCGGCGCCTGCCACGCGCCACACCAGGCGCCGTTCGATCTCATCGACAAGTATGATGCCATCTTCGCCGAAGGCTGGGATGTCGAGCGTGAGAGGCGACTCGCCCGCCAGATCGCATTGGGCATCGTGCCCAAGGGCACGCGCCTGCCGCCGCGCAACGACGCGGTGCGGCCGTGGGCCGAAGTGCCCGATGGCGAGAAGCGGCTCTTCTCGCGTCTGCAGGCGGCCTATGCCGCCATGCTCGACCACGCCGACCAGCACCTCGCGCGTCTGGTCAGATTCCTTGAGGAAGCCGGACAACTCGAGGACACACTGGTCATCGTCATGTCCGACAACGGCGCCAGCCAGGAGGGCGGACCGTCCGGCCTGGTTAATGCCATGGGCCCCTACAATCTCCGTCGCGAGCCGATGGAAGAGAAGATCGCGCGCATCGGCGACATCGGCGGCCCCGATACGCATTCGAACTTTCCGCTGGGTTGGGGCATGGCCGCTAACACGCCGCTCCGCCGTTACAAGCAGAATACGCACGGCGGCGGCATCCGCGATCCCCTGGTGATGGCCTGGACCAAGGGCATCGCCGCCAAGGGCGAGCTGCGTCACCAGTTCTGCCACGCCAGCGATCTTGCGCCGACACTCTTGGATATCGTCGGCGTCAAACCGCCCAAGGCGATCAACGGCGTCAAACAGTTGCCGATCGAAGGCACGAGCTTTGCCAGGAGCCTCAAGAACCGGAAGGCGAAGTCGAAGTCCAAGCCGCAGTATTTCGAGATGTTCGGCCATCGAGGCCTGGTGCAGGACGGCTGGAAGGCCGTCTCCTTCCATCCGCCGGGCAGCGACTTCGCCAGCGACAAGTGGGAGCTCTACCATCTCGACAAGGACTTCAACGAACTCGACAACCTGGCCGAGAAGGAGCCCGAGCGATTGGCGGCGATGGTCGAGGAATGGTGGCGACAGGCTGAGAAGAGCAACGTGCTGCCGCTGGACGATCGCTTCGCGCCGCGCTTCGCCGACAATGCCAAGCGCTTCCACGGGCCGCGCAATCGCTTCGTGTTCCATGCCGGCATGGGCCATGTGCCGACTGATGTCGCGCCCGACGTGCGCAACCGCACCTACACGATCGAGGCCGACGCGCGTGTCGACGGGCCGGAAACCGAGGGCGTGCTGATCGCCCATGGCGACGCCACGACCGGCTACTCGCTCTACATGAAGGACGGCAAGCTCGCTTACGACATGAATATCGGCGGCGAACATCATCTCATCGTCTCCGACCGGCCAGTGCCGGCCGGCAACCGGAGGCTGGGTGTCCGCATGCGGCGCAAGGAGGGGCGGAACTTCGCCACTCTGCTGATCGACGGTGAAGCTGTAGGTGGCTTTGACACCCAGAACGGCTTCGTTAGCTTCATCTCCTGGTCAGGCCTCGACATCGGCCGTGACCGCTCGAGCCCGGTGTCGCACTACACGGCGCCGTTCGCCTTCACCGGCAAGCTGCGCAAGGTGACCGTGCTGATGGACGACGACCAGGTGCTCGACGCCAAGGCCGCTGCCGACGCGGCCCTTGCGCGCGAATGACCGCTGTCGTCCAGCGTCCGGGAGTCGATAGCGCCTACGCTTGGCGGCTGGCGTTCGTCTCGATGCTTTGCATCACGTTGGGCGGCGGCGCTCTCTACCTGCCGGTGGTCGCGCTCAAGGAGATGGCCGCCGAATTCGGCGACCGCCGCGCCGTGCCGTCGTTCGCCTATATGGTGGGCTTCTTCGCAATGGGCGTCGGCGGAGTCTTCATGGGCTGGCTGGCGGACCGCACCAGCCCGCGCGTGCCGCTGTTTATTGCCGGCGTCTCGATCCTGGCCGGCGGCTGGCTGGCGAGCAGTGGCGACGTCCTGGCGCTCTACCTGGGCTATGCCATTCCGCTGGGCTTCCTCGGCAATTCGGCCACCTTCACGCCGGCCATGAACAACATCCAGGGCTGGTTCGACCGCCGCCGCAGCACGGCGGTGTCCCTCATCTCGGTGGGGCCCGCGATCTCGGGTTTCGTCTGGCCGCAGGTCTACCGCTGGCTGGTGCCCGAGGTCGGCTGGCGCGAGACGCTGGTGATCTACGGCGTGACGGCCGGCGTGCTGATTTTCCTGTGTGCCTTCTACATACGGCCCTCGCCGATGGCGCGCAGCAAGGCGGCGCGGCCGGCCGAGGATCACTCGGCGCTCCCGATGTCGTCGCGCTCGCTCATGGTGATCCTCTCGGCTGCGGGCTTCTGCTGCTGCGTCGCCATGGCCGTGCCGTTCGTGCACATGGTGGCCTTCTGCGGCGACCTCGGCTTCTCGTCGGCACGCGGTTCCGAGGCGATCGCGCTGATCCTGCTCACGGCGGTGGCCGCGACCTTCGCCATGGGCCGGCTTTCCGACTACATCGGTCCAATCAAGGTGAGCCTGCTCTGCGCCTTGATCCAGATCGCCTCGCTGGTCGGTTTCGTCTTCGTCGAGAGCCTGTCGGGCGTCTACACGCTCTCGGTCATCCACGGCATCCCCTACATCGCCATCGTGCAGGGCTACGCGCTGATCCTGCGCTATCTCTACGGCCCCACCATCGGCGGCTGGCGCCTGGGCGTGGTCATGCTGTTCGCGATGGCGGGCATGGCGGTCGGCGGCTGGCTGGGCGGCGCGATCTTCGACGCCACGCTCTCCTACCGCTCGGCCTTCCAGGCAGCCCTCGCCTTCAACTTGCTGAACCTGATGCTGCTGGGCCTGCTCTACTTTGCCCAGCGCCGGCGCAGCGTCGTACTCAACTTGCCGTAAAGCCGAGGACACTCATGAGCGATGATCTTTGGAAGATGACAGCGGTCGAGGCGGTGACGCGGCTGAAGAAGCGCGAGATTTCTCCGCTCGACCTGATCGAGGCCTCGGCAAAGCGCATCGCCGCAGTCGAGCCCGATGTGAACGCGCTTCCCACTCTGTGCCTCGATCGCGCGCGCGATCATGCCAAGCGCCTGATGGCCGGCAAGGATCGCGAAGCGGAGGGCGAGGCAGGGTGGCTGGCCGGCCTGCCTGTTTCGATCAAGGACCTGACGGACGTGGGCGGCGTGCGCACCACCTACGGCTCGCCGATCTTCGCCGACCATGTACCGGCCAAGTCCCATCCGCTGGTCGAGCGCATCGAGCGCAAGGGCGGTATCGTCGTCGGCAAGTCCAACACGCCGGAGTTCGGCGCGGGCGGCAGCACCTTCAATGAAGTCTTTGGGCGCACGCGTAATCCCTGGAATACGTCGCTCACCTGTGGTGGATCGACCGGCGGCGGCTCCGTCTCGGTGGCGACCGGCGAAGTCTGGCTGGCGCACGGCTCCGACCACGGCGGCTCGCTGCGTCGGCCGGGCACCTACTGCTCGACCGTCGGCATCCGCCCGTCGCCCGGCCGCGTGACGCGCGGCACGTCGAACAATCTTTATTCGCCGCAGTCGGTGCAGGGACCGATGGCGCGCAACGTTGCCGATCTGGCGCTGTTCCTCGATTCCATGGCCGGGTTTTGCCCGCACGACCCCATGACCTTCGATGCGCCCGCCGTGTCGTTCAGCGCCGCCGTCGCCAGGCCCGTGGCGCCGAAGCGGGTGGCCGTCAGCATCGACTTCGGTGGCAGGTTCGAGCTCGACGGCGAGATTCGCGAGATCTGCGCCAGGATGGCGCAACGCTTCCAGGAACTGGGCTGCATCGTCGAGGAGGCCTCGCCCGATTTCGGGCCGGTCGACAATGTGTTCATGGCGCTGCGCAGCCAGCAGTTCGTCGTCGACCGCGAGCTTCAGATCCAGCAGCATCGCGACAAGATCAAGCCCGATATCATCTGGAACACCGAACTGGGCCTCGAGCAGACCGCGAGCCGGTTGGCCTGGGCCGAGCGCGAGCGGGCGGCGCTCTACCGCCGCATGGGTGCGTTCTTCCAGACCTACGACCTGTTCGTGACGCCGGGCGCGCCGACCGCTGCCTTCGACGTCAATCTGCGCGCACCGGCCACAATCGCCGGCAAGAAGCTGGAAAACTACATGGCGGGCTCGACTCTCAACTCGGCCATCACCGTGACGGGCAGCCCCGCCATCGCCGTGCCCTGCGGCTTTGATCAATATGGCCGGCCCGTCGGGCTCCAGCTGGTCGGTAAGCCCCGGGGCGAGGCCGCCCTGCTGCAGGCCGCCGTTCTCTACGAGCAGTTGATTGGCCTGGATCGCCTGCTACCCATCGACCCCAGGCCCGGAACCGTGCCACCATCTGCCTGAGGAACAGGGAGATGCCATGCGGGTCGTGATCACGGGCGCTAGCCGGGGAATCGGTCGGGCCACGGCACTGAAGCTCGCGGCCGACGGCGCCGAGGCGCTGACCCTCTGCGACGTGGCCTATCTCGACGAGCTCGAGACGCTTGCTGCCAACCTCCGGACGTCGGGCTGCAAGGTTCACGCACTCCGGGCCGACATGGCGAGGCCCAACGAGCCCGCCCGGGTGGTCGCCGCCGCGGTCAAGGCGATGGGCGGCATCAGCGGCATCGTCGGCAATGCCGGCATT
>CAMAYC010000126.1 GCA_945862125.1 Reyranella massiliensis 521
CCGGCCCGTGTCGGCTATGCCGACGTGCGCAACCATATGACGACCAAGCGACTGGCTGAGCTGATGGGCAGCGACGTGTTCTTCTATCATGGCTACACCGACGTCTGGCTGGACGGCCGCTGGGTCAAGGCGACGCCGGCCTTCAATCGGGAACTCACGGAGCGCTTCGGGCTGAAACCGCTCGACTGGGATGCGGTGGGCGATTCGATCTATCACCCGTTCGATCTCGGCGGCCGTCGCCACATGGAGTATCTCGCCTACCGCGGTGTGTTTGCCGACATTCCGTTCGACGAGATCCGCGGCGCGTTCCGGCATTATTACCCGCGCATGACGCGCGCCCAGGAGGAGATGCCCCTGGGTGGAGACTTCGGTGCCGAGGGCGCGTCGGAAGCGAAATCGAAGTGACTCTGACGCCGCGGTCGACCGCCTACATTGCCCTGCTGGTGGCGCTGGGCAGCTTCGGCCCGCTCACCATGAGCATCTATACGCCGGTCATGCCGTCGGTCGGCCACGATCTCGTCTCGAGCCCCGACAGCGTAAAACTTACGCTCACCACCTACATGCTGGGCTTCGCGGTCGGACAGCTCTTCTACGGTCCGCTCAGCGACCGCTACGGCCGCCGCCCGGTGCTGATCGGCGGATTGCTGTTCTTCACGGTAACGACCTTCGCCTGCTCCTTCGCCTCCTCGATCGGCGACCTGATCGTGCTGCGCATCCTGCAGGGGCTGGGTGCCGCTTCAGGATCGGTACTGGGTCGCGCGCTGACGCGCGATGCGTACACCTTCCAGGAAATGCCGTTGGTCATGAGCTGGATCTCGCTCGGCCAGAACATCGCACCGTCGCTGGCGCCGACGGTCGGCGGCTTCCTCGGCGAGTGGCTGAGCTGGCGGGCGACCTTCTGGTTCGTGGGCGGCTTCGGCACGATCCTGCTCGTGGTCACGGCGCTCGGCCTCGGCGAGACCAACAAGTATCGCAGCGATCGCATCGACCTCAGCAGCCTGCTGCGCGGCTCCGGCGAGATGCTGCGCGACCGCCGCTTCCTCGGCCACATCCTGCCGCTCGGCTTCGCCTTCGCCCTGAACTTCGGCATGCTGGCGGGGGTGCCCTTCATCCTGCAGGAAAGCCTGGGCTTTTCGCCGAAGGAATTCGGGCTGATCGTGTTGCTCTCGGTCGGAGGCTTCACGGCCGGCACCTTCCTCAACAACCGGCTGGTCGGCCGCGTGTCGCCGATCGTCATCATTCAATTTTCGGGCTGGTTCCACGTGGCGGCACTGGTCGGCATGGCAGCCCTTTCGCTGGCCGAAGTCGTGACGTGGTGGGCGATCGTCGGCCCCCACATGCTGCTGAGCTTCGGCACCGGCATGATCGTGGCCAATGCCAATGCCGGCGCCGTCGGAATGTATCCCAAGCTCGCCGGCACCGCCTCGTCGCTGGCCGGCCTCGCGCAGATGGGCATGGGCGCCATGGGTACGGTCACGGTGGCGATCCTGTCGGTGATCGGCAGCCGCTACATCGCCATGCCGCTGGTGATCGGGCTGGCGCCGTTCGCGATCGCCACGGTGCTGAGCGCGCGGCTGTTGCGCCCGGGCTCGGGTGCCCCGAAACTGGATTCGTAAAGTAGGGAGAAGAACATGACGAACATGCTGAAGGACAAGGTCGTGCTGGTGACCGGCGCAGGCGGCGGCATCGGCCGCGAGATGGCCCTGCTGGCGGCCCGCGAGGGCGCCAAGGTGGTGGTCAACGACCTGGGTGGCGCGGTCGACGGCGAAGGCGGCGGCAGCACGACGCCGGCGCAGAAGGTCTGCGACGAGATCGCCGCATTCGGCGGCAAGGCCGTCCCGAACGGCGACAGCGTAACCGATCCGGCCGGTGCCGAGCGCATGGTCAAGGCCGCGGTCGAGAACTTCGGCAAGATCGACGGCGTCATCAACAATGCCGGCATCCTGCGCGACCGCATCTTCCATCGCATGAGCCACATGGACTGGAAGATGGTGATCGACGTCCACCTGAACGGCGCCTTCAACGTGAGCCGCGCCGCCGCCAACTACTTCAAGGAGCAGAAGTCGGGCGCCTTCGTGCATTTCACGTCGACCTCGGGATTGGTCGGCAATTTCGGTCAGGCGAATTACTCGGCGGCCAAGATGGGCATCATCGGCCTCTCTCGCTCGATCGCCCTCGACATGGCGGCGTTCAACGTCCGCTCCAACTGCATCTCGCCGTTCGCCTGGACGCGCATGATCGGCACCATTCCCGCCGATACCGATGCGCAAAAGGCGCGCCTCGAACGCTCCAAGAAGATGACTCCGGCCAAGATCGCGCCGATGGCGGTGTTCCTGCTGTCGGATGCCGCCCAAGCCGCCGGCGTCAGCTCGCAGATCTTCGGCGTGCGCATGAACGAGATCATGCTGTTCAACGCCAACCGTCCGGTACGATCCGTGCATATGTCGGAGGGGTGGACGCTCGAGGCGATCGACGAGATCGCCGTGCCGGCGATGAAGCCCTACTTCACCGACCTCAAGCGCTCGCCCGAATACTTCACGTGGGATCCGATCTGATGGCTGTCGACAAGACGAAGAACGAACCGAGGATCGATGCCGACGAAGTGTTGGGCGGCATCGTCGAATGGGTGTCGATCGAAAGCCCGAGCCACGATGCCAAGTCGGTCAACAGGGTCGTCGATCACGTCGAGGGTCAGTTCCGCGACCTCGGGCTGAAGCTGGACCGCACGCCTGGGGTCGACGGGTTCGGCGATATCCTGGAGTGCAAAACCCCCTGGGGCGAAGGGAAGGGCATCCTGGTGCTGGCGCATCTCGATACCGTGCATCCCATCGGCATGATCGAGAAGGAGCTGAAGGTGCGTCGCGAGGGCGACAGCATCTTCGGACCCGGCATTTACGACATGAAGGCCGGCGGCTACATGGCCTACTATGCGCTGCGCCATCTCATTCGCCAGGGCAAGAAGACAAAGCTGCCAGTCACCTTCCTGTTCATTCCCGAGGAAGAGGTCGGCAGCCCGACCTCGCGCGCCCGGATCGAGGAAGCGGCCAGGGGCCACAAGTACGCGCTGGTCATGGAACCGGGCCGCGACGGCGACAAGGTCGTGACCTCACGCAAGGGCGTGGGCCGCTTCACGCTCACCGTGAGGGGCAAGGCAGCACACGCCGGCGTGCGCCACCAGGACGGCCGCAGCGCCATCCTCGAAATGGCGAAGCAGATCCTGCGCATTGAGGACAAGACGGACTACGCCCGCGGCATCACCTGCAATGTCGGCCTGATCAAGGGCGGCAGCGGCGTGAACGTGACGCCGGCCGAATGCTCAGTCGAGGTCGACCTGCGCGTGCCCAACATGGCGCTGGCCGAGGAGATGACCCACTGGTTCCTCGGCCTGGAACCGATCGGCCACGAGGTTACGCTCGCGGTCGAGGGCGGCATGAACCGGCCGCCCTACCAGAAGGACGCCGGCATCGCCGATCTCTTCGGCAAGGCGCAGGCGATCTATCGCGAGATCGGCAAGGAACTGGCCGATGTGCCACTCACGGGCGGCGGCAGCGACGGCAACTTCACGGCGGCACTCGGGATCCCGACGCTCGACGGACTGGGCGCCGACGGCAAGGGTGCGCATGCCATCGACGAGCAGATCTATTATTCGTCGCTGGTGCCGCGCACCTATCTCTGCGCGCGCCTGCTGGAGACGCTGGAGTAGGCTAGTAGGCCGCCGTGAAGCGCTTGCGGACGTGCTTGGGCTTTTCGATCTCGTCGACGATGGCGATGGCGAAATCCTCGCGGCTGATGCGGCTCTCGCCCTTGGAGTCGACGAGAAACTGATCGAGTCCGAGGCGGAACTTGCCGGTGCGCGTACCGGCCGGGATCGCCGCCGCGGGCGAAACCGCCGTCCACTCCAGGTCCTTGATCGCGCGGATGGCATCCAGCGCCAGCATCGCGGGTTTCGAGGTCGGCGGCTGCACGCCTTTTTCCATCATGTGGTCGAAATGGGTGCGGCCGTCCTTGCGGATCAGGCTGCCGGCGCCGACGACGAACAGGGCGCGCTTCACGCCCGACTTGCGGATCGTGTCGATGATCCGATTGACGTCGTTCTCATTCCATTTGACCGACACCACGACGACATCGTGGCCCTTGAGGACCTGGGCCAGCACGACGGGATCGGTCGTGCTCGCGGCTCTGACCGTCATGCCGGGGCGGGCCGAGAGTTTGCGCGGGTCGCGCGTGATTGCGGTCACCGTATGCGAACGGCTGAGCAACTCGGCAAGCACGCGGCTGCCGATATTCCCGGTCGCGCCGATCAGGGCGATGTTGCTCATTGGGTCGTTCCTTTCATCAGGTCGCGTAGCGCCGCGATTGTGGCAGACGGCGCTTCCTGCGGCACGTTGTGGCCGACGCGAGGGATCAGGCGTCGTTCATAGACGCCGGTGAAAAACTTTACATTGCCGTCGCTCTGCGGGGCCGGCCCGACGCCGTCATGGCCGCCATGCAGGTTGATCGTCGGCGCGGCGATCGTGGGCTGGGCGGCGAGCCGTTGTTCGATGCCGGCGAGCGCCGGGTCGCCCGGCGCATAGCCGTAGCGATGGCGATAGGACTGGATCACGACGTCCACGAAGTCGGGATTGTCGAACGAGACGGCGGACTTCTCGAAGGTTGCCTCGTCGAAGCGCCATTCGGGCGACCATAGTTTCCAGAGCAGCCGGCAGATGTCGCGGCGGTCCTTGGTGAGGCCTGCCCGGCCGCGCTCGGTGTGGAAGTAGTACTGATACCAGAAGCGGTGCTCCTGCTCGGCGGCCACGGGCTCGGCCGAGCGGGCGATGTTCTGGATGTTGTAGCCGGTGCAACTCAGCAGGCAGCGCACCCGCTCGGGCCACAGCGCCGCCACGATGCAGGCAGCCCGGCCGCCCCAGTCGTATCCGGCGAGGGCTGCCCGGCCGAGGCCAAGCGCATCCATGAACTGCAGGAGGTCGTGGCCCAGCGCCGCCTGTTCGCCCGAACGGGGCGTGGCGGCGCTCAGGAAGCTGGTTGGCCCATAGCCGCGCAGATAGGGCACGAGCACGTGGCAGCCGTCGGCCGCCAACGCTGGCGCCACTTCGTCGAAACAGCGGACATCGTAGGGAAATCCGTGCAGCAGAACGACCGCGGCGCCCCCGGGGGGGCCGTGTTCTTCGTAGGCGACGTCGAGAACGTCGGTGCGGACGGTCCGGCTCTGCATGCCATTCCCAAGATAGCTGCTTGCCGGCGGCGTTGACAGTGCGGAGACGCGCGCCCAGTTTTTCGTGCGGAGAGTGGCATGCGCGCGACTGTTGCCAAAATCAGCGACTATTTGACACCCGAGCAGATCCAGCAGCTCCGCGGCAAGTCTGACCTCGTGGGCGCCCTGCTGGTTTTGCACGCCTGGGCGCTGATCGCCGGCAGCATGGCGCTGTTCGCGTGGTGGCCCAATCCCTTTACGTTCCTGCTGGCGGTGATGGTGATCGGCGGCCGTCAGCTCGGGCTCGCCATCCTGATGCACGATGCCGCTCACGGCCTGCTGTTCGCCAACCGTCGGCTGAACGACAGCGTGGGAAGCTGGCTCTGCGCATATCCCGTCTTCACCAGCCTGGCGCTCTACCGGCCCTATCACCTGCAACATCATCGATTCACGCAGCAGCCCGACGACCCCGACCTGGGGCTTTCTGCAGCGTTCCCGATCAGCCGCCGAAGCCTCCGCCGCAAGATCCTGCGCGACCTCACCGGACAGACGGCCTACCTGCGGCGAGGCGAGCAGATCAGCCGCGCCCTGGGACCGGCCGATCTCGGGTTCGGGACGCGGCTGGGCAATCTCTGGCGCAAGGAGAAAGGACCGATCGCCACGAACCTCGCCCTGTTCGGGACGCTCGCCGCGATGGGATACTGGTGGCTCTATCCAGTGCTGTGGTTGCTGCCGCTCGCGACCTGGTACCAGCTTGTGAGCCGGATCCGGAACATCGCCGAGCATGCGGTGGTGCCCGACAACGACGACCCGTTGTGCAATACGCGCACGACCTACGCCAATCCTATGATCCGCCTCCTCTTGGCACCCTATTGGGTGAACCACCACCTTGAGCACCATCTGTTCATGTTCGTTCCCTGTTGGCGCCTGCCGGCGGCGCATCGCTTCCTGCGCGCGGGCATTGGGGGACGCCGGATCGAGTTCAAACCGGGCTATCTCGCGGTCCTGCACGCGGCGACGTCACACCTTGCCGATACACCCCGCAAGGCCCCCGGACGCGGCGCGACTCAGCACATATGAAATCATAGTTGTTCTGGCGAGGGCGCCCCAATCGGCGCTAGTATTCGTCCTGTTATGCAATGGGGAGACAGGATCATGATCAAGAAGCTTTTGGCCGTCGTCGCGGCTGCGTTCCTTCTGGGCGCGTGCGACGAGCCCGCGCCGCAGGCGGCCACGCCGCCGCCGCCGCCGCCGGTGAAGAACTTCCTGGTGTTCTTCGACTTCGACAAATCGACACTGACGCCGCGCGCCCTCGATATCGTGAAGGAAGCAGCTGCGACCGCGAAATCCGGCCAGAACGCGCGTCTGACCTGCACCGGTCATACCGATACATCCGGTCCGGCGAACTACAACATGGCGCTGTCGCTGCGCCGCGCCAACACGGTCAAGGCGGCACTGGTACGCCAGGGCGTGCCGGCTGACACGATCACGGTCGTGGGCCGGGGCGAGACGGCGCTGCTGGTGGCAACCAAGGATGGTGTCCGCGAGCCGCAGAACCGGCGCGTCGAGATCGTCATCCAGTAGACGCTTCCGACCGAAACAGAAAAAGGCGGTCCTTTCGGACCGCCTTTTTTTGCCTGTGCCGTTATGCGGCGGGGCAGGCGAAGATGTTCATTTCGGGCCCGAGATCGAACGGCGGCGGAACCTCGTTCAGCGACGACACCTTGGGGTCGAGCGCCCAATCCAGGGCACGCTTGCTGCGCGAGCAGAATTCGCGATCTGTCGGGGCGCGCTGCGCCGTGCGGTTTGCGACCTCGGTCACGAACACATCGACGTTCAACCGCTTGCGCCGGGCGACTTCCGACAGCGCACGCGCGTTGCTGCTGAGCTCCGACTGGTACTTGCCGATGAAGGATCCATACTGCGCCTCGAAAGCGCGGCTGCCGCCGGGGTTCTGGCATTGCAGGGTCGCCACCACGAGTTCCTGCTGCACCATGCGTGCACGTACGACCGCCAGATCGGCGGCATTGTAGCAATAGGCCCGAATGTTCCCCGCGGGCGGGGCCGGCGGAACAGGCGCCTGATAGTCGGGCGCCGCCGCCTTTTGGACGGGCGCCGTGGTCTTGGCCCGGTTGAGCGTGCAACCACCCACCGCCAGGATCGCTGCTACCAGTATCGTCGCCTGCGAAAGCATCTTGATCATCCGTACACTCCCAACGCGTTGGCCGGAAACCGCCAGCGGGTACAACAGTTAGACGCGTGTTTCAAACGCAATTACCGGCCAGAACCGCAAAGAGGGCGGCCGGGCCCGGAAAAGCTTGATATTTTCAGTGTATGACCTTGGCCAGTGCCCGGTCGAAGATGTCCAGGCCGAGGTCGATCTGCTCGGCCGTGATCGTCATCGGCGGTGCAATGCGGAATATGCCCAACCCTCCCCGGACGACGCTGGTCATCATGCCGAGGTCGAGACAGACCCGGGCCACGCTTTGGGCGAGTTCGGGGTCGGGCGTCCTAGAGCGGCGGTCCTTGACCAGGTCGAGCCCCAGGAGAAGGCCGCGCCCGCGAATGTCGCCGATGCAGTCGTAGCGCTGCTGCAGCGCCAGCAGACCGTCCTTCAGCCGCTTGCCCAGCAGGGCGGCCCGCTCGGTCAGCCGGTCGCGCAGGATGATTTCCATGACCTTGAGGCCGACCGCCGCCGGCAGCGGATCGGAGGCATGGGTGGTGTAAAAAAGGAATCCTTTCTCTGCGGCGATGTCCTCGATCTCGGGGGTCGTCAACATCGCCGCCAGCGGCAGTCCGGCGCCGAGGGTCTTCGAGAGGGTGAGATACTGCGGCACGACGCCGTCGCGTTCGCTGGCGAACAGGTTGCCGGTACGGCCAAGCCCGGTCTGGGCCTCGTCGAAGATGAGCTGCATGTCGCGTTCGCGGCATTTCTCGGCCAGTGCCGCCACGTAGCCTTCGGGCGGTTCGAGCACGCCGCCTGAACTCAGGATCGGCTCCATGATGCAAGCCGCCAGTGCGCCACTCGACTGGCGATCGATCAGTTCGAATCCGAAGTCGAGTTCCGACTGCCAATCGTAGATGCCTTGGGCATCGATGAACCTCGAGCGGTAGGTATCGGGCGCGGGGAGCACCAGCGCGCCCGGCGCCGGCGGACCGTAGCCCTTGCGGCTCGACGAATAGGTCGCCGAGGCGGCGCCGCCGGTGACGCCATGCCAGGAGCGGCTCATGGCCACGATCTCGTGTCGTCCCGTCACGAGCTTGGCCATGCGCAGCGCCGCTTCGTTGGATTCGCCGCCGGTCGAAACCAGCAGGATGCGGTCGAGATGGCCCGGCGAGACTTCGGCAATCAGCGATGCCAGGTCGACGACTGGACGGGAGAGGATGGTCGAGTAGAGATGGTCGAGCTCGCCGATCCAGTGACGCGCCACCTCGACGATCTCGGGATGGCTGTGACCGAGGATGGCGCTCATCTGGCCCGAGGTGAAATCCAGGATCTTCCGTCCGTTCGCGTCGGTGAAATAGTTGCCGGCGGCGCTCTCGGCGATCAGCGGCGAGAAGGCGCCGCCATAGCGCACGAGGTGGGCCTTCGCCCTGGCCCAGAACTGCGGATCGTTGTTGGCGTCCATGCTGCTTCCTCAGGAATTCGACAGGGCGGCGCGGACCAGCGGCATGCGGTCGTTGCCGAAGAACATGTCGGTGCCGACGAAGATCGTCGGGCTGCCGAAGCCACCACGGGTGATCAGCTCGTCGGTGTTCGCACGCAGCCGCGCCTTGCACGCATCGCTCTCCATGCCGGCGAAGAAGCGCTGGCGCTCGATCCCGGCGCGCTTGGCGATATCAGCCAGAACGTCCTCTTTGGAAATGTCGCGGTCGTCGCCCCAGTAGGCCTCGAAGGCGGCCTTGGCGTAGGGCACGAGCTTGCCCTCATCGAGGGCGACGAGGGCGCCGCGCATGCATTTCACGCTGTTCACCGGGAAGACGGTGGGCGGGAACTTGATCGTGAGTCCGTAGAGCCGGGCCCAGTCCTGCATGTCCTTCTGGCTGTAGGCGTGCTTCAGCGGATTGGGCTTGGCACGGTTGTCGTAGACGCTCTGGTTGACCGCGTTGAACACGCCGCCGACCAGGATGGGCTTCCACGCAATTTCCGCGCCGACATCGGCCGCGAGCGGCTGCACGGCGTGAAAGGCGAGGTAGGTCCAGGGGCTGGAGCAGTCGAAGTAGAAGTCGAGCTGGCGCGCCATTTCGTCTCTCCGCCGTCGGTTCGCCTTGTCGATGCCACAAGCGACGCGTAAATTGCAAATCCATGACGGTACCGGCTTTGCAGCCTAAAAAGATTGGTCCCAAGAGAGTAGCCCCCAACAAGGTGGCAATCGTCGTGCATCAGGAGCACTCCAGGCCCGGCCGGGTCGGTGTCCTCCTCGAGAAGCGCGGATACGAGCTTCACCGTCTTTGCCCAAATCTCGGCTGCGAACTCCCCGAAGACATGTCCGACTATGCCGGCGTGGTCATCTTCGGCGGGCCCATGTCGGCCAACGACTGCGGTACGCTGGCCGGCATCAAGTGCGAGCTGGAGTGGATCCCGAAGGTGGTCGAGGCGGGGGTGCCGTTCCTAGGCCTTTGCCTGGGTGCGCAACTGCTGACGCGGGCCGTCGGCGGTCGCGTCGGCCCGCACCCCGAGGGGCTGGTCGAGATCGGCTATGTCGACGTCGAGCCGACCGAGGCCGGGCGCGATTGGATCCAGGCGCCGATGAAAGTGTACCAATGGCATCGCGAGGGCATGCGCGTGCCGGACTGCTGCGAGCTGCTCGCCACCAACGATCGCTACCCCGTCCAGGCCTTCCGCTACGGCGGCAACGCCTTCGGATTCCAGTTTCACCCCGAAGTGACCCTGGAGATGAAGGAAATCTGGACGCTGAAGGCCGCGGAGCGCCTCAAGATGCCGGGTGCGCAGCAGCGCGGCGTGCATCTCTCCATGCATGCGCTCTACGATCCACCGCTCGATCGCTGGATCGACGGCTTCCTCGATCGCTGGCTGGCGACGGACGCTAGAGCCACGAACTGATTTCCTCGAGCGGCTTTCGCAAGCCGCCATGCACGGGAACCCGGCAATCCGTCCGGGGGTATCCGACGACCAGCAGGATCGTGGGCTTTTCCCATGCCGGCCGATCGCAGATTTCGTTGAGAAAACCCATCGGGCTCGGCGTGTGGGTGAGCGTCGCGAGCCCCGCGTTGTGCAGGGCTGCGATCAGGAAGCCCGTGGCGATCCCCACCGACTCGGGCACGTAGTAATGCTTCACCGTGCGCCCATCAGGGCGCGTCCCCGATTTCTGGGCGAATATCGCGATCAGCAGCGGGGCATCTTCCAGGAACGGCTTGTCTGCATCGGTGCCAAGTGGTGCCAAAGCTTCGAGCCATTCCTTGGGTGCGCGGCCATTGTAGAAGGTGCGTTCTTCGGATTCGGCGGCAAGGCGAATGCGCCTCTTCGATGCAGGGTTTTCGATGACGGCGAAATGCCAGGGCTGAAGATTGGCACCCGACGGCGCCGTGCCGGCCGCAAGCAGGCATGTCTCGATCACTTCGCGGGCCACCGGGCGACGGTCGAAGTCGCGCACTGTGCGTCGGCGCCGCAAGTCGGCATGGAAGGCCACAGCGCGTTTCGCCATCTCTTCCGGTGCGTAGCTTCGATAGTCGGGAAGGGGTTCCCAGACGGGTTCGGCCACCATGAAACCTCCTGTGTCCAGCACCGAACTCTAGCGCCAGCGATGGTTCGGCGCACCGGCTTGGGCTAGGGTTCGGCGAAAGCTTGGGAGGCGCTGCTATGTCTGGTGCTCTTATCTTCGTCATCGCGCTGGTGCTCGTGGCACTGGTGCTGGTCTTCGCCGGCGTGAAGACCGTGTCGCAAGGCACCAACTGGACCATCGAGCGGTTCGGTCGCTACACGCGCACGCTGCAGCCCGGCCTGCATCTCATCGTGCCCTTCGTCGACACGATCGGGCGCAAGATGAACATGCAGGAGAACGTCCTCGACATTCCCGGGCAGAAGGTCATCACCAAGGACAATGCCACCGTTCAGGTCGATGCCGTCGCCTTCTATCAGGTGATCGACGCGGCACGCGCGGCCTACGAGGTCCAGAACCTCCACCTCGCCATGACCAACCTGGCGTTGACCAACATCCGCTCGGTCATGGGCAACATGGCCCTCGACGAGGCGCTGTCCAAGCGCAACGAGATCAACAATACGCTGCTCGCCGTCATCGACCAGGCGACCGGTCCGTGGGGCGTCAAGGTCCTGCGCATCGAGGTCAAGGACATCGCGCCGCCGGAAGACATCGTGGTCGCGATGGGCCGGCAGATGAAGGCCGAGCGCGAGAAGCGCGCCACCATCCTCGAAGCCGAGGGCGTGCGTGAATCCTCCATCCAGCGCGCCGAGGGCGAGAAGCAGTCGGCCATCCTGACCGCCGAGGGCCGCCGCGAGGCGGCCTATCGCGACGCCGAGGCGCGAGAGCGCCTGGCCGAGGCCGAAGCGAAGGCCACCTCCGTCGTGGCGGCGGCGATCGCCGGCAACGGCGTGCAGGCGACCAACTACTTCCTCGGCACCAAGTACGTCGAGGCGCTGTCCAAGATGGGTTCCAGCACCAATTCGAAGGTGTTCTTCCTGCCTGTAGAGGCGGCGGGAATCATGGCCTCGATCGCCGGCATCGGCGAACTCGCCAAGGAGGCGCAGGCGCGCGGTGCCGAGGCCGCGCCGCGTCCGCGCGGCTCAGTCCCCAACGCGGGCTAGCCCATGATCGGCTTCAAGATCGTCTTCTGGTACTGGTGGGCGCTCGCCGCGGTCCTGCTCGTCTTCGAGATGATGCTGCCGGGCGTCGTCTTCCTGTTCCTGGCGATCGGCGCGGCGGCGGCGGGCTTTGTCCTCCTGATCGCGTCCGACCTGTCGCTCGAGTGGCAACTCGTGATCTTCGCCATCGTCTCCGTCGTCTCGGCGGTGGGGCTCCGGCGCACCCTGCGCCGGTTGCAGCACGTCGACGGGCCGGCGACATCGACGCTCAATGCGCGCGGGGAGGCGTTGGTCGGTCAGATCTTCGTGCTCGACGCGCCGATCCTGAACGGCCGCGGCCGGATCATCCTGGGCGACGGCAGCTGGACGGTGACCGGCGCCGACATGGTGAAGGGCTCCAGGGTGCGCGTGACCGCCGTTAACGGCACCGAGCTAGCGGTCGTGCCGGCGCCTTAGTCTTAGCGGAGCTCTCGTGCGACAGCCGGACGGCCTTGCCAATACTTAACTAATAAGTTAAGTATTGGTGGGTTCGGGAGGATCGGCATGGAACGGCCTTACGGTTGGGTGATCGTCGCCGCGGGCGCGCTGATGGGCTGTGTCGCCATCGGCGCGATGTTTTCGCTGGCGGTCTTCCTGCAGCCCATGTCCGACGCGACCGGCTGGTCGCGCACCGGCATCTCGACCGCCATGACGCTCGATTTCCTCACCATGGGAATCGCGGCCTTCGGCTGGGGGGCACTCACCGATCGCTTCGGCCCGCGCGTCGTCGTGCTGGCAGGTGCGCTCCTTCTGGGCCTCGGCATCGTCCTGTCGAGCCGTGCCACCAGCCTGCTCGAGTTCCAGCTCATCTACGGTGTCCTGGTCGGCGTCGCCGCCGGCGCCGTCTTCGCGCCGATGATGGTCACGGTCACGGGCTGGTTCGACAAGCACCGAGGCCTTGCCGTCTCGCTCGTATCGGCCGGCATGGGCATGGCGCCGATGACGATCTCGCCGTTCGCCCAATGGCTGATCTCGAGCTACGACTGGCGCACGGCGCAGCTTGTGATCGGCATCATGGCCTGGGTGCTGCTGGTGCCGGCGGCGCTCCTGGTGCGCCGTGCGCCGGCCGCCGACAGCGCCGCGCCGGGCGTGCCGGCGGAGGGCGGCGAAGGCATGAAGCTCGGACAGGCGCTTCGCTCGCCGCAGTTCATCGTGCTCTCGCTCACCTTCTTCTGCTGCTGTGCCGCCCATTCCGGCCCGATCTTTCATACGGTGAGCTACGCGCTCGCCTGCGGCATCCCGGCGATGACGGCGGTGACGATCTACGGCGTCGAAGGACTCGCCGGCCTGGGGGGCCGCATCCTGTTCGGCCTGCTGGGCGACAGGTTCGGCGCCCGGCGCGTCATCGTGGCCGGGCTCATGGTCCAGGCGCTGGGCGCGGGGAGCTACTACTTCACGCGCGACGTCGGGGAATTCTACGCCGTCGCCATCCTCTTCGGCATGGCCTACGGCGGCGTGATGCCGCTCTATGCGGTGATCGCGCGCGAATATTTCCCGATGCGCATCATGGGCACGGTGTTCGGCGGCGCGGCCATGATCTCGAGCCTCGGCATGGCGCTGGGGCCCACCGTGGGCGGCTGGATCTTCGACACGTTCGGCGGTTACGGCTTCCTCTACATCGCCTCATTCGGCATCGGCCTCGCGGCCGTGGCGATCGCGCTCGTCTTCCCGCCGTTCCCGTCGGAGGTGCGAGGCCGTGTGCAGCCCGCCTAAGTCGCGCGCCTCCAGACGATCTTCTGAGTTCGTCCGGTACCGGCAGCGAAGTCCGGCCCCGACAGCGTCAGGCGGTCACCATCGAGCTTGATGTGCCGGTTCGAGGTGACGCCAATCAGGGCGGGGTTGGTCGCAACTTCGATCGAGTGGAACACGGTGGCGTCGCGCACCTCGTAGCCGCCGGCATAGGCGAAGGCTTCGGTGAAGGCCGCTGCCCGCTCCGCGTCCGACTCGGGCGCCTTCGCGGTCCGGCCGCCGCGCATCAGGGTCGCGCTCACCTGACCTTCAGGCGTGTAGAGGATGAGCCCTTGCGCGTCGCGGCCGAGCGGAAACTCCTCCGGCCGTCCGTCGTCATAGACGAACGACCAGCTTTCCAGGCGCCAGCCGCCGTGGAGATCCTTTGAGGTGATGGTCAGATCAGTAACTCACCTTTCTCGATGAACGCCTCCAGCGCCTGCTCGTCGGGCGCGAGGTCGAAGCCCTGGGCCGCGATCCACGCGTCGTTGTAGTAGGT
>CAMAYC010000127.1 GCA_945862125.1 Reyranella massiliensis 521
GCGTGGTGCCCGCGCCACCGCCATCCCCGACAGCCCACCCGAGGAATAAACAAGGACGCATGAAGGCCCCCGCGGGGGCCTTCATGCCATCAGCCGTGACGCACTTTTACTCCGGCCAGCCGATGCATTTTTACTCCGGCGTTGACAGACGGTCGAGAGCATATTCACGACAGCCGGTACGAACAGTCCCGCCACCGCCGCAAAAGTGATCGAGGTCGATCTTGCCTGCATCGGCGCTGGCTTCAGACACTCGCCATTCTCAAGATAAATTCTGGTTCCAAATTCTGAGTTGGGAACTTCGATGTTCTTGACGATCGGACTCTTGTTCTCAAAGACCGGATCGCAGCCCCCCAAGGCAACGCCAACAACGCTCGAGACGATGGTGATTACCTTGCGCATGCTCTCCCCCACGTTGCACGCATGAAGCTAGAGTATTTCTATCTATGCGAGATAGTCAACACTGGCGCTCCCTCCAGATTTGGCAGTGCCTTGGTTTGCGAGGGCAAGAAGCTCGAGAAGCTTAAGGTCAATGCTGAAGGATGGCGTCACTGCCAGGCTTCGAACCTTCCACCTCTGATTTGGGAAATCATTGCTTTACCCGGCTAAGCCATCGGGACGCGACGTTCGATATCCGCTACCAAGGACGAACAGGAGCGCGCGATGGACTATCGACCTCTGGGAAACACCGGCCTCACCGTCAGCGTCGCGGGGCTGGGCTGCGGCGGCAACAGCCGCCTCGGCCTCGGGCGTGGCGCGAGCTTCGACGAGTGCGTGGCGGTCGTGCACACGGCGATCGAAACCGGCGTCAATTTTCTCGACACCGCCGAGGCCTATGGCACCGAGGAGATCGTGGGCGCCGCCGTCAGGTCCCATGACCGGGCCAAGCTGGTGATCTCGACCAAGGCGATCTTCCGGGGCGCCGACGAAACGGCGAAGTCAGTGACCGCCAAGGTGGAGGCGTCGCTGAAGCGGCTGGGCCTCGACCATGTCGACATCTTCCATTTCCACGCCGTCGGGCCCGAGTCCTACGCGCATCATCGCGACGTGCTGGCGCCGGCGCTGCTGCGGCTCAAGGAGCAGGGCAAGGTGCGCCATATCGGCATCACCGAGACGGGGCCGCGCGATCCGGAACAGAAGATGCTCGCGATGGCAATCCACGAAGCACCGTGGGAAGTCATCATGCTGGCCTACAGCCTGATGAACCAGGGCGCGCGGCGGAGCGTGTTTCCGGAGACGCAACGCCGCGGCATCGGCACGCTGCTGATGTTCGTGGTGCGCAACATCTTCAGTAACGATGCCTACCGCCGGGACGTGTTCGCGAAGCTGGTCGAACAGGGCGCGCTCGATGCGTCGATTCTCGCCAATGGCGATCCGCTGGGATTCCTCGTGACCGAAGGTGGGGCGAAGAGCATCACCGATGCGGCCTATCGCTATGCGCGCCACGAGCAGGGTGCCGACGTCATCCTGTTCGGCACCGGCAACAAGGCGCACGTGCGGGCCAATGTGGAGTCGATCCTGCGGCCGGCGTTGCCCGCGCCGGTGATCGAGCGGCTGCATGCTTCGTTCGGACACCTGACCGGCGTCGGGCTCGACCTGCCCGGGCCGGTCAAGTGACCGGTAGCGCCGCCCAAGGGGCGGTCGGACCTCTCCTAGTACCAGCGTCCACGGCCGTACCAGCCGCCACCGCCCAACAGCAAAACGACGACCAATATGATGAGTAGCGTGGTGGTATCCATGTTGGCTCCCGGGAATGCCCGTCAGAGCGATTGCTCCGACCGTGATGCACTCCAACTACAACCCAACGCAGGAGGTCTCCTGTTCGTTCCAATGAAACCTGATGGACGGCCACCGGTCATCGAGCGGCTTCACGCTTCGTTTGGAAACCTCAGCGGCGTGAGGCTGGATCCGCCGGGACCGGTGAAGGCGTGATCCGCTTCGTCGTTGCCGCGCTCGCGTCGATCAACGTCGCGGGCTTCCTCGGCCTCGCATGGTTTGCGTACAAGGTGGTGTTCCATGACGGCTTGATGTGGGTGGAGCTTGCGATCTGCGCCGTCCCGATGGCCGTGCTGGCCCTCGCTACCTGGGGCGGCCTGGCGCTCAGGCGGCGCAGACATGCAGGGGCCGCCGTCGCCCTGCTGGCGGTCGCGGCCCTGCCGACGCTCGCCGCCTTCGGGTTCCTGCTCTATCTCGACAGAAATCCGATCGACTGGCGCTGACGAGCCCGGGCGAGAGTCGGGCGAAGTAACCTTCGCCCTCAGGTGAGGGGGATCACGATCACGCCGTCGAGCGCACCAGCTTGCCGGGGCGGGCGCCGGTCTCCTGGCCCTTCTCGAAGATCGGCGTGCCGGAGCAGATCGTCATGTCGTAGCCGTCGACGCTCTGGACCAGGCGACGGCCGCCGGCCGGCAGGTCGAAGATCATCTTCGGGCTGTGCAAGGTGAGGCCGTCGAAGTCGATCACGTTCACGTCGGCCTTCTTGCCCGGCTGCAGCCGGCCGCGGTCCCTGAAGCCATAAAAATCCGCGGTCTCGCCGGTCATGCGCTGGATCGTGCGCTCCAGCGGCATGCGCGGGCCGCGCGTGCGGTCGCGCACCCAGTGGCTCAGCATCGAGGTGTTGAGCGAGGCATCGCAGATCACGCCGCAATGCGCGCCGCCGTCCGAGAGACCGAGGATGGTGTGCGGGTCCTCGATCATCTGGCGCACGACCTCGAGATCGCCGTGCACGTAATTGGTGACCGGGAAGTAGACCATGCGGCTGCCGTCGCCGCCGGTGAAGTAGTCGTAGCAGTACTCGGCGGGCGTCACGCCCTCGCGCTCTGCCATCGCCGCGATGCTGCGCTCGGGCGGCGGCTCGTAGTCCGGCTGCTCGCCCAGGAGATACATGCGGTCCCAGCGCGTGGCGATCTGGCGGCTGAGCGGCGGCAGCACCGCCATCAGGCGCTCCGAGGCCTCCTCGGCCAGGATCGTACGTCGCGTCCCGGGCTCGCGCAGCCGCGCCAGCATCTCGGCCGGCGGCAGCTTGGCGAGGGCGGCGAAGCCTTCGCGCAGCGCGAAGGGGTTGAGCGACGTTGTGAGGCCGAGCGTCAGGCCGACCGGGCGGCCGGCGACCTGGGCGTACATTGGCAGATTGTCGGCCCGTCCGGCGCGCACACCGTCCATCAGGCGGCGCCAGCGGTCGGGATCGTAGCTGCGGTCGGTCAGCAGGAACCACACCGGCCGGCCGCTCTCCCTGGCGACCTGACGGATCCACTTCCACTCTTCCGCCTCGTCGTTGAAGTCGGACAGGAAGCCGAAGGTGCCTCGGCCCGCGCGGCCCATCGCGCGGCCGATGGCGATCAGCTCCTCGTGCTCGGCGAAGCGGCCGGGCACCAGCTCGCCGGCCAGCGTCTTGTGCTGGTCGCTGCGGCTGGTCGTGAAGCCGACGGCGCCCGCCGTCAGCGCTTCCTCGGTGAGCCGTGCCATCAGCTCGATGTCGTCGGCCGTCGCCATCTCGCGCTTGATGGCGCGCTCGCCCATGGCGTAGACGCGGAGCGGATGGTGCGCGACCTGGGCTGCGACATCGATGGTGCGCGGCAGGCGCGCCAGCGCATCGAGATATTCCGGGAAGCTCTCCCAGTCCCACTTGAGGCCTTCGGTGAGCGTGATGCCGGGGATGTCCTCGACACCCTCCATCATTTCGATCAGCGCCTGCTGGTGCTGCTGGCGAACCGGCGCGAAGCCCACGCCGCAGTTGCCGAACACGATGGTGGTGGCGCCGTGCCAGGAGGACGGCGCCAGGACGGGATCCCAGGTGGCCTGGCCGTCATAGTGGGTGTGGACGTCGACCCAGCCCGGCGTGACCAGCCGGCCCTCGGCCGCGACCTCGCGCCTGGCCGGCCCGGCCTTGCCACCGACCTGGACGAGCCTGTCGCCGTCGATGGCGACGTCGCCCGTGGAGGCGGGCGCGCCCGTGCCGTCGACGATGGTGCCGCCCCGGATGACGATGTCGTGCATGGCCGTTCCGCCCTCTGAGTTGAGAGCGGAAGCTTTTCACACATCGACAGGCACAGGAAGCCGGGAGTCCGGTAGACTCGGCATAGGAGGTTCCCGCATGCCGATTATCGATAGCCAGGTCCACGCCTACGAGGCCAACACGCCGAAGCGGCCGTGGGCCACCCAGCCGAACTGGCCGCCGCACGTGACGGGCGACGAGATGGTGGCGGCCATGGACAAGGTCGGCGTCGATGGCGCCATCTTCATCTCCGCCTTCTCGCAGTACCGCTACGACGCCGGCTACGCGATGGAAGTGGCGCGGGCACATCCGACGCGCATGGCCATCGTGAAGCCGGTCGATCCGGACGATCCCGCCGTGGCCGAGGTGATCGCCGAGTGGAAGAAGGTGCCGGGCACGGTCGGCATCCGCATCATGCTGACGAAAGAAAACGGGCGCGGGCCGGATCATCCCGGCCTCGGCCGCATCGCGCGTGCTGCCGTCCAGTACGGGTTTCCGGTCAATGTCCTGTGCTGGGACAATGTGGACGCCGGCACCGCGCTGATCGATCGCTACCCCGAGACCCACTTCATCGTCGATCACCTCGCGATCCTGCAGCCGCGCGTGCCGCCCGCGCCGGCAGAGCCGTGGGCCGATCTGCCGAAGGTGCTGGCGCTCGCGAAACGTCCCAACGCGGTGATCAAGGTCAGCGGCGCCTGCACGCTCTCGCGCGAGCCCTATCCGTTCAACGACATCTGGGATCCGCTGCAGCGCGTGTTCGACGCCTGGGGTTTCGAGCGCTGCCTGTGGGGCACCGACTGGACGCGCGCCTTCGCCGTCGTCAACTACGAGCAGGCGGTGACGCCGTTCCTCGAGACCAAGCGGCTGAACGATTCCGAGCGCGCGATGCTGATGGGCGGCGCCTGCGCCAGGGCCTATGGCTGGTCGCCTGCACCAAAAACGTAACCGAACGGAGGAACACCAATGTCCGAGACCCCGACTTTCGGCCGCTTCACCGAGATCGCCTACGACAAGATGAGTCCGGAGCAGCAGGCTGCGTACAAGGACATGATGGCGTCGCGCGGCGGCCTGCCGGGCCCCAACAAGATTCTGGTGCACAACCCCAAGCTCGCGAACGTCATCGGCCCATACGGTGCTTATCACCAGACTGGCGGCGGCAATTCGATCTCCGAGCGCGAACGCGAGATCGCGGTCTGCATCATCACCAGCCACTGGCGCTCGGCCTATCCGACATCTGCGCACGAACGCATCGGCAAGAAGGCCGGGCTGCCCTCCGCCAAGGTGGATGCGATGATCGGTGGCCTGCCGACCGGTTTCGACGACGAGCGCGAGCAGGTCGTCTACGAGATCGCGATGGTGCTAACGCAAGGCCGCTGGGTGCCGCGTGGCCTGTACGACCGCGCCGTCAAAGCGTTGGGTCACAACGGCATTACCGACGTCATTGCCCTGATGGGCCACTACAGCACCGTCGCCATGACGCTCGCCTTCTACGATGTTCCGGACGGAGCAACGGGCATGGCGCGCTGAGCAGCCGGCGGCGCGCAGGAGTCGCGCAGCACGAGATCGACCGGCAACAGGGCGTGCGACTGCGCGTGGCCGGCCTCGCCGCGCAGGCGCCGCAGCAGCAGGTCGGCGGCGGCGCGCCCGACATCCTCGAGGCTCCAGCGCAGCGCCGTGATGGCGGGCGTATGCACGGCGGCGAGATCGGTGTCGCCGACCGACATCACCGAGAGATCGCGTGGCACGACAAGGCCGAGGTCGCGCGCGGCGCGGAGCACGCCGGCCAGGATGCGCGTGCCGAGCGCGACGATCGCCGTCGGCGCACTGTCGCCGCGCAGCAGCGCCAGCGTGTCGCCGTGTGCGAAGTCCATGGCCGATGACTGGAGGCAGAGACGCGCGCCGGCGGGATCGACCCCGGCCTCGGCGAAGATTTCGCGGAAGCCCTGGATACGCTCGCGGCTCGGCCGCATGACCGCATCGGCCGTCAGCAGCGCGATGCGGCGGTGGCCGAGGCCGAGCAGATAGCGGGTCGCGGCCCGCGCGCCGCCGCGGTGATCGACCTGGACGGCCGGCCAGCGAACGCCGTCCTCATCCTCGTCCTCATCTTTGGGCGCGTCGCGATCGACGATGACGACGGGCGTGCCGGCCGCGACCAGCGCGCGCCAGGCCTTGGCGTTGGCGTCGCTGCCCGGCGCCACCAGCATGCCGTCGACCCGCCTGCCCCTGAACTCGGCCGCCGCCGCGCGCTCGCGCCCGGGATCGTTGCCCGTGCTGGCGACGACGAGCAGGTAGCCGGCCTCGCGCAGCCGCGCCTCGGCCGCCTTCACGATGGTGGCATTCAGCGGATTGGAGATGTCGGAGACCAGGCAACCCACCATGCCGCTGGTGCGCGTGCGCAGGCTGCGCGCCAGGAAGTCGGGCTGATAGCCCAGACGGTCGGCCGCGGCGGCCACGTCGCGGGCGACGCGGGCGCTGACGTTCTTGCCGCCGTTCAGGGCACGGGACACCGAGGCGAGCGACACACCGGCCGCCTGCGCCACGTCGCGGATGGTAACGACGCTCATTCTGGAAACGATTTCTCCTGATGGACCTCAGTCACTATTGACTCCGGTCATGTCGATGACAAGGATCGTGAAAACGATTTCAACGAGCGGCCGGCAAGGCCCGAATGACGATCCACGGGGACGATCCAAAGGGAGGAAACGATGCTCAAGATCAATCGCCGCGCCTGGGCGGCGGGGAGCGCCATGCTCGCGCTCGCGGCCACGCTCATGCCCGGCGCTGCGCCGGCACAGGATGCCAAGAAGACGCTGCGCTTCGTGCAGGCCGGCAACCTCACGATCCTCGATCCGATCTTCACGACGGCCTATGTCACGCGCGACCACGGCTACATGGTCTACGACACGCTGTTCTCGAGCGACGAGAACAACGTTGCGAAGCCGCAGATGGTCGACAAGTACGAAGTGTCGGCCGACAAAAAGCTGTGGACCTTCACGCTCCGTGACGGGCTGGAGTGGCACGACGGCAAGCCGGTCACCGGTGAGGACTGCGTCGCTTCGATCAAGCGCTGGGCCGCGCGCGACGCGATGGGTCAGAAGATGATGGAGTTCGTCGCGGAGATGAAGGCGGTGAACGCCAAGACCTTCACCATCGCGCTCAAGGAGCCGTACGGCCTGGTGATCGATTCGCTGGGCAAGCCGTCGTCGAACGTGCCCTTCATGATGCCCAAGCGTATCGCCGACACCGATCCGTTCAAGGCGATCGACAGCCAGATCGGCTCGGGGCCGTTCATCTATGTGAACGCCGAGTCCAAGCCCGGCGAGAGGCACGTCTACATCAAGAACACAAAGTACAAGCCGCGTGCCGAGCCGGCCTCGGGCCTCGCCGGCGGCAAGGTCGCCAAGGTCGACCGCGTCGAGTTCGTCGAAATGCCCGATCCGACGCAGCAGGTGAACGCGCTGATCGCGGGCGAAATCGACATGATCGAGAACGTGCCGCACGACCTCATTCCGCTCCTGAAGAAGGACCGGAACGTGCAGACCGTGAACTGGAACCCGCTCGGCCAGCAATTCATCCTGCGCTTCAACCACCTGACCAAGCCGTTCGACAACCTCAAGATCCGCCAGGCCGCGATGTACGCGATGCGCCAGGAGGACTACCTCAAGGCGACGGTGGGCGAGCCGCAGTTCTACAAGGTCTGCTCCGCGGCCTTCGTTTGCGGCACGCCCAACGGCGTGGAGATCCAGGGCGACCTGCTGAAGAAGCCCAACTTCGAGAAGTCGAAGGCGCTTCTGAAGGAGGCCGGCTACGACGGCACGCCGGTTGTGCTGATGCAGTCGACGACCCTGCCGGTGCTGACCAACATGGCGCCGGTCACCAAGGCGCTGCTCGAGCAGGGTG
Source organism: Reyranella massiliensis 521 (assembly GCA_945862125.1). GTDB lineage: Bacteria > Pseudomonadota > Alphaproteobacteria > Reyranellales > Reyranellaceae > Reyranella > Reyranella massiliensis_A. The sequence continues at coordinate 7,892 of CAMAYC010000127.1, forward strand.
GCTTCAAGGTCGACATGCAGGCGATGGATTGGCAGACCGTGGTGTCGCGCCGCGCCAGGAAGGATCCCGCCGACAAGGGCGGCTGGAGCGCCTTCCACACCTACGCCATCGCCGTCGACATCCTGAACCCGATCTCGGCCAACTGGATGGTGGCCGACCCCGCCAAGGCGTGGTTCGGCTGGCCGAACGATCCGGAGATGGAGAAGCTGCGCGACGCCTACTCGCGCGAAACCGACCCGGCGAAGAGCAAGGCGCTGGCACTGGCGGTGCAGAACCGCGCGATCGACCAGGCGCAGTATGCCTGGCTCGGCATGTGGTACGGGCCGGGTGCATCGCGCACCAGCGTCGTCGGCTGGCTGAAGGCGCCGGTCGTTGTGCACTGGAACATCGAGAAGAAGTGACGGCCGCCGCAATGGTCGAGGGGGCGCGGAGCGACATTCGCGCCCCCGACGGCACCCGCCTCGCCGTCTACGAGTGGGGCGATCCCGCGGGACCCGAAGTGGTTCTGGTGCACGGCTTTGCGCAGAGCCACCTCTGCTTCGAGCCGCAGATCCGCAGCGACCTCGTGCGGCACTGCCGTGTCGTGGCCTTCGACATGCGCGGCCATGGCGCCTCGGCGCAGCCGGACGAGGCGCGGGCCTACCAGGGCAGCCGCGTCTGGGCCGACGACATCGCCGCCGTCCTCGCGGCCAAGCGGCTCGCGCGACCGGTGCTGGTCGGCTGGTCGATGGGCGGGCGGGTGATCCGGCAGTATCTGATGACGCACGGCGATGCGCAGCTGGCCGGCCTCAACTTCGTCGCCTCGCAGGTGATCGAGGATCCGAGCTGCCGCGGGCCTGGGGCGCCGAAGCCGACACCGGAGACTCAGTCGCTGGCCGAGGAGATCGAGGCGGCGATCGCCTTCCTCGACGGATGCTACGGCCGCAAGCCGAGCGAAGCGGAGTTCCGCCGCGCGCTCGCCTACAACATGAAAGTGCCCGCCACGGTGCGGCGGGCCATCGCCGGCTGGTCGACCCCGGCCGCGCCGACGGTCGCGGCGCTCGGGAAGGTGCGCGTGCCGGTCCTGATCACGCACGGGCGCCGGGATACGGTCGTGCTGCCGGCCGCCGCGGAGATGAGCCGAGCCGCCATGGCGCATGCGCGTGTGTCGTGGTTCGACGACTGCGGACACTCACCCTTCTGTGAGGATGCGCCCCGGTTCAACAGCGAGCTGATGGACTTCGTCCAGTCCTGCCGGAGCGGCGGGCCGGCATAATCCTTCGGCGCCCTGGCCGCCGGCCGGAACTCCGGAGCTTCGACACCGTTGACTCTGCGAGCCGCTCCCCCTCGCGGAGGCCGTACAATGAATGGTCGGATGGCAGGCGTTGTCGCCTGCGCCCTAGTCGTCGCACTCGCATCACCCTCGTCCGCGCAGGATCCCAGCGGGCGGCATGGCGACGGCCACGCCGAGATGCACGATATCTACAGGCTCTGGACTCCGCCGCTCAATCCCAACACCTCATGTTGCGACAATTCCGATTGCCGGCCGACGCGCGCCTTCGTCGACGACGACGGCCACTGGCGGGCATGGAATGGCGCGCTGTGGCTGCAGGTGCCGCAGGACCGCGTCCTGCCGCCGAACCATGCCGGCGATGGCCGCTCGCATCTCTGCGAAAAGGAGCAGTTCATCTACTGTTTCGCGCCGGGAGAGATCCGCGGCTGAGCCACCCCCGGGGGAAGCGCACACCCTGAGGTAGCAGCCGCGACTGGCACTGCGGAGCGAGATTCATTATAATCGTGCCGGATGGTCGTCTTCTTTTTCCAACTCGCCGCGATCGTGCTGGCCGCCCTCGCCTTGTGGTCGGTCCGCCATGAACTCAACGAAAAGGCCACCACGCGCCGTGCCTGGGTGGTGACGCCGGCGCTGGCGATCGTCGTGGCGGCGATCCTGCTGATCGTGTCCCCAGGCAAGCGCTATGAGCTGTGGGTGGCGGCCATCATCGTCGGCCTTCCGGTTGGCGCTTTCGCGGGCCTGTGGCTGAAGGTGAACCGGGATTACGGGCAAAGCCTGGTGCGCGTGGCCCGGGCCTGGGACGGCGCCGGCGCGGCGACGCTGCTGCTGCTGCTGACGCTGGCGCGGATCGTGACCTCGCAGTTGATGGTGCGCGAGTCGGGCCGGTTCGGTGTGCTGGGCGCCTCGGCCGTCTTCCTGGCCTCCTACCTCGTCGGCCGCTACCTCGTGGCGCGCTTCTACAAGTCGCCGCGCGCGATCCATCTGGACATGATCCTGGGCAAGGACCCGGGTCGGACCCTCATCGCCTGACCGCGGGCCGTCGTGGGCCTGAAATTTGCACTGATGTTGATTGTTGACTGCCATACCAACTAGTTGGTATGGCAGTCCATGAACTTGCAATCCCTCTCTCCGTCGCGCCAGAAACTGCTCGAAGCGGCAGCGGACGTCGTTCGGGCCAAGGGCTATGCCGCCACCACGGTCGACGACCTCTGCGCCGCGGCGGGCGTCACCAAGGGCAGCTTCTTCCATCATTTCAAGAGCAAGGAAGAGATGGTGCTTGCGGCGGTGGCGCACTGGGGCAGCTGGACCGACGGGATCTTTGCCGACGCGCCCTACGCTACCGCCGCCGATCCGCGCGACCGCCTGTTCGGCTATCTCGATTTCCGCCGCGAGCTTCTCGGCCACTCGGTGCCGCAGTTCACCTGCCTGATGGGCACGCTGGTGCAGGAGACCTACGCCACGCATCCCGAAGTACGCCAGGCCTGCGACCGCGGTATGTCCTCCCACGTGGCCACCCTCACGCGCGACATCGAGGCGGCGCGGCGGCTGTATGCGCCCGACGCGGACTGGAGTGCCGAGAGCGTCGGTTACTTCATCCAGGCCGTGCTGCAGGGCTCGTTCATCTTCGCCAAGGCGAAGCAGAACGCCGAGATCGCGCGCGGGAACCTGGCTCATCTGCGGCGCTACCTCGAAGGCCTGCTGGGAATGGAGCCAGTTCGATGACCACCAACCCGTTGCCGCGAACCGTCTCGCAGGCGGAGCGCCGCCCTACGGTTGGTGGCGACGCCACTACGAATACGAAACCTCAAGAGGAGCCTGATCATGTCCACCGGTACTGTCCGCCTGCACCGCGTCCTCACCGCCCCGCCCGAGCGCATCTACCGCGCCTTCCTCGATGCCGACGCCATGGTGAAGTGGTTGCCGCCGCACGGCTTCACCGCGCATGTCTACAAGTTGGAGGCCAAGGTCGGCGGTAGCTACCGCATGTCCTTCAACAATTTTTCTGCCAACAAGAGCCACGCCTTCGGCGGCACGTATCTCGAACTCGTGCCGAATGAGAAGCTGCGCTACAAGGCCACCTTCGAGGATCCGAACCTGCCAGACGAGATGCAGACCACGATCACCCTGAAGAAGGTGTCGGTCGGCACCGAGATCAACATCGTGCAGGAGGGCATTCCCGCGGTGATTCCGCCGGAGGCCTGCTATCTCGGCTGGCAGGAATCGCTCGCCATGCTGGCCCAGCTCGTGACACCGGAGATCCCCGGCTGATTCGCAAGCGTCAGCGCTTCCCTGCCTTGTAGGCGAGCCAGGCCATGATGGCATCGATGTCGGTGTCGGAAAGACTTTCCTCGCCGAACGCCGGCATCTTCTGCTCCGGCCAGTCGCGCACAGACTTCGGATCGCGCAGGAGTTTGCGCAGCGCTGCAGGCTGGAAGTAGTCGACCGGGTTCATCGGCCGCGCGAGGTCGGGGCCCTGCGTGCCCTCCCCCGCCCCGGCAAAGCGATGACAGGCCATGCAGACCGCGACGAAGCGGTCGAGGCCGCGATGGATGCGATCGGTGGCAGGGACCTCGGCGCCGACCGCTAGGCCCGGCCAGCGCTTCGCGGGACTGTCGGTGACGGTGAGCGCGGCCAGATGATAGGCCCAGTACTCGCTGCTGATGTCGGTCCCGGGGCGATGCTGCCAGACAATGTAGAACGGCCCGGCGGTCGTGTTGCTGCCGCCAGGCAGCTTCGGCCATGGCACGGTGGGCGATTCGATCGCGAGGAAGGCGTCTGCCTTGAGCAGCGCCGCGGGAATGGCGACCGAAAAATTGTCGACCGCGCGCGCCTGCACATAGTCGTCGTTTCCGATCTTGAGGTCGCTCAGTAGATCGGCCATCGCGAGCACGCGATAGCTCATGGGGCGCTTGTAGACCGGGTCCACGATCTGGAGGGTGCGCATGGCCTTGTTGGCCAGCAGTTGCGCTGCCGTATAGGTCTTCGTCGTCCCGCGGTCCGCGATCTCCAGGGATTGAGCGCGGGCACTGCCGATGGCCGCGAAGAGAACGAACACAAGAAGAAGCGATCGGATCACGTCGCAGCCTCCCCGATGGCCACGGCGTTTGCAATGGGCCGCAAGGACTGCCCAAAATGGGCGATCAGGCCGCTTACAACAGGCCGCGGAGAAGTCAGCATGGCTCGACGTCACACGCCATCAAGGCCGCAGGGCGCCAGCCATGGAACGCCGATGCCCCGGAAACGCGCCACAACGATCGTCCCGGAAGGACGGCTGGTTCTCGCCCGCAGCGAGGCCAACTCGCGGCTCTTCGTCTACATGATCGGCAACTATGTGCACCGGCTCGAGCGCGAGCGCCGCGATCTTTATTTCGGCGATCTCGACCTGGCGCGCGTCGCGGAGATCATCGGCACGGCCGGCGTCGAGCCGGGCATGCGCGACGCGGCTTTCCGCGCAGAGCACCGTTCGTTCGACAGCGTCGTCGGCATCGAGGGCCAGCGCGCCGTGAACGCGACGTCGATTGCTAGCGCGACGGGCATTCCGCGCGAGACGGTCCGGCGCAAGCTCCGGAGACTGCTGAAACTGGGTTTCATCGTCGAGAAGGGCCGTGCGCGCTACGTGCTGAAGCCGGGCGTCCTGCAGCAGCCGGAGCGGCAGGCCGCCTTCGCGCGCGGCCTTCAGCAGACCGTGCATTTCATGAATGAATGCCTCGAACAGGGTGTCCTGGAATGGGTCCCTGCGCCGCAGGCGAAGCGCAGTTCGTAGGAGGATTTCGTGCAACGTCGCGTTTTCTTGTCGTCCGCAACCAGCGCCGTGCTGGTCGCCGGCCCGGGCATCGCCCAGGCACAGCAGATCGTGTGGGAGGAGGTGGCGAGCGCAGATGGCCGCTATCGCTTGAAAATACCCAGGGGTTACCGGTACCTGACGGCGCCCGCACACGGCGGCACGCTCCACTCCTATGTCAGCATGCTGCCCGAGGGACTCACTTTCGAGTTCCTGGACCTGGGCTTCACCAGCCTCAAGCCCAGGGTCCCGTCCGATCCGGCCGAGGTCCAGTCCTTCGCCGAGAATTCGCTGAGCGGCCTGCAGAAATCATGGCCGGGCTCGACGGTTCTGGAGGAGCGGCCGGTCACGACACCGCCCTTCATGGGCCGGGAGTTCACCTTCGCTGCCGCGGGCGACCGCGTTGCGATCGTGCGCCTTTATTTCACGCCCGCGGCGTCCTTCACGCAGGTGGCGCAGGCGCCGATGGCCCAGCGGGGCAGCCTGCTCATCGCCCAGTTCATGGACTCGCTTCGGTTCGGCTAAAGGAGCATTTCATGCAACGTCGCGGCTTCGTAGCAAGTGCAGCGAGCGCAGGAGTTGCATCGGTGATGGGCCCGGCAGGTATCCGGGCACAGCAGCTCGTGTGGGAAGACGTGGCGAGTGCGGACGGCCGCTATCGCCTGAAGATGCCCAAGGGGTACCGCTACATGACGGTGCCGGCGCACAACGGTATTCTTCATTCCTACGTCAGCATCCTTTCCGACAGGTTCATCCTCGAATTCCTGGATGTCCTTCTCGTCGGCGTCGAATCGAAGATCACGCGAGAGAGTGCCCAGGAATCGTCCTCCCGTGAGGAAGCCGCCGCCGGGCTTCAGAAATCCTGGCCGGGCTCGACATTGCTCGAACAGCGATGGATCACGCTGGGCCCGGCCTACGGCTATGAATTCGTCTTCAGTACGGACAAGGGCAGCCGTTTCGTGCTCGCCCGCATGTACCTCACGC
>CAMAYC010000128.1 GCA_945862125.1 Reyranella massiliensis 521
ATTTAGTGGTGACCTGTGGCAAGGGCACCTACATCCGGTCCCTGGGACGTGACCTGGCGGTGGCCCTGGGCACCGTCGGACACCTGTCCGCGCTGCGTCGGACGGCCGCCGGCCCCTTCCGGGAAGAGGCGGCCATTTCGCTTCCCAAGCTTGAGGCCCTCGGTCATATTCCCGCGCTCCTAGGGGCCCTGGTTCCCGTTGTGACCGCGCTGGACGACATCCCGGCGCTGGCCCTGACGGAAACCCAAGCGGACCAGCTGCGCCACGGCCAGCCGGTGCTCTTGACCCGGGACGCATCCCCGTCCGGCGCTCTGTTTCGCGCCGAGCTCGGTGAAAGGCTGGTGGCGCTGGTCCGTTCGGACGGCGCTTCCATCCAGCCGGTGCGCGTTTTCAACCTTTAAGTCATGGAGACAACCGATGTCGATTACAGCCGACCGCAAGTTGGAGCTGGTCAAGTCGTACGCGCAGGCCGAAGGCGACACAGGTTCGCCGGAAGTCCAGGTCGCTATCCTCAGCGAACGCATCGCCAACCTCACCGAGCATTTCAAGGGCCACGCGAAGGATCACCATTCGCGCCGCGGCCTGCTGAAGATGGTTGGCCAGCGCCGCCGTCTGCTCGACTACCTCAAGGCCAAGGACAGCAAGCGCTACGACACGCTGATCGAGCGTCTGGGTCTGCGTCGTTGAGTAACCGGCCCCGTCTTGATGACGGGGCCTTTTCGCGTCGCGTTGTCCGGTCCCCGTGAATTCGGTCGGCTGACGCGACATCGCAGTAACCGGGAAGGCAGGGGCGAGAGCAAACGCCTGACCCGGTCCTGCCGGCGCAAGGGCGCCGGCGGGCGGTTGTCGCCAAACGGGGGCGGACGACCGTGATGGAAAGGATGAATGAGATGTTTGAAGTTTTCCGTAAAGAGATCGATTGGGCCGGCCGCAAGCTCATACTCGAGACCGGCAAGGTCGCGCGTCAGGCTGACGGCGCGGTGATGGCCACCTACGGCGGCACCACGGTGCTGGCCGCCGTCGTGTTCGAGAAGCAGCCGAAGCCCGGCCTCGACTTCTTCCCTCTGACCGTGAACTACCAGGAGAAGACCTTCGCCGCCGGCAAGATCCCGGGCGGCTTCTTCAAGCGCGAAGGCCGGCCGAGCGAGAAGGAAGTGCTGACCTCGCGCCTGATCGACCGTCCGATCCGGCCGCTGTTCCACGAGACCTATCGTAACGAGACGCTGGTCGTCGTGACCGTGCTTGCGCACGATCTCGAGAACGATCCCGACATTCTCGCCATGGTCGCCACCTCCGCCGCCCTCACGATCAGCGGCGTGCCGTTCATGGGCCCGATCGGCGCCGCCCGCGTCGGCTACCTCGACGGCAAGTTCGTCGTGAACCCGACCCGCGACCAGGTCGCCGCCAGTGCCCTTGACCTCGTCGTCGCCGGCACCAAGGAAGGCGTTCTGATGGTCGAGTCGCAGGCCAAGGAACTGTCCGAGGATGTGATGCTGAGCGCCGTCATGGAGGGCCATCGCTCCTTCCAGCCGGTGATCGACGCCATCATCCAGCTCGCCGAGCATTGCGCCAAGGAGCCGCTGCCGCTCACCGATCCGTCGGAAGCGTCGAAGACCGTTGCGGCCAAGCTGCAGGCCGAGATGCGCGGCAAGCTCGCCGCGGCCTATTCCGAGACGGCCAAGCAGGTGCGGCAGACCAACGTCCGCGCCGTCAAGGCCGAGGCCAAGAAGCTGTTCGAAGGCAAGGACGCCGAGCTGGCGGCCTTCGGCGAGCAGTTCGGCAATCTCGAGGCCGACGTGGTGCGCAACGCCGTGCTCGATACCGGCAAGCGCATCGACGGCCGCGACACCAAGACCGTCCGTCCGATCGTGGCCGAAGTCGGCATCCTGCCGCGCGCCCACGGCTCGGCGCTGTTCACCCGCGGCGAGACCCAGGCGCTGGTCGTGGTCACGCTGGGCACCGGGCAGGACGAGCAGATCATCGACGCTCTCGAGGGCGAGTACCGCGAGCACTTCATGCTGCACTACAACTTCCCTCCGTACTCCGTTGGCGAAGTCCGCCGCATGGGCTCGCCCGGCCGTCGCGAGATCGGCCACGGCAAGCTCGCCTGGCGCGCCCTGCGCCCGATGATGCCGACCAAGGACAAGTTCCCGTACACGGTGCGTGTCGTGTCGGAGATCACCGAGTCGAACGGCTCCTCGTCGATGGCGTCGGTCTGCGGCGGTTCGCTGGCGCTGATGGACGGCGGCGTGCCGATGGAACGGCCGGTGGCCGGCATCGCCATGGGCCTGATCAAGGAAGGCGAGCGCTTCGCGGTGCTCTCCGACATCCTGGGTGACGAGGATCATCTCGGCGATATGGACTTCAAGGTTGCCGGCACCACCAACGGCATCACCGCGCTGCAGATGGACATCAAGATCACCTCGATCACCGAGGAGATCATGAAGGTCGCTCTCGGCCAGGCGAAGGACGGCCGCATCCACATCCTGGGCGAGATGTCCAAGGGTCTGGTCGGCGCCCGCGAGGGCGTCGCGGCGACCGCGCCGCGCATCACCCAGTTCACGATCCCGAAGGACAAGATCCGTGAAGTGATCGGCACCGGCGGCAAGGTGATCCGCGAGATCACCGAGCAGACCGGCACCAAGATCGACATCGAGGACGATGGCACCATCAAGGTCGCGGCGGTCGACGCCGCTGCCGGCCAGAAGGCCATCGACTGGATCAAAGGCATCGTGGCCGAGCCGGAAATCGGCGTGGTCTACACCGGCAAGGTCGTGAAGTGCGTCGAGTTCGGCGCCTTCGTGAACTTCCTGGGCTCGCGCGACGGCCTCGTGCACATCTCCGAGCTGGCGCCGCGCCGCGTCGCCAAGGTCAACGACGTCGTCAAGGAAGGCGACCAAGTCAAGGTCAAGGTCCTGGGCGTCGACGATCGCGGCAAGGTGCGCCTCAGCATGAAGGCGGTCGACCAGGCCACCGGCGAGGACATCTCCCAGAAGCAGGAAGAGCCCGCACCGGCCGGCGAGTAATCGCCTCATCATCCGATACGGAAGCGGCGGCCTCAGGGCCGCCGTTTTTGTTTGTAGACTGCGCCGGATGATGAAGCCTTCGATCCTGTCCCGCCGTGGCCTGCTTCTTGGCGCCAGCCTGCTGCCGTTGTCTTCCGCCTTCGCCGCGGACGCGGTGCCGACGCCCAAGCAGACCGAAGGACCCTTCTATCCGACGGGCTTTCCCGCCGACGTGGACAACGACCTGGTACAAGTCCGTGGCCAGCAGGCGCGTGCCTTGGGCGAGGTCCTTCATCTAAAAGGACGCGTGATCAGCGTCGATGGCTGGCCGCTCGCCGGCACCCTGGTCGAGATCTGGCAATGCGACGCGCGGGGGTTTTATGACCATCCGCGCCAACCCGGCCGCGACCGTCGCGACGTGGCGTTCCAGGGCTACGGCCGCCTCATGGCCGACGCCCAGGGCCGCTACAGCTTCCGCACGCTAAAACCCGTCGCCTATCCCGGCCGCACGCCGCACATCCATCTCAAGGCGGCGGCGGGTGATGGCCGCCTGCTCACCAGCCAGTTTTACATCGCGGGCGATCCGCAGAACGAGCGCGACGGCGTGTTCCGCGCCGCCGTGCGGGAGCCCGGCCAGCGCGAGCGGGTCGAGATGAAGCTCGCGCCGGCGCCCGGCGTCGAAGCGGGTGCGCTGGCGACCGAGATGGATATCGTGATCGGCTGACGGCTGCGGTTTGCCCGTGAAGTTATAACGCGTTATAACTTCACTATGAAAGTCGACATTCGTCCAATCGGCAACTCCTTGGGTGTCATTCTTCCCAAGCCAGTCCTCAAATCCTGGGGCGTGGGCGAGGGCGACCAATTGGAATTGACCGACAAGGGTTTGCGCCCTTCCAGAAAGCGCGGCCTCGCTCCGGGGAAGCTGGACGAACTGAAACGGTCGATTGCGCTCGCTGTCGTGCGGGATTTTGTGCCGGCGCAAATCCGCGCCCAGATTCTGGCCAATCTATTCCGTTGGCGAAAGCAGGATGCCTGGGTGTCGGCCTATGACGAATGGCACGATATCGCCGTGCGTGGTGACGATGGCGAGCTTTTCGCGATGATGCTGGGGCGTGACGACAATGCGACGCGCTTGCGCGAGTCGATGCCGTTCGTCGGCCTGTTGCCGCAAGCGGAGGTCAGGCGCTTGCATGAAGAAGCATCAGCTTGATCACATCCTGCAGGCGGCCGGGAACATTACCGGCCAGAAGGTGTGCCCGGCGAGTCGGGCAAAAGCCCGCCGTTACTCGCCGTTCTGTTCGCCCGACCCTTGCGGCGGCATGCCCACGGCGTGGTAGCCGGCATCGACATAGTGGATGGTGCCGGTGACGCCCGCGCTCAGATCGGAGAGATAGTAGAGCGCCGCACCGCCCACGTCGGTGAGTTCGATGTTGCGGCGCAGCGGCGAGGCCTCGCGCGACACGCGGTAGACGTAGCGGGCGCTGCCGATCACGGCGCCGGCCAGGGTGCGCATCGGCCCGGCGGAGAGGGCGTTCACGCGCACGCCCTGCGGGCCGAGGTCGGCGGCGAGATAGCGGACGCTCGCTTCGAGCGCGGCCTTGGCCACGCCCATCACATTGTAGGACGGCATCACCCGCACCGCCCCTTCATAGGTGAGGGTGATCAGGCTGCCGCCCTCGGTCATCAGCGGCAGGGCCCGTCGTGCGATGTCGGTGAACGAGAAGCAGGAGATGGTGAGGCTGCGCTGGAAGTTGGCCTTGCTCGTGTCGACGTAGCGGCCTTTCAGTTCCTCCTTGTCGGAGAAGGCGATGGCGTGGACGACGAAGTCGAGCCGGCCCCAGTCCTTCTTCAGGCGGGCGAACAGCCGGTCGAGGCTCTCCTCGTTCTCGACGTCGGCCTCCTCGACGATCCTGGCGCCGATCTTTTCGACCATCGGCAGCACGCGCTTGCCGAAGGCGCCGCCCTGGTAGGTGAAGGCGAGCTCGGCACCGGCCTGGTGCAGCGCCTGGGCGATGCCCCAGGCGATCGAGCGTTCGTTGGCCACGCCCATGATCAGGCCGCGCTTGCCGGCCATCAGCTTGGGCACATCGGGAAGCGATACAGCCCTGGAGACAGCGTGATCGGACGCTGCGGAGAGGGGACGACGATCGTCAGGCATCCGTCCCTCTCAGTGGTCGTAGCGCGAAAACAACAGGCAGGCGTTGGTGCCGCCGAAGCCGAAGCTGTTCGACATTACGGTCTGGAGACCGGCATTGTCGATGCGCTGGCGCGCAATGGGGTAGCCCTCGGCGCCGGGATCGAGGTTCTCGATGTTGGCCGAGGCGGCGACGAAGTCATCCTTCATCATCAGCAGCGAATAGATCGCCTCGTGCGCGCCGGTGGCGCCCTGGCTGTGGCCGGTCAGCGACTTGGTCGAACTCACGGTGGGCAATTTGTCGCCGAACACGGCGCGGATGGCGTCGAGCTCGGTGATGTCGCCGACCGGCGTCGCGGTGCCGTGGGTGTTGATGTAGTTCACCGGCATGTTGCGCTTCGCCGCGCCCGGGAAGCCTTCGAGGGCAAGCCGCATGCAGCGCAGTGCACCCTCGCCGGAGGGGGCCACCATGTCGGCGCCGTCGGAGGTGGCGCCGTAGCCGATCACCTCGGCATAGATCTTGGCGCCGCGCGCCCTGGCGACTTCCAGCTCTTCGAGCACCACGATGCCGCCGCCGCCAGCGATCACGAAGCCGTCGCGGTCCTTGTCGTAGGCGCGGCTCGCCCGCGTGGGCGTGTCGTTGTACTTGGACGACATGGCGCCCATGGCGTCGAAGAGAACCGAGAGCGTCCAGTCGAGTTCCTCGCCGCCGCCCGCGAACATGCGGTCGGCCTTGCCGAGCTGGATGGTCTCGACGGCGTTGCCGATGCAGTGCGCCGAGGTCGAGCAGGCCGAGCTGATGGAGTAGCTGAGGCCTTTGATCTTGTAGGCGGTCGCAAGGTTGGCCGAGACGGTGCTGCACATGGCGCGCGGCACCTGGAACGGGCCGACGCGCTTGGGGCCCTTCTCCCGGGCCGTGATGGCGGCCTGCACGATGGCGCCGGTCGTCGGGCCGCCGGAGCCGGCGATGACGCCGGTGCGTTCATTTGAAACGTCGGCCTCCGAAAGACCGGCGTCGGCGATCGCTTCCTTCATCGCGAGGTAGGCATAGGCCGCGCCGTCGCCCATGAAGCGCATGAGGCGGCGGTCGACCAGCTCCTCGACCTTGAGCTTCAGCGTCCCGGCAACCTGGCTGCGGAAGCCGAGTTCCTTGTACTGCGGCACGAACTCGATGCCAGACTTGCCGTCCTTCAGCGACTGGGTCACCTCGACGGCGTTGTTGCCGATCGGGGAGACGATGCCGAGGCCCGTGACGACGACGCGCTTCATCAGCCCGCCGCCGCGGCCGGCGCCGCATCCTGGAACAGGCCGACCTTGAGTCCGCTGACTTCGTAGATCGGCTTGCCGTCGGCGTGGACGACCCCGTCGCCGATGCCCAGGACCAGCTTGCGGAGGATCACGCGCTTCAGGTGCACATGATAGGTGAGCTTTTTCACGGTCGGCACGACCATGCCGGTGAACTTGACCTCACCGACGCCCAGCGCACGGCCCCTGCCCGGCGCCTTCATCCAGCCCAGGAAGAAGCCGAGCATCTGCCATAGCGCGTCGAGCGGCAGGCAGCCCGGCATCACCGGATCGCCCTTGAAGTGACAGGCGAAGAACCACAGGTCGGGCTTGATATCGAACTCGGCCACGATCTCGCCCTTGCCGAAATTGCCGCCGGTATCGGAGATTTTGACGATCCGGTCCAACATCAGCATGGGCGGTAGCGGCAGCTGCGCATTTCCAGGCCCGAACAGGTGCCCCTTCGCGCACTCGATCAGGTCTTCAAAGGTATAACTGTGCTTCTGCTCGCTCACCATTCACCGTCCCGTGGCCGCCCGATACAGGGATTTGACGGCAGAATAGGGATGCAGGAGGGCCAGCGCAAACGACCGGAAACGCCCAACTGGCCCTTTTCATGCCGTTATGTAGTCCTTACATATGGGTGTAACGATGCCTGCCACCAGCCCCGATTTCCCCGACCGCCTGCGCGCGGCCGGCCTGCGCCCGACCCGGCAGAGGGTCGCTCTGGCGCGCCTGCTGTTCGAGGGCGGCCACCGCCATGTCACGGCCGAAAGCCTGCATGTCGAGGTCAAGGCGACGCGGATGCCGGTGTCGCTGGCCACGGTCTACAACGCGCTCAACCAGTTCCGCGACGCAGGACTTCTGCGCGAGGTCGTGGTCGCGCCGGGCCGGTCCTACTTCGATACCAACACCGGCCATCACCACCATTTCTTCGTCGAGCCGGATGGTGAGCTGCACGATTTTCCCTCCGAGAAAGTCACGATCGCGGGTCTGCCGACGCCGCCCAAGGGCACGCGTCTCGCGCGGGTCGATGTCATCGTGCGGGTGCGGCGCTAGCTCCCTTCCGCTGCGAATCATTTGCAGCATTTAGAATTGTTCTAAACTTCTTGACGGCTTTGGGAGCGAGTCCTAAATCCTGTGCGTGGACCGGCGGATGGGCCGGTCAAAGCGGGAGAAGCACCATGGCAAATCTCAAGGGTTCCAAGACCGAAGACAATCTCAAGGCCGCTTTCGCGGGCGAGAGCCAGGCCAACCGCCGGTATCTCTATTTCGCCCAGAAGGCCGACGTCGAAGGCTACAACGATGTTGCCGCCGTCTTCCGGTCGACGGCCGAAGGCGAAACCGGCCACGCCCACGGCCATCTCGAGTTCCTCGAGGCGGTTGGCGATCCGGCCACCGGTCTGCCGATCGGTGCCACCACGTCGAACCTGAAGGCCGCGATCGCCGGCGAGACGCACGAGTACACCGACATGTACCCGGGCATGGCGCGCACGGCGCGCGAGGAAGGCATGGCGGAGATCGCCGACTGGTTCGAGACTTTGGCGAAGGCGGAGAAGAGCCACGCCGGCCGCTTCCAGAAAGCCCTCGACACGATGGCCTGAGCCCTTCGGGCTCGAGCGAAGGGGACCCGAGTGGGTCCCCTTTTTCTTCCCACCTGTTCGATCCGCAACGAAGCGAAGGCCCCATGCGCGAAGGCAGCCTCGAAGCTCCCATCCGTCACGTCCTCGACTGGCAGAATCCCTGGTTCTGGGATGAGAAAGCGCTCGAGAAGGAAATGGAGCGCGTCTTCGACATCTGCCACGGCTGTCGGCGCTGCTTTAACCTGTGCGACTCGTTCCCACGGCTCTTCGACCTGATCGACAACGGCCCGACCGGCGAACTCGATGGCGTGAAGAAGGAAGACTACGCCCAGGTCGAAGAGGCCTGCACGCTCTGCGACATGTGCTTCATGACCAAATGCCCCTACGTGCCGCCGCACGAATGGGCGCTGGACTTCCCGCACCTCATGCTCCGCCATCGCGCCGTGCAGGCGCGCAAGAAGGGCGTCTCTCTGGTCGACCGCCAGCTTGCCGATACCGATCGGACCGGCCGGCTCGGCAGTTTCGTGGCCGGTCTCGCCAACTGGGCCACCGACGAGCACAACACGCTGACGCGCCCGGCGATGGAACGCATCGGCGGAATCCATCATGGCGCCCGCCTGCCGAAGTATGCCGGCGAGACCTTCGAGATCAGGGCAGCGCGCGAAGGTGTGGAGCTGAATGAGGCGGCGCCGGCTTTCGGCAAGCGCAAGGCCGTACTCTATGCGACCTGCTTCGTGAACTTCAACAACACCGACATCGGCGCGGCGACCCGCGCGGTGCTGGCCAAGAATGGTGTCGAGACCGAGGTCGTCCATCCCGCCTGCTGTGGTATGCCGAAGTTCGAACTGGGCGACCTCGAAGGCACGGCGTCGGCGGCGAAGGCCGTGTCGGCGGCGCTGTTGCCCTGGGTCGACAAGGGCTATGACGTGATCGCGCTCACGCCCTCCTGCGCCCTGATGCTGAAATTCGAATGGCCGCTGATGCTGCCCAAGGACAGCGACGTCGAACGCCTGTCCCAGGCGACGTTCGATCTGTCGGAGTACGTGGTCGATATCGCCAAGAAACATGGGCTGGCGCCTGGCCTGGAGCCGCTCGAAGGCGGTGTCGTTATCCACCTCGCCTGCCATGCGCGGGCCCAGAACATGGGCGCGAAGGCGGCCGAGATGCTGCGGCTGGTGCCCGAGACCCGTGTCGCCGTCATCGAGCGTTGTAGCGGCCATGGCGGCATCTGGGGCGCGCGGACCGAGAATTTCGAGACCGCGGTGAAGGTGGGCAAGCCGGCAGCCCAGATGGCGCTGAAGAACGACACCAGCTTCGTCGCCTCCGAGTGCCCGCTCGCCGCCGATCACCTGATGCAGGTGATGGAAATTGTCGGCGGCGACAACAAGCCCAGGCCGACACGCGGCACACATCCGATCGAGTTGCTGGCGCAAGCTTACGGATTTACCGGACGGGACCGATGACCTCACCGCGCAAGATCGAGACCGGGGCCATTTTGCCGCCGGCGGAATACCTGAAAGTGCGCGCCGAGCGCCGCCGTCAGATGGCGGAGCTCAAGAAGAACCGCCGGCTCGAAGTCGGCCCGTTCGCGACCTGCTACTTCGAGTCCTACGACACGATGCTGCACCAGGTGCACGAAATGCTGTTCATCGAGAAGGGCGGTCCGGCCCAGATTCCCGACGAACTGGCGGCCTACAATCCGTTGATTCCCCAGGGCGGCGAGCTGGTCGCCACGATCATGTTCGAGATCGACGATCCGCTGCGGCGCGCCCGCGTGCTGGGATCCCTGGGCGGTGTCGAACGTCATGCCTTCATCCGCGTCGGCACAGAGATGATCCGGGGCGTCGAGGAGGGAGACCAGGAACGCTCGCGTGAGGACGGCAAGGCCTCGGCAGTGCAGTTCGTGCGCTTTGCCTTCACGCCCGCCCAGATCGCGGCCTTTCGGGGCGGTGGCGGCGATGTCGTGGTCGGCTTCGACCACCCCAACTACGGCCACATGGCGGTGATGCCGCTTGCCGTGCGCGAAACCCTGGCGCGGGACTTCGCCTGATACCTAACGGTTCCGGGGAACCGTCAAGTCGTAGTGAATGGGCAGTATCAGGATCAACGGATCGCCGGGCATGTCACTCGGGACCGGCGGGAACGGGGCCGACTTGCGGATCGTCTCGAGTTCGGCGGCGTCGATGGCGGGCCATCCGCTCGATTTGTCGATCCTGACGTCGATCAGCCGGCCGTCGCGCGCGATCGTCACGCGCGTGACCACGCGGCCTTCCTGCTTGTTGTCGACGGCGATGCGCGGATAGAAGCGATACCGCGAGGTCAGCCGCGCGACCTGATCCAGGTAGGCGTTGCGCGCCCGGCCCTTGCCGATCAGCCAATCCGAAGAATTCGACGGTGGGGCGGGCGCCGTGGCGGCTGAATTTGCCGGGGGCGCCGGCTGGGTGGGCCTCGGCAGTGGCGCCTGCGAAGGCGCGGCCTGCGGCGGCCGGGCCGCTGGGCGAGGGGGTTTTGGTGGCGGAACCGGCTTGGGGAAGTCGCGCGCCGTCGGCGGCGGCAGTTCCTCCGGCGACGCCAGGGCCTGTTCGAGACTGGGCGGTGGTGGTTGCTCGGGCTGAGGCGGCTGAGGTTCGGCAAGTGCCTGTTGAGGTTCCTCGCGCTGTTCCTCGCGTACCTCCTCCGGCTGTGCAGGCTCCGGAGTACCGGCGGCGATCGATTGGGCGGGCTTGTCGTCTCCTTGCTGCTCTGTGCTGGATGGCGGCGCGCCCGCATCGACCGTGATCATGATGGCGTCCTGTGGCGGCTCGGTCGGCCGCAGCGGCGACGCCCACCACAGTCCCGCGGCGGCCAGGCCATGGAGCGCCAGCGCCAGCACCAGCGCCACCGGCGACATCTGGCTGGATCTCGAAGTGAGGGCACTGAAAGTCTGGGCCACGGCGCTACGTTACTATGTTCCGGGCCGGGGTTCCGGCTTGGTCGGCGGCTAGCTGGCCGGATTCGCCGCCCTCAATCGCTGCGCCTGAACTGGAGTGGCAGAAGGAAGTTCTGCCGTGTGCCGGTGATGTCCGGAGGGAACGGCGGATAGGGCGAGGCCTGGCGAATCATGTTGAGGGCCGTGGCATCGAGCGCCGGAAGGCCACTGGACTTGAACATCGAGACGTCGATCAGGGTGCCGTCGCGAGCGATCGTGAGCCGCATGACTACAGAGCCCGACTCGGTGCTGACGTTCTTAACGAACTGCTGATGCTGCGACAGCTTCTGGGCGACTCGCCAGAGATAGTCCTCTTCGGCTTTGCGCTGACCATACTGGCTCGCCGGATTGGTGAGCGGTGACGGTGCCGGCTGCGCCGCGGCTTGGGAATCCGCAGGGGGACGACGCTGCCCGCCGGCAAGCGGTGAAGGCTGGAGGGCCTGTCGTTGCGGAGGCGGTGGCGGCGTCTGCGCACGTTGCGGCGGTGGAGGTGCCTTGGGCGGCGGGGGTGGCGCGATCTTTGGAAAATCCCGGGCGCTGAGCGGCGGTGGCGGCGCTTCAAGCGGCGGCAGGGCCTGCTCCAGTTTGGTTTCCGGCGGCGGCGGGGGCGGCGGCGCGGCGGCAGCCTGCTGCTGCTCCGGCTCTGGCTTCGGAGGTTCCGGCTTGGCCGGCTCTCTTGCCGGCTCCCTGGCGGGCTCCGTGGTTCGTGTCGGCCGCGACGACGCCGGGCCGGGGGGCGTCTCCTGTCTGCTGCTTGGATCGGGCGTGAGCGAGCGCGATGGTGCGAGACCCAATCTCGGGGGTGGCACGGGAGACGCGCTCGGTGGCGGAGCAGCCGGCGGAGGAGCAGCCGGCGGCGGGGTCGCTGCGGCCGCCTGCTGGGGTGGGCTCTCGGGCGGTGCCGGGACGGGAACGTCGACCGTGAACTCGAGGGCCTGCTCGGCGGATTCGGCCTCGACCCGGGGCAGTTCCCACAGGAAGGCCAGCGCCACCGCGGCATGCAGCAACGCCGCCATTGCCGCCGCTGCGGGCGACATGCGGTTGAACTTGGAATAGAGGGCGCTAACTGCGTGGGCCACGGCGACCCATTTTTACGTGCCGATCGGGGCGGCGGCTAGTTAATCGGTTCGGACTTATAGACGCCCCACATGCCGGTGCGTTCGATCCAGCCGCTGACGCTGGATACCTTGACCCGGCACCAGTCGCCGGCACAGGAGCGGATCTCACCCATCACTTCGGGTTCCAGCTTGGCCACGACTTCGGCCGACGAGGCCGGCGTCTTGTGGAGGCTGGCCGCCTTCGAGGCGATGATGAAGCTGCGCTTGCCGGTCAGCAGGCTCTGGTGGACCCAGCCGCTGGCACCCTGCCAGTCGCGGATTTTGCGCCAGTTTTCGTATTCGGCGACGATTTCGACGGGCATGGCCTTGCGCTTGAAGACCCAATCCACGGGATAGCGGGTGCCCGGCCCCGTGCGGACGTTGACCTCGTCCGATCGCAGGGAGGCGAAACGCGGAATCGGCAGGCCCGACCCCTTGCGTTGGAGCGTCGCCGACTTGTCGGGGGCGGCATGGGCGCCGCCGCCCGGTAGTGCCGGGGCAACCAGACAAAGCGCTGCAAAAGCTGCAAAGCCCATCGAAAGCGAGACGAACGACCGAATTCCCATCTGGGGCAATATACCTAAAATCTTCATATTGGTCGACAACCAGTTGAAAAAACGCGCTTTTCAGCCGCGCCAGATATCCGGCCCGCTTGCTGGACAAGGCGCGCGCGGAATTGGTAATCGGGCAGTCGTCCTCTGTCGCGCCAGCCCGGTACCGATCCCCCATGCCGTCCAGTTCAAAGAAGAAACCGCTGGTGATCGTCACCCGGACGCTGCCCGAGGCGATCGAAACGCGGCTCATGGAGCTGTTCGATACGCGGCTGAACGCGGACGACCGGCCGCTCGACGCTGCCGGGCTCGTCGAGGCCGTGAAGACGGCCGACGTGCTCGTGCCCACCGTCACCGACCGTATCGACAGCCGGCTGCTGTCGCAGAGCGGCCCGCGGTTGAAGCTCATCGCCTCGTTCGGGACGGGCGTCGACCACATCGATCTCGATTCGGCGCGCCAGCGCGGCATCACGGTCACCAACACGCCGGGCGTCCTGACGGAGGATACCGCCGACATGGCGATGGCGCTGGTGCTGGCCACGGCGCGGCGCATGGGCGAGGGCGAACGCATGGTGCGCTCCGGCAAATGGACCGGTTGGAGTCCGACGTCGATGCTCGGTGCCCGCCTGCAGGGCAAGCGGATGGGCATCGTCGGCATGGGTCGCATCGGCCAGGCGCTGGCGCGCCGCGCGCGCAGCTTCGGGCTGGCGATCCACTATCACAATCGCAAGCGCGCCCACGCCGAGATCGAGCGCGAACTCGAGGCGACCTACTGGGAGAGTCCCGACCAGATGCTGGCGCGCATGGACATCGTGTCGGTGAATTGCCCGCACACGCCGGCGACATTTCACCTGTTGTCGGCACGTCGCCTGAAATTGATGAAGCCTTCGGCCATCATCATCAATACCGCGCGTGGCGAAGTGATCGACGAGAACGCGCTGGTGCGCATGCTGAAGGCTGGCGAGCTGGCCGGCGCCGGTCTCGACGTCTACGAGCACGAGCCGCAGGTCAATCCCAAGCTGCTCGAACTCGATCGCGTCGTGCTGCTGCCGCACATGGGATCTGCCACGCTCGAGGGCCGCATCGAGATGGGCGAGAAGGTGCTGATCAACATCAAGACCTTCGCCGACGGCCACAAGCCGCCGGATCG
>CAMAYC010000129.1 GCA_945862125.1 Reyranella massiliensis 521
GGTCGACGCGGCTGGTCGGTAATCGGCGCCGGCCTTCTATGCGTTGTTCTTGTCATCGCCGGGTCGACGCTGATGCTGTGGCAGGCGCGACAGACGGCGATCACAGAGTGGAAAGTCAACCTGTCGAACGCATCGATCACCCTCGCGGAATCGACGCGCCAGACCATGAAAGCGGCCGACCTTGTCCTGAAGAGCATCGTCGACCGAGTTCATGACGCCGACATCGTCACTGAAGCCGAGTTTCGGAGCGAGATGGGCACCTCCGAGATCTTCGAAATGCTGCGGAACAAGGCCAGCAGCGTGCCGCAGGTCGACGTCGCCACCATTGTCGCGACGAACGGCGATGTCATTAACTTCACGCGCTCTTTCCCGCCCCCCCAGGATCAACCTAGCGGATCGCGACTACTACAAAGCGCATATCGACGACCCAACTCTTGATGTGTTCCTGAGCGCTCCGGTCAAGAATCGCGGCACCGGCGCCTGGACGTTCTATCTCGCGCGCAAGATCAAGAACCGCTCGGGTAGCACTATCGGACTGGTGTTGGCCGGCATTGAGAGCAGTTTCTTCACGGATTTTTTCAAGGCGGTGAACATTGGAGACGAGAGTGCCATCTCGCTTTTCCTCAGTAACGGCATACTGCTTGCGCGTTACCCCGAGCGCGATGCGCTGATCGGCACCTCGTTCAAGGACCAGGCGGTATTCAGCGAAATCATTGGCCGCGGCGGCGAAGCCGGCGCCGTGGTCACCAGCAGCCCTCGATTGGCCGACAGTTGGTCGAGCGAAATGCGCATTGTTGCCCCGCGTGCCCTCAAGGATTATCCGCTGGTCGTCAACGTTACGGCGACCAGCGGCCTGATCCTTGAGCAATGGTACTCAACCGCTCTGTTTGTGGGCTGTGGGACTGCGCTGTTTGCGCTGCTGTTGCTCGGCCTTACCGCCTCGATTGCCGCCTTGCTGGCGCGTCAGGAGGCCACCATGACGGATCTTGCCCGCGCTCGGCACGAGGCGGAGCAAGCTGCCCAGGCAAAGGCGGATTTTCTTGCCATGATGAGTCATGAAATCCGCACGCCGATGAACGCCGTTATCGGCATGTCCGGCCTTCTGGCCGATACACAACTGGATCCTGACCAGAAGCGCTACGCGCGTACGATCGAGCAGAGCGCCGACCACCTGCTCGCCATCATAAACGACATTCTCGATTTCTCCCGCCTCGAGGCCGGCCACCTCGACGTCGAGAAGGGAAATTTCGACGTGCGGGAATTGATGGAGGGCGCCGTCGATATCGCACGAGGCCTGCCGGGTGCAGAGAAACTCGCTGTGACGGCCGTTGTGGCGGAGGACATACCAGTTCTCCTCCTCGGAGACTCCGGCCGCCTGAGCCAGCTCTTCCTGAATCTGCTCGGAAACGCGGTCAAGTATACCGAAAAGGGCTCCGTCTCTCTCTCGGCGCACGCGCTGAAACGGTCCTGGAACGAGGTCCGAATTCGCTTTGCCGTAGCCGATACCGGTATCGGCATCGATCGGAAGGCACGAGATCGTCTGTTCCGTCCGTTTGAGCAAGCCAATGTCCGCCTGGCGCGCCAGAAGGGCGGCACTGGGCTTGGGCTCGCCATCTGCAAGCGCATCATTGATCTCATGGGTGGCCGTATCGGTGTCGAGAGCGCACGCGGACTCGGTTCAACCTTCTGGTTTGAACTCGCCTTCCCGATTGTACAGGCGACTGCTGAAGCCGTGCCTGCTCCAGTGGAAGGAGCCTTGGCGCCGCAACGCCGCCTGCGGGTGCTTGTCGCGGAGGACACGCCTGCGAACCAGGTAGTCGCCCGTGCAATGCTGGAAAAGCTGGGGCACCGCGTACAGGTCGTCGGCGACGGAGACGAAGCGGTCGTTGCCGCGGCGTCCGGCACTTTCGATCTGATCCTCATGGATGTTCAGATGCCCACTGTCGATGGATACGAAGCAACACGACGCATCCGCGCCCTGGCGCCGCCGGCAAGTGCGACGCCGATAATCGCGCTTACAGCCTTTGCGCAAGCAACCGATCGCGAGGAGGCGATTGCCGTTGGCATGACAGGCTATCTTGGCAAACCGATTCGGCTGCCCGATCTCGCCGCCGCCATCAATCGCGCCTTCGTCACTCCCGCGTCCGCGACCATATCGGCCGATGCTCCTATCCTCGACATGTCTGCCCTCGCCGAACTGCGCGAGACGGTAGGTGACAAGATATTTAGTGAATTGCTCGACCAGTTCGACCGCGATGCGGCCCTGTTTCTGCAGGAAATTGCCGACGCGCATTCGTCCGGCGACGATGTTCACGTCCGTCGCGTGGCACATCGGCTGGTCGGCCTGTTCGACCAGTTTGGCGCCGGTCCCGCCGCCAGGGCTGCTGCCCGAATCGAATCGGGACAGGGCGCTTTGGATTCGGCTGTCACTGAACTGCAGGGTCTCGGCCGTTCCGCCATGACTGCCGTCGCAGCACTCAGGGTGTCCGGATAACGTGGTCTTCGCGGCAAGCATTGCCGGTTTCCCTCCGGGTCCAATGGCGCGGTAGAAGCGCGGACACCCCTCAAAGCCGCTGGCTTGCCAAGGCGAGCATGACCAGCGCGTTGCCCGCGAGAAGCGGGGGGCTTACCCACCTCGCGGCCGTGCGCAGTCGGCGGCGCATGATGAGGCCACCCCAGCCGACCATGACCAATGCTGGCACGGTGCCAAGGGCGAATCCCGCCATCGACAGCGCACCCGCCACCACCGATCCCGCGCCGGCCGCGGCGGCGAGCGCGGCGTAGAGCAGCCCACAGGGCAGGAAACCCAGGGCAATGCCCAGGCTGTAGCGCGCGAACGCCGCTCGCGATGTCGATAGCCGACCGGCGAGCTGGGTCACGAGCGTCGTTGCAGGCGAGCCAGCGCCGAATGCCATACCGAAAGCCTGGGCTGCCAACAGGCCGGCGGCAGCGACCAGCAGGATCGCCGACAGCCATCTGAAGAGTTCCGTCGATGCAAAGACCGAGGTGATTCCCCCCGCCAGGGCACCCAGCACCGTGTATGTCGTGAAACGTCCCAGATGGTAGGGCGCGAGCGCAGCACCAGCGAGGCGATGCCACTCGCCATAGGGCCGGTCCCCCGGGTGCTCCGCGTCGGCCATCACCTGACCCAGCACGAAGGGTCCACACATTCCGGCACAGTGAACGAGACTGCCGGCCAAGCCGGCCAGCAACAGCGTCGCCGGCACGGCCGCAGGGGTCGCCGCGGCCGCCTGCATGCCTTCGCCGCACAGCGCCAGGAGCCGGGCAATGGTTTCCATCTGACGGACGAAAGCACGAATGTCCCGGGCCTCGATTGACCTGCATCAAGGTGAAGCTTCTCGCGGGCAGGCACTGTGCCAGCGAATGTTCAGGAGGCTGACATGACCTACAAAACAATCCTGGTTCACTGCGATGCCGGTCCGAAGGTGGGCCAAAGACTGACGGTCGCTGCAGAGGTCGCGAAGTGCCACAGCGCTCATCTGGTGGGCGTATATGCCCGGCCGCCGCTTCAGGCGCCGGTCTTTTTCGACGGTGGCTTGGCCATGGACAGCTTGTTCACCGCCTACGAGGCGAGCGCTGACGCCGATCAGGCCGCTGCGCTCGAGGCCTTCCAGAAAGCCATGAAGGGCAGGCACATCTCGCACGAGTGGCGCGTGACGGAAGGCTTCATCGATACCGAGCTGGCCATACAGGCACGCTATGCCGATCTCCTGGTCGTCGGCCAGACCGATCCCGATGCCCAAACACCAACGCCTTCGGACCTGCCTGAAGCCGTCGTGCTGTCGACCGGCCGTCCGACCCTGGTCGTGCCGCATATCGGCGTGCATGCCCCCCTCGGTGCAACCGTCATGCTCTGCTGGAATGCCAGTCGCGAAAGCGCGCGAGCTGCTGCCGATGCCTTGCCGCTCCTGTGCGCGGCGCAGAAAGTCGTCGTCCTCGTCGTCGATCCGCGGACCTCGCCGGATGGCCACGGGGCGGAACCCGGGGCAGATGTCGCGCAGTGGCTTGCCCGTCACGGCGTCAAGGTGGTCGTTCAGCGCGATGTGGCGGCCGACAGCGACGTGGGTGCAGTCATTCTGTCTCGCGCCGCCGATCTCGGCGTCGACCTCATCGTGATGGGCGTCTACGGACATTCGCGGGTCCGCGAGATGGTGCTGGGCGGTGTGAGCCGCACACTGCTGTCCAGCATGACCGTCCCCGTACTGCTCGCACACTGATGGACGCCAAGACAGTCGCGTCCTACGACCGTCCGGTTCCTCGCTACACGAGCTATCCGACGGCCGCGCAGTTCCATGGCGCCGTGGGGCCGGTGCAGCATCGCACATGGCTTCCCGATCTCGCGCGCACCTGCTCGACGGTCTATCTGCATGTACCGTTCTGTGCGCGCCTGTGCTGGTACTGCGCCTGCCACACCTCTGCAGTGAACCGCCCGGAGTCACTGGCCTCCTACGCCCGAGCGCTCCTGAAGGAGATCGATCTCGTCGCCGACACAGTGCCCGAGTTGATGGTCGGCTCGGTCCAATGGGGTGGTGGCACGCCGTCCCAGCTCGGCACTGCGAACATTGTCGACGTGGCCAAGAGACTGGCGGCGCGCTTCGACCGTCGCTGCGGATCGGAAACCTCGATGGAAGTCGATCCGCGCTTCTGCGACGACGCATTGGTGACGACGATGCGGGATATCGGCATCGACCGGGCAAGCCTTGGCGTCCAGGACTTCGACATCGACGTGCAGCAGGCGATCAACCGCCTGCAATCGGTCGATGATACAGCCACGGCGATCTCCCGGCTGCGCACAGCAGGCATCGCCCGCATCAACCTCGACCTCGTCTACGGGCTGCCGCGTCAGACGCTTGAAACCCTTGCCCGCACGCTCGATGCCGCGATCGAACTGGCGCCCGACCGCTTTGCCGTCTTTGCGTATGCCCATGTCCCGTGGATGAAAGCGCGTCAGCGACTGATCGACCCGGCGAGCCTGCCGACGGCCGGCGATCGAGCCGCGATGGCCAATCTCGTGGCTCAACGCCTGGTCGACGGAGGCTATGTCCAGGTTGGGCTCGATCACTATGCCCGCCCCACCGATTCGCTGGCGACGGCGGCGCAGCACGGCCGGCTGCGACGCAGTTTCCAGGGCTACGTCGTCGAGGACCAGCCAGCGGTCGTCGGCCTAGGCGCCTCGGCGATCTCGAGCCTGCCGCGCGGCTACACCCAGAACGCGCCCGACCCGGCCCGCTACCGGACGCTCGTCGAAGCCGGCTGTTTCGCCTCGGTGCGCGGCCTGGAACTCACCGCGGCCGACCGGCTGCGCGGCGAGATCATCGAACGGCTGATGTGCACCTTCTCGATCGACCTCGGCGATGTCTGCCGCCGCCACGAGATCCCCCTTGGTTCGTTCATGGACGGAATCACGACATTGCCGGCGCTGGTCGAGGACGGGCTGGTCCGCCGCGACGGCGAATCGCTGCATGTCACGGCACGTGGGCGACCGCTGGTCCGCTTTGTCTGCGCGGCTTTCGACCCTCACGTCGCGTATGTCGATGGCAGGCATTCTCGCGGCATTTAAAGGAAGGTCCATCATGAGCACTCATCAGCTGGTTTCCCGGCATGTCGAGGCAGCCCTGGCCGAAGCGGCGGGCAAGGGCATCGCTGACGATGTGGTGGCGCGTTGCCTGCTCTCTGAAGCGATCCGGATATTCAAGCGTGGACGGCCAAATAGCGACATCGCCGCCGAGCTGGCAGCCGCCGCCGACAACCTCGACGACGACAGCCCGCTTATCTTTATTAGACCTTAGGCAGTGGCGGGGCCACGGTCGCGGCGCAAGTGCGCTCGGCCTCGCTTACGACCTCCAGAGTCCGCAGCACGCTCCCGGGATTGACACTGATCGAGTCGATGCCGATCTGCGTCAGGAACCGCGCGATCTCCGGGTAATCGGCCGGTGCCTCGCCGCAGATTCCGATATGGCGGTGATTACGCTTGGCGCCGGCGACGGCCATGCGCAGCATCTCGAGCATGCCCGGATCGCGTTCATCGAAATCGAAAGCAACGATCTCGGAATCGCGATCAACGCCCAAGGTCAACTGCGTCAGGTCATTGGATCCGATCGAGAAGCCGTCAAAGACTTCGGCGAAAGCATCAATCTGGATCACATTGTTGGGAATCTCGCACATGACATAGATTTCCAGTCCATCCTCGCCGCGTCGGAGGCCATTCTCTGCCATGGCGGCGATAACCCGACGTGCCTCGTCGATGCGTCGGCAGAAAGGCACCATGATGCGTACGTTCTTCAGCCCCATCGTCTCTCGGACCTGGCGCAGTGCGGCGCATTCCAGGGCAAACGCTGGCGCATAGGCGGGGTGAGCGTAGCGCGAGGCGCCACGGAACCCGATCATGGGGTTCTCCTCCTTGGGCTCGAAGTTGGCCCCTCCAATGAGGCGCGCATACTCGTTCGTCTTGAAGTCGGACAGCCGCACGATGACAGGCTTGGGGTAGAAGCCCGCAGCGATCATCCCGACACCCTCGGCCAGTGTCTCGATGAAGAAATCGGACGGCGATGAGTATCGTGCGACGCGGGCCGAGATGATGTCGCGGTCAGCGGCAGATGTGACCTTCTCCGGTTGTACCAGTGCCATCGGATGGATGCCGATGTGTTCGCTGATGATGAACTCCATACGGGCCAAGCCGACACCGTCATTGGGGCGCATGGCGGTTCTGAATGCCAGGTCGGGATTTCCGAGATTGACCATGATCGGCATGCGAGGACGCGCGAGACTGCCCACGTCCACGATGGATGCCTCGAAGGGAACCTGTCCTTGATAGACACGGCCGATCTCGCCTTCGGCGCACGAAATGGTTATCATCTGTCCCTGCAGAAGCGCGCCAGTAGCGCCTTCCGCGCCGACGATCGCCGGAACTCCGAGCTCGCGTGCCACGATCGCGGCATGACAGGTCCGACCGCCGCGGTTTGTCACGATGCCGGCGGCCCCTTTCATCACCGGTTCCCAGTCCGGACTGGTGGTATCCGCCACGAGCACATCCCCGGCCTGGAAGGATGCCAGATCGCGTGCGCTACTCACGATTCGTACGGGGCCGCTGGCGATCTTCTCGCCGATGGCACGCCCTGTGATGAGCGTCTTTGCGCTGCCCTTCAGCGCGTAGGTGTAGAACTCGCCGGTTGGCTTGCGGGAGGCGACCGTTTCGGGACGGGCCTGGACAATGTAGATTTCGCCATCGATTCCGTCCTTGGCCCACTCAATGTCCATAGGAACGGGATGACCGGCTCGAAGCGAATAGTGGTCCTCGATGCGGATTGCATAACCTGCCAGCTTCAGTACATCGTCGTCGTCGATGCAGTAACGAGCCCGCTCTGAAACCGAGGTGTCAATATTGGTCGTGCTCCGATCGCCCGAGCCGGCGGCATAAATCAGCCGTTGCTGCTTGCGGCCCAGCGAGTGACGCAGAACGCTCCTGTGGCCGTTGCGAAAAGTCGGCGTGTGGACGTAGAACTCGTCGGGATCGACGCGTCCCTGGACAACATTTTCGCCCAGTCCGTACGCTCCAGTGACAAATATGACGTCGCGGAATCCGGTTTCAGTGTCGAGAGTGAAGGCCACCCCGCTCGCAGAGAGGTCTGAGCGGACCATTTTCATGACCCCGACGGACAATGCGATCTTGAGATGATCGAAGCCGTTGTCGTTTCGGTAGACGATGGCGCGGTCGGTAAACACCGAGGCGAAGCATCGGCGGCATGCTTCGAAGAGATCATCGGCCCCGCGGACATTGAGAAAACTTTCATGCTGCCCGGCAAAGCTTGCCGTCGGCAGGTCTTCCGCAGTCGCCGAGCTTCGCACCGCTACCGCAACGCCTGCGCCATACTGTTCCTCAAGACGCTCGTAAGCTTTCGCGATCTCGGCGCGCAGCGTGCCTGTTCCGGTCGCTGCATAGACCAGGGCGCGGGCAGCTGCGGCATTTCCGGCCAACCTCCCAATGTCGTCCTTCCCGATATCTTTGAGCAGAGGGCCCAGACGATCCCAGGTTCCAGCGGCATCGAGGGCGTCCCGATAGGCCGTTGCCGTTAGCGCAAACCCATTGGGTACCTTGACGCCCTCTGAAGACAACGCCGAGTAGAGTTCACCAAGCGAGGAATTCTTTCCGCCGACCAGCGCGACATCCTCGGAGCGCAATTCTCCGAACCAGCGGACGTAATCGATTGGTGCCATCGGCTGCGTCCGATTCTTCGGTTCAGATGCCGTAATGCGTCTCTGGCGGCAGAATGTTCATGTGGTTCTCGACACGCTTCACGCCGGGGACGTTTTCGGCCGCGATGCGGTGAGCGTCCTTGACAGCAGTACTGTTGGCGTAACCCCACAGATGGACGATACCATTCTCGGCAACGACATTTGTCGGCATGAGCGACGAAGCCCAGCCATGCTTGATCAGTTCAGCCACCACGACAGAGCGGATCTTGTCATCGTCGATCGAGTTCTCCGGCTCCGAAGGCTCACGGGCGAGTAATCCCTGTAGAAGATTGCCCCGACTGACGATCCCGACGATGCGGCCTTCACGGAGAATGGGAACACGCTTCACGCGATGGCGCTGCATGAGAGCGGCGATGTCGCCGAGCGATGTCCGCTCTTCCGCCGTTACGACATTCTTTGTCATAACGTCGGCAACACGATGCGAATGCGCGCGGATGTAGTCTCGCGCCGTCACAGCGTCATCGGCCAAGAGGCGCGCCAACCAGGACTTGCCAGGGACGGTTCCGATTTCGGTTCGGTACATCAGGTCGGCTTCGCTGACGATTCCGATCATCTTTCCGTCGGCATCTACGACGGGCGCGGCGCTGATGCCGGCATTCAGCAGGACTTGCGCTGCTTCGTACACGGAGGCGTCGGCCGGCACCGTATGAACGGGCCTCGCCATGACTTGCCTGGCACGCATGTAACCCTCCTCGAAGGTGACCTCGGCCGGAACTGGTCGAGTAAACGGCCATTCAACACACAACATCCAACAGGACCTTGCGGCAGATCAAATACCTCACGAGGCATAGGGTCGGTTGCGTTGAGGTACATCAAAGGTCGCGCCTGCCGGCGCGACTAGGATGGTCCACTGCACTCCGGTGAGTTGCGAGGTCGCCCATGCCAAAGATGAAAGCCGCCATCTTCGTCGAGCCCGGTCGGATCGTCCTGGAGTCCAAGCCGGTACCTGATGTCGGCCCGCTCGACGCGCTGATCCGCGTCACGACGACGACGATTTGCGGTACCGATGTACACATCCTCAAGGGCGAGTATCCGGTCAACAAGGGCCTGACGATTGGCCATGAGCCCGTCGGCGTCATCGAGAAGCTGGGCTCGGCCGTAACGGGCTATAAGGAAGGCCAGCGGGTCATTGCCGGCGCCATCACGCCGAGCGGCCACAGTTACGCCTGCCTGTGCGGTCAACATTCCCAGGACGGTGCGGGTACGCGCCACGGCTTCAAGCCGATGGGAGGCTGGAAGTTCGGCAATACGATCGACGGCTGCCAGGCGGAGTTCGTGCTCGTGCCGGACGCGATGGCGAATCTGTCGCCGGTGCCTCCTCAGTTGAGCGACGAGCAGGTCCTCATGTGTCCCGATATCATGTCGACGGGGTTCTCGGGTGCCGAAAGCGCCGGAATTCACATCGGCGATACCGTGGCAGTCTTCGCCCTGGGACCGATCGGCCTTTGCGCCGCAGCGGGCGCCCGGCTGATGGGCGCGACCACGGTCATCGGCGTCGACACGATTCCGGAGCGGCTTGCCATGGGCGACTCACTCGGCATCGATCACACGATCGACTACCGCAACCACGACCCGGTGAAGGCCATTCTGGAATTGACGGATGGTCGGGGGGTCGACGCTTCGATTGAGGCGCTGGGGACCCAGGGGACATTCGAAGCTGCTCTACGTGTACTCAGACCTGGCGGCACGTTGTCCAGCCTGGGAGTCTATTCGACCGACCTCCGCATTCCGCTCGATGCTTTCGCGGCCGGCCTCGGCGACACGCGGATCGTCACGACGCTCTGCCCCGGTGGGAAGGAGCGCATGCGACGCCTCATGGACGTTATCGCTTCAGGCAGGATCGATCTTGGACCCATGGTCACGCATCGCTTCAAGCTCGACGAAATCGAGGAAGCCTATGATCTGTTCTCCCATCAGCGCGACGGTGTGTTGAAGGTTGCAATCACGCCTTGAATCACTTAACGGCCGCAACGATCGGGTCAAATACATGACAATCCTGCCGCAACCCGTACTCCCGCATCAGTCAGCCCCTGTTCGCGCCGGCGCGCTCGCTCCGCTGGCGCGCAACTTCGTCTGGGGTGTTTCGACTTCGAGCTACCAGATCGAGGGTGCAACGCAGATTGATGGCCGCGGACCGAGCGTCTGGGATGAATACTGTCGGGTGCCTGGGCGGATTGCCAATGGCGATACAGGCGATATCGCCTGCGATCATTATCATCGATATGCCGAGGACATTGCGCTGATGCGCGATCTGGGCGTCGGCGCCTACCGGTTCTCGATCGCCTGGCCGCGGGTTCTGCCTATGGGTCGTGGCGCAGCGAATGAGGCAGGTCTGGCGTTCTACGACCGATTGATCGACGGCTTGCTTGCCGCCGGCATCGAGCCTTGGCTCTGTCTCTACCACTGGGATCTGCCGCAGGCACTGCAGGACCAGGGTGGTTGGCTCAATCGCGACATAGCCGGGTGGTTCGCGGACTATGCGCAACTGGTGGCGTCCCGATTCGGCGATCGGGTTCGCCGTTTTGCTACATTCAACGAGCCGTCAGTGTTCACGCTCTTCGGCTATGGATTTGCCTGGCATCCGCCGGGGACGACTGATCCGGCAGGACTTCACCAGGCAATTCATCACGTGAACCTGGCGCATGGCGCCGGCGTTGACGTGTTGCGGGCGCATGCCCCGTTGGCATCGGTCGGTGCCATACACAACATGCAACCCGCCCGCCCGGTTGCCCGCACTCCGGCCGATGACGCAGCGGCTGCACTGCTGGATGAATACTGGAACAAAGCGTTCCCTGAAGCACAGATCCTGGGGCATTACCCGCCCGCACTGGCGCGGGCGATAGAACCCTATGTGCAGGCGGGGGACATGGACCGGATTTGCCGCAAGCCGGACTGGTTTGGGGTCAACCACTACTCACCGGTTTATGCCAGGGCCGATGCAAAAGCGCCGCTGGGATTTGCCTGGGCGGATGCCCCTCCTGGCGTGCCGAGATCGCCCATCGGTTGGCAGGTCGATCCGGACGCTTTCCGCGACACACTGATCGATGTGGATCGGCGTTATCGTCTGCCGATCTATGTCCTGGAAAACGGGGCAGGCGCCGTCGAGGCGCCAAATGCGGCGGGTGCTGTCGTCGACCTCGAGCGCGTGGACTTTCTCGCGTCCTATACGGGTGCGCTACGCGAGGCCGTTTTGGCGGGCGCTGATGTGCGTGGCTACTTCGTATGGTCACTCCTCGATAATTTCGAATGGGGGGCGGGATACGCCAGTCGCTTTGGACTCGTCTACGTCGACTATCCGACGCAGCGCCGCATTCCGAAGGCGTCTGCCCGTTGGTATGCGCAGTTGATCCGGGGCGAAGGACTGGCCCGTGCAGGGCAATGAAACGTATTCTCCTCGCCGATATCGGGGGGACCTACGCCAGGTTCGCGATGCTGTCCGGCGACAAGCTCGCGTCCGTAATGACCCTGTCTGTCAATGACCATCGCCAGATCTCCGATGCCATCCGGCATTTCCTTGCGAAGCAGGGCGGTGCTTCGTCAATCGACGAGGCCATCCTCGCACTGGCCGGTCCCATCGGAAGTGGCCGATGCGCGCTCACCAATTCTGCGTGGGTTGTCGATGGCGAGGCACTGAAGCACGAGTTCGGCTTCCGCACCCTGCGCCTTGTCAACGACCACGAGGCGGCCGCCTGGAGCCTGCCTCATCTGGCACCCTCGGATACATTGCTGATCGGCCCGGACAAGGGCGCTCCCGACGCACCGATGGCGCTCCTCGGTCCCGGCACTGGCCTTGGAATGGCGTGCTACGTGCAGGGCCCCGGTGGGAAAAGCGTTGTCGCGAGCGAGGGTGGCCACATGACCTTGGCCGCCACGTCCGATTACGAGTCCGACGTCATCACAATCCTTCGACGGCAATTCGCCCATGTTTCGGCGGAGCGGGTCCTGTCGGGCCCCGGGCTGCTGAACCTCTACCGGGCGATCGCGACGCTGG
Organism: Reyranella massiliensis 521; assembly: GCA_945862125.1. Classification (GTDB taxonomy): domain Bacteria; phylum Pseudomonadota; class Alphaproteobacteria; order Reyranellales; family Reyranellaceae; genus Reyranella; species Reyranella massiliensis_A. The sequence goes on from CAMAYC010000129.1 coordinate 12,266, forward strand.
ACAGGGTCGACGTGCTGCCGCGGGCGCCTGCCGAAGTGACGCGAGCCGCGCTGGACGGGACCTGCGCCACGTGCCGGAAGACACTGGATACTTTCGTCTCCTTCCTTGGTTCAGTCGCTGGCGATGTTGCGCTGCTTTTCGGTGCGCGAGGTGGGGTCTTCGTCGGTGGCGGGATCATTCCACACATTGCCCACCGCCTGGCTGCCATGGATTTCCGCCAGCGCTTCGAAGCGAAAGGCAAATTTCAAGCTTATCTGTCGGAGATTCCACTGCGGATTGTCCTGCGGCGCGATGCTGCCTTCCTCGGGTTGACGGCGCTTGTCCGAAATGCGGCCGCCAAACCGTGCGGTGGAGACTATGCCTGAAGCAGTCTCGTCATCGGCCATCAGCCGCGAGGCGCTGCGGCGCTTCTGGCGCGGCGCCCGCGGTTTCTGGCGCGGGCGCGAGGCCGGCGTCGCCTGGAGTCTGATCGGGCTGTTGTTCATTTGCGTGGTTCTGCAGGTGCTAGTTCAATACCGCCTCAATCTCTGGAACCGAGACTTCTTCAACGCCCTCGAGTTTCGCGACGGTCGCGAGATCTGGCGCCAGACGTATCTTCTGATGATCCTTGCAGTGCCCAGCATCGGCCTTGCCGTGTTCGCAGTCTGGTGTCGGATGACATTCCAGCGGCGGTGGCGGGCTTGGCTCAGCACAACCCTGATCGATGCCTGGCTGGGAGATGAGCGATACCGTCGGCTCGACCTCTGGAATGGCGAACACCAGAATGCCGAATACCGTATTGCCGAGGACGCCCGGCTGGCTACCGACGCGCCGATCGATCTTGCGGTCGGGCTTTTCGGGTCCCTGTTATCCGCCGCGACGTTCGTCGTTGTGCTATGGCATGTCGGCGGCGCCCTCAGAGTCGATCTATCGGGTCTGACTTTCAGTATTCCGGGCTATCTCGTCATTGGGGCCGTCGCCTACGCGGTTCTGACGACCGGGACCATGATGCTGGTGGGACGGCACATGGTCGATGTCATCGAAGGCAAGAATCAGGCGGAATCGGAGTTGAAATTCGCCTTTGCCCGATTGCGGGCGCGCGCGGCAACAAAAATGACCTCGGCGGAAATAGCGGCAACAACCGTGTCGGTGGGAGCCGCGCTGAAGGATGTCATCCTCCAGTGGCGACGGCTATGTGGTCAGCACATGCGGACGACCATCGTGTCGCATGGCAACACTTTGCTGGCGCCTCTGGTCGGACTGATCCTATGCGTGCCGCATTACGTGCAGGGCGCCATGCTGCT
>CAMAYC010000130.1 GCA_945862125.1 Reyranella massiliensis 521
TCGCGCACCAGCAGCGGCGGATTGATCTCGGTGTAGCCGCCCTCGGTCGTGTGCAGGTCGAGCATGAACTGCGCCAGAGCGCGCTCCAGCCGGGCGAGATGGGCCTTCAGGAACACGAAGCGCGAGCCCGAGATCTTCACCGCCTGGGCAAAGTCCATCTCGCCGGTCGCCTCGCCCAGCGCCACGTGGTCCTTGGGTTGGAAGCTGAAGTTGCGCTGGTTGCCGTGGCGGCGAATTTCGACGTTGCCGTGCTCGTCGGTGCCTTCGGGCACCTCGTCGAATGGCAGGTTGGGCAGAACTTCGAGCCGGTGGGTCAGCTCCTCGTCGAGGCGAGCAGCCTCTGTCTCGCCCTTCTTGAGCGACTCTTCCAGCGCCGCGACCTCGGCCATCAACGTCTCGGCAGGCTCGCCCTTGCGCTTGGCGATGCCGATCTGCTGGCTGAGCGCTTTGCGCCGGGCCTGCAGCGCCTCGCTCTCGGAGATCGCGGCGCGGCGGCGCTTGTCGATTTCCAGCAGTTCGGCCGAAAGCGGCGCCAGGTTGCGCTTCTTCAAGCCGGCATCGAAGACCTCGGGGCTCTCGCGGATGAAACGTATGTCGTGCATGGCCTAGCTCGCAGGATCCTTCGGCACAGTCGCCGCCGCATCCTCGGCCTTCTTCTCGTCTTCGGCCTTCTTCTCGGCTTCCTCGGCCGCGAGTTCCTCTGCCTCGGTCTTCTTGTCGGTGGCCTCTCGCTTCCGCTCGATTACGCGGCCGATCATGATGCTGAGTTCGTAGAAAATCAGCAGCGGGATGGCGAGTGCCAGCTGGCTCACCACGTCGGGCGGCGTGAGCACGGCGGCGATGACGAAGGCCACGACGATGGCGTAGCGGCGCTTGGAGCGCAGGCCTTCGGTGGTAACGATGCCGACCTGCACCAGCAGCGTCAGAAGCACCGGCACCTCGAAGGCGAAGCCGAAGGCGAAGACGAGTTGCAGGATGCGTTCGAGATAGTCCGAAGAGCGCAGCGTCTTCTCGATATCGGGCGGCGCGTACACCGTGAGCATGAAATTGATCACGTACGGCAGCACGATGTAGTACATGACCGCGCAGCCGGCATAAAACATGAACGGCGTGGCGACCAGGAACGGCACGAAGGCGCGTTTCTCGTGCCGGTAGAGGCCCGGCGCCACGAACAGCCAGATCTGCACCGCGATCAGTGGAAAGCCCACGATCAGCGCCACGAAACCCGACAGCTTCACCGTGACGAAGAAGAACTCGAAGATATCGAGGACGATGACCTTGTAGCCATCGGACAGCGCCGGCTGGATCAGGAACGAGAAGATCGGCTTGGCGAAGTAGAAGGTGACGAAGAAAACCAGGAAGAAGCCGACCAAGGCATAGATCAGCCGCTTGCGCAGCTCGATCAGGTGATCGAGCAGCGGCATCGGCTTGTCGTCTTCAGGTCCGTCGTGCGCTTGGGTCAAGGTTTGCGTCGCGGCATGGCTGGCGCGTTATGCCGCCCTTTGCGCTTCAATTCAAAGCGCTAATTGGCGCTCTAGCCCGCGACCACGGCCTTGGCCGGCTTCTCTTCAGCCGGCTGAGGCGCAACAGGCGCGGCCGGAGGGGGCACTTCGGCCACTGTAACGGCGGGCGCGGGCGCCCAATCCGGTGCCGGATCGGCCACACTGGCTGCAGGTTCGGCACCGATTTGGGGAGCGGACTCGGGCTCGACCAGGGGATTGTCGATGGCACTCCTGGCGTCGGCCAGGGCCTTCTCGCCCTCGGTCACGCCTTCCTGGATCATGCTCTTGATCTGCTTGGTCGGGTCGAGCGACTGCAGGTCGAGACCGGGCACGGCATCGAGCTGCTTCTTCACGGCGTCGAGGTCGGACTGGCGGACCATTTCGTCGACATGGCCGCGGAACTCCGAGGCCATGCCGCGCATCTTGGTCATCCATTTGCCCCAGCTGCGCAACAGGTTGGGCAGTTCCTTGGGGCCAATGACCACCAACGCCACAATCGCGATGACGAGAAGCTCAGGACTGTCGATACCGAACATCGGTGTTCAGACCCGATCGCTAACTGACAATGCGGCCGGTGGCCCCGTCAGACCTTGGCGGCGCTGTCCTGGTGAACCTGGCCAGGCGGGGTCGTCGTGGTCTGTGCCGAGATCGGCTTAGCGGCGTCGCCCGGCTGCTGGCCCGGCTGGGCCGGCGGCGTCTCTTCGGGGCTCGCCCCGACGCCCTTCTTGAAGGCGTTCAGGCCTTTTCCGAAGTCGCCCATAAGCTGCGAGATCTTGCCGCGACCGCCGAACAGCAGCAGCACCACGGCCAGCACGATGAGCCAGTGCCATACGCTGAAGCTACCCATGTGAAAATGCTCCCAAAAACGATTTCGATCGGCGTATCGAATTCATGAGGGGTGAGTATGCCACCCCGGCCGAAGCCCCGGCAACCTGTCGAATGCGGCAGGATCTAGGCTGAACGAACCGGCTCGTCGGCAGCGAGAGGCTCGTCGGCCTCGTCCTCCGTCGGTTCGAGCGGCAAATCCGGCTCGTCTGGCCGGAATATGGGGGGCTGCGCGCGCGCATCCAAGAGGCCCGCGGCCTTCAATTCTTCCTGTCCCGGCAGATCGTCGAGGCTGGGAAGGCCAAAATGCTCGAGAAAGAAATCCGTCGTGCCCCAGGTCACCGGCTTGCCCGGCGCCCGCCGGCGGCCCATCGGCTTGATCCAGTTCTGCTCGAACAGCAGGTCGAGCGTACCTTTGCTGAGGCCGACACCGCGCACCTGTTCGATCTCGGTGCGCGTCACCGGCTGGTGATAGGCGATGATGGCCAGCGTCTCGACCGACGCCCGCGACAGCTTGCGCGTCACCGGGCGCTCGATCTTGAGCTTCTCCGACAGGTCCGGGGCAGTGCGGAAAGCGTAGCCGCCCGCCACAGCCACCAGATTGACGCCGCGGCCGGCATAGAGCTCTGCGAGATCGACCAGCAGCTGCTTTACGTTGGCGTCGTTGGGCAGGCGATCGGCCAGCTCTTTCTCGTCGAGCGCCTGGGTACCGGCAAACACCAGCGCCTCGAGCAGACGCAGATGCTGGGCATGATCGGGCGAGACAACATCCGTGACGGCGGATGCGACGACCAACGGCGCGACGACCGCAGCGACGGCCGACGATTCTACGTCCGATTTCCCGGCCTCGGCGTCCTCGCCCTCCTCGTCTTCGTCGTCCTCCTCGTCTTCGTCGTCCTCATCATCATCATCATCGTCATCCGAGCCATCGTCGTCGTCGGAATCGTCATCATCCTCGTCGTCGTCCTTCTCGGCGTCCGACTTTTCCTTGGCTGCGGCCAGGCCATGGGCGGCCGACAGCTCGTCGGCGATCGTCACCGCGACCTTGTCCGGGTCTTCGATGGCGGGCTTGGCATTTTCGATGTCTGACATGTCGGGAACCGTCACCGTTGCTCGGTACGTTTACGAAGATGGATGGGGCCGAAACGCTCGGCCTGGCGCAGTTCGAGCTGGCCATCCTTGGCCAACTGGAGACCGGCAACGAAAGTCGAGGCGAGCGCCGAACGTCGCCGTGCCGGATCGGTGAGGCCCGCCGGCAGAAAGGCTTCCAGCGACTGCCATTCAATGGCGATGCCCAGCATGCGGCCCAGGCGCTCGGCCGCTTCCTCGACCGAGAAGAACTCCATCGGCGCGATCTGATAGGTGTCGGCATCCTTGGGCCTTACCTGGGCGCCATAGGCATGCAGCAGGTCGTAGAGCTTCACGTCCCAGATCGCGCGGCGCACCACGACCACGCCCTCGGGCTGGCCGCGCACGAAGATGTCCCGGCCGAGCTGCGGCCGGGCCATCAGGCGGACGCCCGCCTCCTGCATCGCTTCCAGGCGCCGGAGCTGCCACTGCAGCGCATCGGCCATCTCCTGGCCCGACGGTTCCTCGCCGGCCGGCGGCTCGGGCAGCAACAGGCGCGACTTCAGGTATGCGAGCCATGCTGCCATGACGAGATAGTCGGCGGCGAGTTCGAGCCGGAGCCGGCGCGCCTGGGCCACGTGCGCCAGATATTGATCGACCAGCGCCACCATCGAGATGCGGCGGAGATCGACCTTCTGGTCGCGAGCCAGGGCCAGCAGCAGATCGAGCGGGCCTTCGAAGCCCTCGAGATTGACGATCAGTTCGCCCTCGCCCGGCGCGATGACATCGGGACCGGCAGCGGCGAAGCTGTCGGGGCTGCCATCGCTGGCGGCTTGCGGAGGGGCCTGTTCGGTCATGCAGGTCCGGTTTAGTCCAGTGGGAGCGCCTGCCGCCACTGGATTTGACCCGGCCTTATCCCCATTCGGGCAGAAGTGCTTCCAGCCGCCGACCGGCATCGGCGAGCCCAGCCTTGCCGGCGGGGTCGCGGTGACGGGCCAGAAAGCCTCGCCCGGCGTCGAAACGACGCCCTGCCGCCTCGGTCATCGGGCCGGTCCGGGCCACGATCTCGGTCATTTCGTTCATCCGGCCATTGCAGTGGAGCGCCACGTCGCAGCCGGCCGCGATCGCCCGTGACGCCCGCTCGCCCAACGAGCCGCCGAGCGCCTGCATGGAAAGATCGTCGGACAGCAGCAGGCCGTCGAAGACTATATGGCGGCGAATGACTTCGCGCACGCCCCGTGCCGAAACGGTGATGCAGTCGGCGGGATCGACCGCCTCGAACAGCAGATGCCCGGTCATGGCCCACGGCAGATCGGCCAGCAGCTTGAACGGCAGGAAGTCGGTACGTTCCAGCACATCGAGCGGCGCCGTCACCGTCGGCAGTTTTTCGTGGCTGTCGACCGTGGCGCGGCCGTGTCCCGGGATGTGCTTGATTACCGGCATCACGCCTTCCGCCAACAGCCCCTCAGCCGCGGCGCGGCCCAGCGCGGCCACCGGCTCGGGCCGGTCGGCATAGGCACGGTCGCCGATTACGGCGTGGGTCTCGGGAAAAGCGATGTCGAGGACCGGCAGGCAGTCGACATCGCAGCCGACCGAGGCGACGTCCGAGGCCAGCAACCTCGAATTCAGCCGGGTCGCTTCGAGTCCAAGGTCGGGATCGCGCGCATAGAGATCGCCCAGCAGGCGGGCCGGCGGGGCCTTGCGCCAGTGCGGCAGCCTTAGGCGGGCAACGCGGCCACCTTCCTGATCGATCAGCACCGGCGCATCGGACCTGGCGACGCAGGAACGCAGATCGTCGACCAGCCGGCGCGTGCGCTCCGGCGTATCGACATTTCGGGCAAACAGGATGAAGCCCAGCGGATCGGCGTCGCGGAAGAAAGCGCGTTCGTCGGGCGTGAGGTCGGGCCCAGCGCAGCCCAGGATCGCCGCGCGCGGGCGGCTCACGAGTGAGACCTCAAGGCGCCCGCCTCAACGCGCCGGCGGAACCGTGACGCAGTCGGCGCGGCGCCCCTTCAGGGTGCTGCAAACACTTTGCGCCTGTTTCTCGTCGAGGGGACCGGCCTGGACGCGATACCAGACGCCCTTGTCGCCGAGATCGACGCGCGTAGCCTGCATGCGGAGGTTGGCCAGCACGTCGCCATGCGCGCTTTGCAGGCGCGCCCAGGTCGACTTGGCGACATCCTCGCTCTTTACGGAGGCGATCTGCACCCGCCAACCGCCAGTCGGACCGGACATGTTCTCGATCAGGCTGGCGATGGTGGGGCCGGCCTCGGTCGGCACGAGGGTCGTGGCGGTGGTGGCAGACGCGGCCTGCGCGGGGCTCGCCGGTGTCGTGGCGCCGGCCGGCGCCGGCGTCGGGCCGGTGCCGGCCGCGGTGGCCTGCACGGGCGTGGGTGTCTTGGCGGCCGTCGCTTCCTGCTTGGGTGCCGCGGGTGCCGGCAGGCCGGCCGCCGGTAGCTTGGGCGTCTCGACGCCGGGCAGCAGCTTCTCCGGCTGGCTCGGCACCGCGCCCGGCGCGATGCGGTTGAAGACTTCCTTGTCCTGGTTGGGCGGCACCAGACCGCCGGCATTCTCGGGCTTCATCCGCGACGGAGTCGTCGGCGCCTGAACGACCAGAGGTTCCAGTCCGCGGCCACCGGCCTTCACGTCCTGATTATGCGCCCACCACACGACCGAACCAAAGCTCGCGATGGCGGCGATCGAGACCATGATGGTCAGGATCTGACCGCGACGACGGTTGACCAAAGTCAGCAAGGAGTCCCGCGGCGGCGGCGGGATGGAATCAGGCTCGTGTGCGACGGGCCGGGGCGGCGGATCGAGCCGTACGGCAACCGACTCGTTGGGTCGGTAAATCGTTGGACCGTCGCCGGAGGGGGACCGGCGCATGTGCATTTCTTATCTCATTTCATCGACGGGTGTGACGCCGAAGACCTTTAGACCTGATCCTATCACAAAACCGACCGCTTGTACCAATGCGAGACGCGCCCGGGTCAGATCGGCATCTCCCTCGATGACGAATTTCAGTTCCGGCTCCTTGGAGCCACGCGTCCAATGGGAATGAAAGGCTGCGGCCAGGTCGTAGAGGAAGAAGGCGATGCGGTGCGGCTCGTGCGCCATCGCCGCCGCTTCAACCTGCCGCGGCCATTGCGTGATCAGCCGGATCAAGGCGAGTTCGCCCGAGTCGGTCAGCCGGTCGAGCACGGCGCCCGACAGGGCTTCGGGACCGATCCCGGCCGCCGCCGCCTGACGCACAACCGAATGCGTGCGGGCATTGGCGTACTGGACGTACCAGACCGGATTGTCGCGTGACTGTTCCGTGGCTTTTACAAGGTCGAAGTCGAACGCGGCGTCGTTCTTGCGCGTCAGCATGGTGAACCGCACGACATCGGGGCCGACCTCGTCGAGCAGATCGCGGAGCGTGACGAAGGTGCCGGCACGCTTGGACATGCGCACCAACTCGCCGTTCTTCAGCACGCGCACGAGCTGGCAGAGCTTGACGTCGAGCTCTCCCTTCTTGCCCGTGATGGCGCTCACTGCCGCCTTCATGCGCTTCACATAGCCGCCGTGATCGGCGCCCCAGATGTCGATCATGTCGGCAAAGCCGCGCACGAACTTGTCATGGTGATAGGCGATATCGTTGGCGAAGTAGGTCCAGTTGCCGTCCGATTTCTTGAGCGGCCGGTCGACATCGTCGCCGAACTGCGAGGAACGGAACAGAGTCTGCTCGCGATCCTCCCAGTCGTCGGGCACCTGCCCCTTGGGCGGCTCGAGGCGGCCTTGGTAGATCAGGCCCTGAGCGGTGAGCGCCTCGAAGGCGCGATCGACGGCGCCCGACTCGACCAGCGCACGCTCGGACGAGAAGACGTCGATATGGACGCCAAGCGTTTCGAGATCGGTGCGGATCTCGGCCATCAAGGTGGCGATGGCGAAGCTCCGCATTTCGGGCAGCCAGTCGGCTTCGGGCTTGTCGATCCAGCGCGCACCATCGCGCCTGGCGATCGCGGCACCGACGTCCTTGAGATACTCGCCGGGATAGAGGCCTTCGGGAATCGCCCCGATCGCCTCGCCCAAGGCCTCCTTGTAGCGGAGGTAGGTGGACTGGCCGAGCTTGTCGACCTGGGCGCCGGCGTCGTTGATGTAGTATTCCTTGGTGACGGCAAAACCCGCCTTGTGCAGCAGGTTGGCGAGCGCATCGCCCACCACCGCGCCGCGCGCGTGCGCCACGTGCAACGGACCGGTCGGGTTGGCCGAGACGTATTCGACATTGACCTTGCGGCCCTCGCCCACCTGCGAATCGCCATAGGCGACGCCAGCCGCCAGGCATTCGCCCAGTCGCGCCCGCCAGAAGGCGTCGGTGATCTTGAGGTTGATGAAGCCCGGCCCCGCGACCGCACCGTCGACCACGTCGAGATTGGCTTTCAGACGCTGAAGCAGCGGCTCGGCAATGTCGCGCGGCTTCCGGGACGCGGCCTTAGCCAGCACCATGGCGGCATTGGTCGCGATATCGCCGTGCGCCGGATCGCGCGGCGGTTCGGCGGTGATGGCGGAGAAGTCGAGCGAGGGCGGCAACTCGCCGGCCGCCTGCATGGCCTGCAAGGCGTCCACGACCACGCCGATGAAATGACGATAGGGGTTCATGTGCGGGGGTATTGCCTAATCGGGCCGATTTGTCATCCCGAAGGCGGCGGCCCGCCTATTCGTAGAGATCGAACAGGCGCCGATGCTCGTCGAGGGCAAAGCGGTCGGTCATGCCCGCGATATAGTCTGCCACCAGCCGAGCCCTGGCCTGGGGTTCAGCCTGCTCGGCGCGCTCGCGCCACGGCGGGGGCAGGCAGTTGGGCTCGGCGAACAGCAATCCGAAGAGATCGGCCACGACGCGGCGCGCCTTGGAGTGCGAGCGGTTGAGCTTCCAATGCTCGTACATGCGCTTGTAGAGGAACGCCTTCACGGTGCGGTCAGTCGCAGCCATATGATCCGAGAAGGCCACGACCGGGCGGCCCAGCGCACGGATGTCGGCCACCGACTTCGGCGCCGCATCCTTCAGACGTCGCCGCGTTTCAGCCAGCACGTCTTCCACCATCGCGTTGATGACGCGGCGCACGGCCTCGTGGATCAGCCGACCCTGGTCAATGCCGGGATACTTCTGGGTCACGATCGAGAACATCTCACCGACCAGCGGCAGGTCCATAAGATCGGCGACCTCGAACAGGCCAGCGCGGAGGCCGTCGTCGATGTCGTGGTTGTTGTAGGCGATGTCGTCGCTCAAGGCCGCGACCTGGGCCTCCGGCCCGGCATGGCCGGTCAGTTCAAGATCGTGGTCCTGGCAGTATTCGACGATGGCGGCCGGCAGCTGCGAAAGCGGGTGGCCCGGCTTGATCAGCGGACCGTTGTGCTTGACCGCGCCTTCCAGCGTTTCCCAAGTGAGGTTGAGGCCGTTGAACTCGGCATAGCGCTCCTCGAGCTTGGTGAGGATGCGCAATGTCTGCGCGTTGTGATCGAAGCCGCCATGGCTCTTCATGGCGGCGTGCAGCGCGTCCTCGCCGGCATGGCCGAACGGCGTGTGACCGAGGTCGTGGGCAAGCGCCACCGCCTCGCCCAGATCCTCGTCGAGGCGCAGCACGCGGCAGATCGTGCGCGCGATCTGGGCGACTTCCAGCGAGTGGGTCAGTCGCGTGCGGTAGTGATCGCCCTCGTGATACACGAAGACCTGCGTCTTGTGCTTCAGGCGGCGGAACGCCGTCGAATGGATGATGCGGTCGCGATCGCGCTGGAACGGGCTGCGGCTGGGCGAACTCGGCTCGACGTGCAGACGGCCCCTGGACTGCCACGGCAAGGTGGCAAAGGGCGCCAGTGCCTGGTTTCGCCACATCTCCTCGCCCAATTCCGCGTCCCTCCCGTCGGGCCGCGTTTTACGCCGTCCGGTCGGGAATGGCTACTTCACGAGAACGACGGGAACCTTGGTGTGGGCGATCACGTCCTGGGCGACTGAGCCCAGCAGGACACCGGCGAGGCCGGTGTGGCCGCGGGTGCCGAGAACCACCATGCCGGCACCGAGCTTGTCGACGTAATCGCCAACGATCTCGCCTTGCCGTCCAACGCCGATATGGACCTTGGCCGGCACCGACGCCTTCTTGGCGAGCTCGACCGAGGAGGCGAGCGCCTTGGTGCCCTCATCGCGATGATGGCTGTCGATCTGCTCCCGCGAAACGAACGTCGAGACCGCGCCGCCGAGGTTGGGTTGCACGTTCAGGAAATGCAGCTCGGCGGTGAGCCCGGCCGACATCAGATCGAGTGCATGACGCACGGCCCGGTCCGAAGTCTCCGAGCCGTCGACGGCCACCAGGATTGCCTTCATCTTGGCCATGGCGACTAGTCCTTCCCCTTGTCTGCAGCGAGATCGACCGGCTCGGCATGTCGGCGCTGTCTTGCGCGGTATTGCAGGTAGTATCCAAGCGCCACGGTGATGACCGCGCCACCGATCTCGAAGACGAGCTGTCCGTTGGGGATTGCGGCCGCAAGTTGCTTGGCATAGGCCGGATCGGTCGCCAACACTTCGCCCGCGATCCAGCCGAGCAGGCCGCCGCCGGCAATGACGATGATCGGGAAGCGCTGAAGCAGCGCCATGATCAGGGTGGCGCCGAAGATGATCAGCGGGATGCTGATCAGGAGGCCCAGGATGATCAGGGTGGTGTCGCCCTTCGCCGCGGCGGCAATGGCGATGGCGTTGTCGAGGCTCATCACCGCGTCGGCGATGATGATGGTGCGGATGGCGCCCCATAGCGACGACTCCGCCTTCACCCCATCGCCATGCTCTTCCTCGCCCTGGACCAGCTTGATGCCGATCCACAGAAGAAGAAGGCCGCCGATCAGCTTCAGATACGGAATCTGCAGCAGCACGTCGACGATCAGCACGAAAATGATGCGGAGCACGATAGCACCGGCGCTGCCGGCGAGGATGGCTGGCTTCTGATGGCGCTTTTCGAGGTTCCGGCAGGCCAGCGCGATGACCAGCGCGTTGTCTCCGGACAGGACGATATTTACCAGAACGATCTGGGTGAGGCCGCTCCAGAAGGCGGGCGTAAGCTCAAATCCCATGATTCAGCAATCTCCGTCCCGATTATCCCTGCGCCATGATCTTCATTGCGTCGTGCGAAGCTGTTAATGCAGCCTCCGTCGGGGGGCAAGCCAAACCGGACAAGCCTAGGGAGAAGACCGCATGGCGAGCAGTGCCGGTTACAACAAGATGTTTCCCGTCTCGTGGACGGAATTGCACCGCGACGCCCGTGCGCTGGCATGGCGGCTGGCCGACCTCGGGCCATTCAAGGGCCTGGTCGCGATCACGCGGGGCGGGCTCGTTCCCGCCGCCATCGTGGCCCGCGAACTCAACCTCCGCCTGATCGACACGGTCTGCTGCTCGACCTACGAGCGTATGGACCGGGGCGGCAAGGTCGAGGTCCTGAAGGGCACGACCGCCGAGCAGGAAAAGGGGGCAGGCTGGCTGATTGTCGACGACCTGGTCGATACCGGCGTTACCGCCCGGGCCGTGCGGGCAATGCTACCGCACGCCCACTTCGCCACAGTCTATGCAAAGCCTGCGGGCCGGCCGACCGTCGACAGCTATATTACAGAGGTCAGCCAGGACACCTGGATTCTGTTCCCTTGGGATCAGGAAGCGGTGATGGCCAAGACCGTGATCGAGTTGAAAGGCAGTCAGTGATGAAGTGCTACATCATACCTTCGCCCAAGGGCATCGACTCGCTGACGCTCGCCGAGCGGCCCGACCCGACACCTGGCGCGCGCCAGGTGCTGGTGCGGGTGCGCGCCACCTCGCTCAACTACCGCGATCTGCTCACTATCGAGGCACAGTACGCGCGCTCGGCGCCCAAGCCGGACCTGGTCCCGCTGTCCGATGGCGCGGGCGACGTGGTGGCGGTCGGCCCCGGCGTCAGCCGGGTGAAGGTGGGCGACCGTGTCGCTGGCTGCTTCATGCAAAAGTGGATCGGCGGCACGATCGACGAGGCGGCGCAGGCCTCTGCGATGGGCGGCGCGATCGACGGCATGCTGACCGAACTCGCGGTTCTGGAAGAGGACGGCGTGGTCCAGCTGCCGGCGGGCATGAGCTTCGAGGAAGGGGCCACCCTGCCCTGCGCCGGCCTCACGGCGTGGCATGCGCTGGTCGAGATCGGCCAGATCAAGGCCGGCGACATCGTGCAGATCCAGGGCTCGGGCGGCGTCTCGATCTTCGCCCTGCAGTTCGCGAAAATGTTCGGCGCGCGCGTGATCGCGACCTCGAGCTCGGCAGCCAAGGCCGCGCGCCTGAAGCAGATGGGGGCCGAGGCCGTCATCGACTACAAGGCGACGCCCGACTGGGACCAGGAGACTCTGAAACTGACCGGCGGCCGCGGCGCTGACATCACCGTCGAAGTAGGTGGTGCCGGCACGCTGCCACGCTCCTTCCTGGCGACGCGGCTCGGTGGACGCATCGCGGTCATCGGGCTGCTATCGGGCATGGCCCAGATCGACCCGATGCCGATCCTGCGACGGAACCTCCGCGTGCAAGGGCTGTATGTGGGCAGCAAGCAGATGTTCGAGGGCATGAACCGCGCCATCGCGGCGAACGGTCTAAAACCTGTCATCGACAAGGTGTTTCCTTTCGCCCAGGCGAAGGAGGCCTACCGGCACCTCAAGAGTCAGAACCATTTCGGCAAGATCGTCATTTCACACGCCTAGGAAGCGCACATCATCATGATCAACCGACGTCTGTTCGCCGCGAGCCTGCTCGCCGCGCCTTTCGCTACTTCCGCCGTCGCCCAGACCTGGCAACCCTCCGGACCGATCAAGATGGTCGTGGCCTATCCGGCGGGCGGGCCGACCGATGTAATCGCCCGCATCGTCGCCGCCGACATCGCGGGCCCGCTCGGCCAGCAGGTCGTGGTTGAGAATGTCTCCGGCGGCGCCGGCGCCATCGGTACACGCGCCGTTGCCAAGGCGAAACCGGACGGGCTCACGATCACGTTCGGAAACAACCAGACGCACGGCAACAACATGTTCATGTTGAAGGAGCCCGGCTACGACGCGGTAAAGGACTTCGCGCCGCTCGCCGGTGCCGGCGCCTTCGAGCATGTGTTCGTGGTCAAGAACGAGCTGCCCGCCAAGACCATCCAGGAGGTGATCTCGCTCGCCAAGGCCAAGCCCGGCGAGCTGAACTACGGCTCGACCGGCATCGGGTCAGGCTCGCACCTCTCCACCGAACTCTTCATGGCGCGCACGGGCATCAAGATGACCCACGTGCCCTACCGCGGTGCCGCACCGCTGGTGCAGGACCTGATGGGCGGCCGCATCGACATCTCCAATTCGACGTTGCCGAGCGTGCTCGCCCAGATCAAGGCAGGTCAGATCCGCGCTGTCGCGATCGGCAGCACCAAGCGCAACGCCAAGCTTCCCGACGTCGCCACTCTGGAGGAACAGGGTGTGACGGGCGCCAATGCCTCGTCGTGGGCCGCCTTCTTCGCGCCGGCCGCAACACCCCAACCCGCGCTCGACCGACTGTCGGCCGAAATCATGAAGAGCCTCCAGAAGCCCGAGGTCGTGGAGAAGATCGACAAGCTCGGCTTCACCGTCGAGCCGCGCGATCCGGCCCAGTTCAAGCCCTACCAGGTGCAGGAGATCGCGACCTGGGTAAAGATCGCGAAGGATGCCGGCATCCAGCCGGGCGAGTAGGACAGCGGCATGAAGAATCTCTGGTCCGACCAGGACGCCAAGGCGGCGATCAACCACCACGCCGGCAAGGGCATCAACGAGGACCTGGCGCTCCGCGTCTACACGACGCGCCTGCTGGGTGGAGAGCCGAAACTCGTGCTTCACGGCGGCGGCAACACCTCGGTGAAGACACGCATGGCCGACATCACCGGCCAGACCATCGATGTACTGTGTGTGAAGGGCAGCGGCTGGGACATGGGCACGATCGAGGCGCCCGGTCTGCCCGCCGTCCGGCTCAACCCGTTGCGCGAACTCGAGGGGCTGCAGGCGCTCAGCGACGAGGACATGGTGAACGTGCAGCGGAGCAACCTGCTGGACGCCAAATCGCCGAACCCGTCGGTCGAGACGCTTCTGCACGCCTTC
>CAMAYC010000131.1 GCA_945862125.1 Reyranella massiliensis 521
CTTCTCCCCCTCTTGGCCGGCGTGGCATTACTCGTCTCGCGATCGGTATCGGCGGAAACAGCCGGGCCTTTGCTGCGGGTGCTCGACGGCGACACCTACGAGATCCTGCTCGAAGGCTTTCCGACGCGCGTGCGATTGGCCAACGCCGATACACCGGAAACCGGCCCGCGGGCGCGTTGCGCTCAGGAGTTGGTTTGGGGAAACCGCGCCACCGACTTCGTGCGCCAGCAGGTGAGCATGCACGCCGTGGCCGTGTTCCCGACTGGCCGCCTCGACAAATACCGCCGCGTAGTCGCCACCCTCACGATCGACGGCGAGGACCTGGGCGGGCTCCTGGTAAAGAACGGACTCGCACGATGGTATGGCGGCGAGCGACGGCTGGGATGGTGTGGTGAACGGTAGAGGAACATGAGAAGACAGGAGGACACGCGCCCCTCACGAAAGCCTGATTGGCGCGACCCGGCGCCGGGGGTCATAGGCAGAGCGCCACCGCAGGAGTCCGCCATGCGTGTCCCTCGTAGAATTCTTGCCGTCCTGACCGCCCTCGCCGCTCTGCCGGCCATCGCGCTCGCCGCCACCGTCGGCGGCGCCTATTACGCGCCGCAGTACGACTATCGCGAGTTCTGGGCCGCCACCGACAACAAGCCGTTCCAGGTCGTGCTGGACGGCAATCCCTTCCCCAGCCTCGATCCGGCCACGGTGGCGTCCACACTGCTGCCGATGATGCAATCGGCCAAGCCACGGCCGGCGCTCACCTTCACCTACGAGCGGCCCTCGCCGCCGCCCAGCCCGAACTACCGGCTGGTGCTGGTGTTCGATCCGGCGCTCAACCTCAACGCCGATCCGGTGTGCGCCGGCGAGCCGGCGCGCTTCCGTCCCGGCAAGCCCGGCGTGTTCTACGTCTATGCGATCTATTGCCGGAACGACCGCATGCTGTCCTACACCACGGCCTGGACCGCCGCCTCGGGCCCGGGCGATCCACGCATCGAGCGCCTGTTCCGCGAGCTGTTCCTGGTCGTGTTCAAGGAAGGCCAGTCGCGCTGGTCGGAGCTGGACGACCGGTTCCGTTAGGGCCTGGGTTGAGGTGCCAGAATTCCTCCAGTAGGGAGGAGGCGCATGATCCCAAGCGACCTCACGTCCTTCCTCGACGTGCTGCGCCAGCACGGCGAGGCGGCCTACAGCTTCATGTTCGCCTACGCCATGCTGCACACGCTGCTGCTGGCGATCTTCGCGGGCTATGCCGCGCAAGGCGGCGCGTTCGCGCTCGGGCCGCTGATCGCGGTGTGCTGGGCCGGCAGTTTCGTGGGCGATGTCATCCGCTTCTGGGTCGGGCGGCGGTTCGGCACGAGATGGCTGGGCGGCTGGCCGCGCATCGAACGTGCGGTGCGGCTCGTGGCCCGGCTCGCCGAGCGGCATTACTTCTGGATGGTCCTGATCCACCGCTTCCCCTACGGCATCCGTGGCATCGCGGGCTTCGCCTACGGCGCCTCGTCGCTGTCGTGGCCGCGCTTCCTGGTGCTGAATTTCGTGGCGGCAGGTGTGTGGTCCGTAGCCACCGTCGGCTCCGGCTATGCCTTCGGTTACGCTTCCGAGAAGACGCTGAGCAACGCTTCGTCGGGCCTGGGCGTTGGATTGCTGGTGGTGTTCCTGGCCCTCGCCTGGGTGCTCAGCCGTCGCCTGGAGCGCGTGATCGAGCGCGGATAGGCGCTCGCGCCGGGAAAACTCCGCAGGGAACACCGCTCTTGCCGGCGCGTTATCGACAGGCACGCTTTCCAGGAGGAAGACGAATGCCTGCGGAACCGCCGAAAACCCCGGAACAGAACCCTGAGCGGAAGCAGACGCCACCGGCGTCGATCGAATCGGAAAAGGACCAGGGCGACGAGCGACGCCGCGTCGGTCCCGAGGATGAGGACCGGCGCCTGCGCGACGGCGAAAAGCGTCCGCTCGGCCAGATGCCCTGAAGGAGAATCCATATGACGACCAGGAATGCCCTGGCCGGCGTCGCCGTCGGAAATCTCGACGCCGCGATTTGCTGGTATGCCAAGCTGCTCGGCCGCCAGCCCGATCTCCAGCCCATGAAGGAAGTGGCGGAATGGGAATTCAGCGGCGGCGGCTGGATCCAAGTTTTCCAGGATTCGGGGCGCGCCGGCGCCTCGTCGGTGACCCTGGTGGAGACAGACGTGGAAGCCCGGATTGCCGACCTCGAGGCCAAGGGCATCACGGTGAAGGCGACGAGCCGCTCCGATACTGTCGCCCTCGCGATCGTGGCCGATCCCGACGGCAACCAGATCGTCTTCGCCCAGGGCAAGGCGCCGTCACATCGCGCGGTCACCTGACACTTTCTCGGCAAAATTTGCAGGCAACAACGGCCGCAACTCTCCTGAGACAGCAGCGTTCTTCCGACAGCCCGCGCCTGGCGCGGGTCTCACCCCAACGCAGGAGACAAAAATGGCAGACGCCACCACGATCACGTCCGGAACGCTGATCGCCGCCGAGAAGGTGAACGGCACCAACGTCTACAATCCCAAGGGCGACAAGCTCGGCAGTGTCGAGGACATCATGATCGACAAGGTCAGCGGCAAGGCGATTTATGCCGTCATGTCGTTCGGCGGCTTCCTCGGCATCGGCGACAAGCACCATCCGCTGCCGTGGTCGAGCCTCAAGTACGATACCGCCAAGGAAGGCTATGTCGTGAACCTCGACAAGAAGACACTGGAAGGCGCTCCGAGCTACGAGAGCGACGAGAACTTCCGCTGGACGCCGGACTACGGCCGCACGGTCGACAAGTACTACGGCGTGCCGACCTACTGGCTGTAAGCGACGCTTCGACCCCTCCGCCCCTTTCGGGGTGGAGGGCGTCAGGCCGTCCAGCGAAACCCGACGATCTGCGCCTCGAGGGAACAGCATGGCCGTTGGCGTATTTGTTGCTACGATGGCCCTACATGTGAGGAAGCCGAGGATCCGTGCAGTCCGTCGTTCACCGAACCGCTCCCGCCTTCGTGCCGCCCACCATGATCGGTGGCGAGATTCCGCTGATCGACGTGGCTGACTATCTCGCCGGCAAGCCGGGTGCGGCAGCACGGGCCGCCGCGCAGCTCCGCTACGCCTTCGAGAATGTCGGCTTCTACTATCTCGCCGGCCACGGCGTGGCGCAGAAGATGATCGACGACACCTATGCCGCCGCCGCGCGCTTCCATGCCCAGCCGATGGAAGCCAAACTCGCGGTCAAGGTCGACGAGCACAATATCGGCTACATGCCGATCGCCACCAAGGCGCCGCCCAACGCCGCCGCCCAGGGCAAGAAGGCCAGCCAGAACGAGGCCTACTTCCTGCGCCGCGAACGCGACGCCAACGATCCCGACGTGCTCTCGGGCCGCCGCTTCCATGCGCCCAACAAATGGCCCGCCGACCTGCCCGGCTTCCGCGAGACGACGCTCGCCTACATCGCCACCCTGGAAGCGCTCTGCCAGAAACTGGTCAGGCTCTATGCGCTGGCGCTAGACCTGCCGGAGAGCTTCTTCGACAAGTGCTTCGCCACGCCGCACATGATCCTGCGCATGTCGCGCTATCCGCAGATCGACGGCGGCGACGAGAGCGTCGAGAGCCTGGTGCCGCACACCGATTCCGGATTCATGACCCTGCTGCCGCCCAACAAGGTGCAGGGCCTGTCGATCCTGCTGCCCGATGGGCGCTGGATGGAGGCGCCGGGTGTCGAGGACGCTTTCGTGGTGAACGGCGGCGACATCCTGCACCGCTGGACCAATGAGCGGTTCCTGTCGACGCCGCACCGCGTGCGCAACGTCTCGGGCCAGATCCGCTACGCCATCCCGTTCTTCTGCGACCCCGACCACGACACGACGATTGAGTGCCTGCCCTCGTGCCAGTCGCTGGAGCGGCCGGCGAAATATCCGCCGATCAAGTTCGGCGACTATGCGTTGTGGTTCGCGGCCCAGCGCTACGGCCACATGGCCAAGGTAGCGGCACCTTCCGAGGCCGAGATCGCCCCCGGTGAACGCGCCACCTCACGCTGGCAGGGATGAGCTTCATGCGTTTGCGTAATTTGCTGGCGGCCGGTTCCGCCGCCCTTCTGCTTGCTTCGCCGGCCGCCTCTGTTCCGGGTTGGGCCCAGACCAAGACGATCAAGGCGGTGATGCATTCGGACCTCAAGGTCCTCGATCCGATCTGGACCACCGCCAACATCGTGCGCAATCACGGCTACATGGTGTGGGACACGCTGTTCGCCATGGACGAGAAGCTGGTGGCCCGGCCGCAGATGGTCGACACGTTCAGCCTCAGCCCCGACAAGCTCACCTACACCTTCACGCTGCGCGACGGACTCAAGTGGCACGACGGCAAGCCCGTCACATCGGAGGACTGCATCGCCTCGCTCAAGCGCTGGGGCGCGCGCGATACGCTCGGCCTCAAGCTGCTGAGCTTCGTCGCGAGCTTCGAGCCGGTCGACGACAAGACCTTCAGGATCGTTCTGAAGGAACCCTATGGGCTGGTGATCGATTCGCTGGCCAAGCCCGGCGGCTCGACGCCGCTGATGATGCCCAAGCGCATCGCCGAGACCGATCCGGCCAAGCAGATCTCCGAGTTCGTGGGTTCCGGTCCCTTCATCTTCAAGGCCGACGAGTGGAAGCCCGGCGAAAAGACCGTCTATGTGAAGAACCCCGACTACAAACCACGCGCCGAACCCGCCTCGGGGCTGGCCGGCGGCAAGGTCGCCAAGGTCGACCGCGTCGAGTGGCTCGCCATCCCCGACCATCAGACCGCGGTGAACGCGCTGCTGGCGGGCGAGATCGACTATATCGAGGCGCCGCCGCACGACCTCAAGTCGCTGCTGCTCGCCGACAAGAACATCCGGCTGGAAGTCTACAACACGATCGGCGCGCAATATGTCTATCGCTGGAACACCGTCGTGCCGCCGTTCAACGACGAGCGGGTGCGGCGCGCGGCCATGTACGCGCTCGACCAGAAGTCGTTCCTCGAAGGCGTGATCGGCGACGCGAAGTATTACCAGACCTGCGACGCCATGTTCGTCTGCGGCACGCCGCTGGAGAACAAGGCCGGCATGGACGGGCTGGTGCGCGGCAACTTCGCCAAGTCGAGGGAGCTGTTGAAAGAGGCGGGCTACGACGGCACGCCGCTGGTGATGCTGCACACCACCGACATCGCCGTGCTGACCAACGCCGGCCCCATCGCCAAGGACCTGCTGGAAAAGGGCGGCTTCAAGGTCCAGATGGTGCCGCTCGACTTCCAGGCCATCGTGGCGCGGCGCCTGCGCAAGGCCCCGCCGGCCGACGGCGGCTGGAACGGCTTCATGACGGCGTGGCTCTCGGTCGACATGATGAACCCGCTGACCAACAGCATGCTGAATGCCTCGTGCGACAAGGCGGCCTTCGGCTGGCCGTGTGACGCCGAGGTCGAGCGCCTGCGCGACGCCTACGCCCGTGCGCCCGATCTCGAAAGCCGCCAGAAGATCGCGGCTGAGCTCCAGGCGCGCGCCGTGCGGTACGGCACGCACATCCACCTCGGGCAATACACCCTGCCCACCGCGACGCGCGCCGACCGCCTCTCCGGCGTCGTCACCAGCCCGATCCCGGTGTTCTGGAACATCGAGAAGAAGGGCAACTGACGGCCCTTCTGCCATAGTGGCGACAATGCAATCGCCCAACACGCGTCGCATCGTGGCCGCCGGCACCATCGGCAACGTGCTCGAATGGTACGACTTCGCCATCTACGGCTATTTCGCCGCCATCATCGGGCGCGTCTTCTTCCCCGCCGAGAGCCCCACGGCGCAGGTGCTGGCGGCGTTCAGCATCTTTGCCGTCGGCTATCTGATGCGGCCGCTGGGCGGCATCGTGGTCGGCCACATCGCCGACCGCTTGGGCCGCCGCGCCGCGCTCACCTTCTCGGTGATGGCGATGGCGGTGCCGACCTTCCTGGTGGGCGTGCTGCCGGGCTACGAGGTGCTGGGCGTGGCGGCACCCGTCGTGCTCACCCTGCTCCGCGTCATCCAGGGTCTGTCGGTCGGCGGCGAGGCCACCACCGCCTTCGTGTTCCTGGTCGAGCGCGCGGGTCCCGGCCGCCGCGGCGCGCTCGGGGCGCTGGCCTCCTGCGGTGCCAACCTCGGCATGCTGTCGGGATCGGCCGCCGGCGCGCTGCTGGCGGCGGCAATGCCTGCGGCGATGCTCGACGCCTGGGGCTGGCGCATCCCCTTCGTGCTGGGCCTGCTGGTGGGCGTCGCGGGCTATTTCCTGCGGCGCCACATCGCCGAAACGCCACCCGCCGCGACAGGCCGGCACGGATTGCCGCTGATAGAGACCCTGCGCGACCACGGCGCGCTGGTCGTACGGTTGGCCGGCTTTGCCTGCTTCAACGCCATCGGCTTCTACCTGGTGTTCCTCTATGCCGTGAGCTGGCTACAAACCGTCGACGGTATCGCGCCGGCGCGCGCGCTCGGCTTCAACACCGCCAGCATGCTGCTGCTGTTACCGCTGATGTTCGGAATGGGCTGGCTGTCGGACCGCATCGGCCGCAAGAAGCTCCTGCTGGCGGCCACGGCGGCGGGCTTCGTGGGCGCGCTGCCGCTGTTCTGGCTGATGCATCATCCCCAGCCGGCGATGATCCTGCTGGGCGAGGCGGGCTTCGTGCTGATCCTGGCGACGGTGCTGGGCATCATGCCCGCGACCATGGTCGAGGCGACGCCCCAGGGCATCCGCTGCACCGCGATTTCGCTGGGCCACAACATCGCCTTCGGGATCATGGGCGGCCTGACACCGCTCGCCGCCGCCTGGCTGATCGACCGTACCGCGATGGACCTCAGCCCGGCCTACATGATGATGGCGGCGGCGGCGATCTCCTTCGCCAGCATCCTCACGTTCCGCGAAAGCTACCGCGACGCCTGAGACTAGACCGCGCCGCCCTCGACGCTGCGGCCCTCGGCGCGCCAGCGCAACATGCCGCCCGGCAGGTTGGCGATGTCGGCAAAGCCCGCCTTCTGCAGGATCGCCGTGGCATGGGCCGACCGGCTGCCGGCGCGGCACACCGCCACGATCGGCTTGTCCTTGGGCAGTTCCTTGGCGCGCTGCGCGAGGTCGCCCAGCGGCACCAGGGTGGCGTCCTTGATGTGACCCAGGGGGCCGCTGAATTCGGCGGGCTCGCGGACGTCGACCACGCGCACCTTGGCGAGGTTCTCCTCCAGCCAATGCGGCTCGACTTCCCAGACGCCACCGAAAGTGAATCGCAGTGGCGCCCAAGATGGCTCTGCCGATACCGCTGTCTCGTTGCCGGGCTGGCCGCAGCGCAAGTTGGCCGGCACCGCCTCGTCGATCTTCTTGGGGTGCGGCAGGTCGAGGTTCTTCATGTAGCCGACATAGTCGTTCTCGCCGACCTCGCCGCCCAGCCGCGGATTGAATTTCTTCTCCTCGATCACGCTGCTGACCGTGAGGCCGCGATAGTCGTGCGCAGGATAGAGCAGGCAATTTTCCGGCAGCGCGAAGATGCGCGACCGCACGGAGCGGTAGAGCGCGCGCGGATCGCCCTGCTGGAAGTCGGTGCGGCCCGAGCCGCGGATCAGGAGGCAGTCGCCGGTAAAGGCCATGCTCTCGTCGTCGAGCACATAGGTGACGCAGCCCGACGTGTGGCCGGGCGTGGCGCGGACTTCGAGCGCGCGGCGGCCGAACTCGACGCGATCGCCGTCGACCAGCAGCCGGTCGGCGCCGCTCGCCCCGGAGCCGGTGGAGAGCGCGATCCGGCTGCCCAGCCGCTGCTTCAGCAGCCAGGCGCCGGTCACATGGTCGGCATGGACGTGCGTATCGAGCGTCCACGTGAGTTTTAACCCCAGCTCGGTCACGAGCGCGGCATCGCGGCGCGCCTGCTCGAACACCGGGTCGATCAGCAGCGCCTCCTTCGTCGCGCTACACCCCAGAAGATAGGTGTAGGTCGACGAGGTGGGATCGAAGAGCTGGCGAAAGACGAGCATCGGGCTCTCTTTCCAGGCCTAGGGCGCGCTCGCCTTGTCGATGGCGGCAAGCGACTCCGGGTCGAGCTTGATCGACGCCGACTTCACGATGTCGTCGAGCTGCTTGAGGCTGGTGGCGCTCACGATCGGCGCGGTGATCGACTTACGCTGCATCAGCCAGGCGAGCGCCACCTGCGCCGGGTTGGAGCCGGTCTTCCTGGCCGCCTCGTCGAGCGCCTTCAGCACCGCCATGCCCTTGGGGTTGATGTATTTCTTGACGCCGGCGCTGCGCTTGGCGTCGCCGACATCGGCCTCGGAGCGGTACTTGCCCGAGAGGAACCCCGAGGCGAGCGAATAGTACGGGATCACGCCGATCCCCTCCTTCAGGCATTCATTCTCGAGCTCGCCCTCGAACAGGCCGCGCTCCATCAGATTGTAATGCGGCTGCAGGCTCTCGTAGCGCGGCAGGCCTTTGGCCTTGGAGATGGCGGCTGCCTCGGCCAGGCGTTTGGCGTCGAAGTTCGACGCGCCGATGGCGCCGATCTTGCCAGCCTTCACCAGCTCGCCATAGGTCGTGAGCGTCTCCTCCTGCGGCGTGGCGGCATCGTCCTTGTGCGACTGGAAGAGATCGATGCGGTCGGTGTTGAGGCGCTTCAGGGAAGCATCGACCGACTGCACAATGTGCGCTCGCGACAGGCCCTGCCCCACGGCGGGCATCTCCATGCCGCACTTGGTGGCGATCACGACCTTGCGGCGCTTGGCCGGATCCTTCTTCAGCCAGCTGCCGATGATCGTCTCGGACTCGCCGCCCTTGTGGCCCGGCACCCAGCGCGAATAGACGTCGGCCGTATCGACGAAGGTGAAGCCCGCGTCGACGAAGGCGTCGAGCAGCTTGTGCGAGGTCGCCTCGTCGGCGGTCCAGCCGAAGACGTTGCCGCCGAAGGCGATGGGGGCGAATTCGATGCCCGACTTGCCGAGTTTGCGCTTTTCCATGTGTCATTCCTTCGTGGTGCGGGATCCGCTATTCGGCGGCCTTCGCCGGGGCCGGCGCGGGGGCCGGCGCAGGTGCAGGCGCCGTTGGCGGCGGCGGCGGAGCGTACGCCATTGGCATCTGGAACGTCGAGGCCTGGGCGAACTGGATGCCGAGCGCCGGGAACGTATCGTACATGCGGCGGACGGCGACGCGCTGGACGATGCCGGGGTTGTTCGGCCGCGCCATGTACTTGAAGCGGATGATGACGGTGCTGTCCTTGATGTCGACGACACCCTGCATCTTGAGCGGCTGCATCAGGACGGACTTGAACTGCGGCTCCGCCATCATGTCGAGGCCCATCTTCTTCACCGTCTTGCGCAGCAGCTCGATGTCCGTTCCCTGCGTGAAGGCGAGCGTGAACTTCACCACCGTCCAGTCGCGGCTGAAGTTGGTGATGTGCCCGACCTGGCCGAACGGCACGATGTGGAGCTGGCCGTTCTGGTGGCGCAGCCGGAGCGAACGGACGCTGAAGCCCTCGACGGTGCCCTTGACCTTGCTGCAGTCGAGATACTCGCCGATGCGGAACGAATCCTCGGCGAGGAAGAACACGCCGGAGACGACGTCGCGCACCAGCGACTGGCTGCCGAACGATACGGCCAGACCCAGCACCGAGGCGCCGGCAATCAGCGGCGTGATGTTGACGCCGAGTTCGGACAGCACCAGCAGCGTGCCGATGATGGCGATGACGCCACCCGAGACGGCGCGCAGCAGCGGCATCAGCGTGCGCAGCCGCGATGCCGACACCTTGGCGTCGTCCTCGGCCTCGCCCGGTGCATCGGCCGACGGCAGGGGATTGGCGGCGATGTAGGAGTCCATGCGGTAGCGCAGGAAACGCCATAGCGCGTAGATCGCCACCGCGCTCAGCGCCGCGATCTTGGCACCACGGTCGTGAACCGCCCATTCCGCCGCGGTCGAGGCCGCCAGGACCTGCACCATGAGGGCCTGGGCGATGACGATGACGACAAAGAGCCTGGCGGCGAGGCGTACGCAGTCGGCCACGACGTCGCCTGCCATCGGCAGCTCCGACACGATGTGCCGCGTGATCCGGTACATCAGGGTCTCGAACAGCAGCAGCGCGATCACCGCGCCCTCGATCACGTCGAGGCCACGCGGTGCGGCCTCGTTGTCGGTCAGTTCGCCGTAGAGTTCGGCAGCCCCTGTGAGGCCGTAGAACACCAGGCCGCCGATCCACCAGTTGCGGGCGACATCGAGCTTGAGCTGGCGGGCGAATCCGTCCTCCGAAACCATCGCCGTCAACCAGGCCGCCATCTCGCGGCGCCAGTACCAGACGACTGCCATCAGCGCGACCGCGACGATCGCCACATAGAAGAATTCGGCCACGTTGACCGCATCGGCCGTGGCGCCGGTCGCCAGCAGGACATCCTCGAGCTTGTCGGCGCTGAGCGGCAGCACAATCGTCAGGTTGAGGCCGACCAGCAGGCTGCGCGCGATGGTGTCGTCGACCGGCACGATGCGGCCGGCCGGCGCGTCGGGCCGCAGCCAGGCGCGAAACACGAGGTTGAACACCCGCCAGTAGATCAGCGCCATCAGGAATATCTGCCCGATCTTGCCGCCGACGCTCTGACTGTCGCCGATCTGGCCGAGAACCAGCCGGCCCGCCACCCAGAACGCCGCGACGGCCAGGGCATCGAACAGCACGGCGCGCCAGAAGCCATGCAGCGCCGAATCGGCAGTGAGGCGGCCGAAGCCCCTGACCCGGACCCCCTTGAGCAGCCACCGGACGACGTATTCCGCCGCCAGGCCGGCGATGAGCATTCCCACCAGCACCAGGGCCGTCCGCCCGCCGATCATTTCGGGCAACCGCGCCAAATGGGCAGCCAAGGCCGGAAAATGCGAAATGATGAGCTCTAGCCGGCCCGAGAGGACCTCGAGCAACGTGGCGCTGGCGCCGCTCGTCTTGGCCTCGGCCACTTCTGCCGCCGCCGTCAGATCCCAGACGACAAACAGGCTGCCGATTGCCAGCCCAATACCCCGTATTGACCGCATCGTCGTTTCCCCCCCAAGGATAGCGGGACGAAGCGTAGGGCAAATACCCGGCCCTCGCCAGAAGACCGACGATCAAGACTGCCCAATTTGGGCCATTTGGAGAATGTTACCGATGTTCGGCCTCATGCAGGATCGGCCGCTGCTGATCCAACAGCTCATCGAGCACGCCGCCCTCAATCACGGCGACACTGAAATCGTATCGCGGACCCTGGAAGGCGGCCTCCACCGCTATACCTACCGAGATGCCCGGGTGCGGGCGAAGAAGGTGGCGGAGGCGCTCACGGCGCTGGGCATCAAGCCGGGCGACCGCATCGGCACCCTGGCCTGGAACGGCTACCGGCATTTCGAGCTGTACTACGGCATCTCCGGCATGGGTGCGATCTGCCACACCATCAACCCGCGCCTGTTCCCCGAGCAGATCGTCTACATCGTCAATCACGCCCAGGACCAGCTCCTGTTCGTCGACCTCAACCTGCTGCCCGCGGTCGAGAAGCTGCTGCCCCAGTTGACGGGCGTTCGCCACATCGTGGCCATGACCGACCGCGCGCATCTGCCGAAGGGTCTCAACATCCCCAACCTGCTGGTCTACGAGGAGTTGATCGCCGACAAGCCCGGCACCTACGAGTGGCCCGAGTTCGACGAGCGCACGGCCTCGTCGCTCTGCTACACCTCGGGCACGACGGGCAACCCCAAGGGCGTGCTCTATCACCATCGCTCCACCATCCTGCATGCCTATGGCGCGGCGCTGCCCGACACGCTAGGCCTCTCGGCGCGGTCGGTGGTGCTGCCGGTGGTGCCGATGTTCCACGTCAACGCCTGGGGCCTGCCCTATTCGGCAGCGATGGTCGGCGCCAAGCTGGTGTTCCCGGGCATCGCGCTGGACGGCGCCAGCCTGCACGAATTGTTCGAGACCGAGGGCGTGACCTTCACCGCCGGCGTGCCGACGGTGTGGCTGGCGCTGCTGCAGCACATGCAGGCCAACAAGCTGAAACTCACGACGGTGAAATACGCCGTGATCGGCGGCTCGGCGGCGCCGCCCGCGATGATCGAGACATTCGACAGGGACTATGGCGTGGAAGTGCTGCACGCCTGGGGCATGAGCGAAATGAGCCCACTCGGCACGGTCAATCATCCCAAGGAGAAGCACAAGAAGCTGGCCCCCGCCGACCTGCTGGCGCTGCGCCTGAAGCAGGGCCGCCCGCCGTTCGGCGTCGACATGATGATCGTCGACGATGCCGGCAAGGAACTGCCGCGCGACGGCAAGGCCTTCGGCGACCTGCTGGTGCGCGGTCCCTGGATCACCTCGGGTTACTTCCGGGGCGAAGGCGGTGAAGTGCTGCGTGAAGGCGGCTGGTTCGCCACCGGCGACGTCGCCACCATCGATCCCGACGGCTACATGACCATCACCGACCGCTCGAAGGACGTGATCAAGTCGGGCGGCGAATGGATCAGCTCGATCGATCTCGAGAACGCCGCCATGGCCCATCCCGCCGTCGCCGAGGCCGCGGTGATCGGCATCGCGCACCCCAAGTGGGACGAGCGGCCGCTGTTGATCGTCCACCGGAAGACGGGCGCCGACGTCACCAAGGAGGAGCTGATCGACTTCCTGGGGACCAAGGTCGCCAAATGGTGGCTGCCCGACGATGTGCAATTCGTCGAGGCGATCCCTCACACGGCGACCGGCAAGATCCTGAAGACCAGGCTGCGCGAGGACTTCAAGGATTATAGGCTGCCGACAGTGTAGCGTGATGGATTACACAGGAACGGACTTCTACTGTAATGTCGCCCTGCGGGGCCTCGTCCCGCTCCGCAAGGAATACGAGAGCGAAAGCGTGCTCGCCTTCCATCACACCAGACCTTTCTGGCCGGTGCACATCGTTGTTGTGCCGAAGAAGCACATCGCATCGTTCACGGCCTTGCAGCCCGACGAGATGCCGATCTTTCTGGAGATCGTCGAGACCCTGAAGTCGATCGCGTCAAGAATAGAGCGAGATTACGGAGCCGCCAGGATCCTGACCAATCTGGGCAAGTATCAGGACAGCAAGCATCTGCACTTCCATGTGAGCTTCGGTAATCCATTGAGGTGACACGGCATCCTCAACTGAGCGCCGCCCACAGGTAGAGCACGGTCGCGAGCCCGCCCAGCATCGTTCGCCGGGCGTGCAAGCCGCCCCAACGTACGATGAGCGCGCGACTCTCGGGCCCCGCGCGCTCGGGTTCGATGGCGTTCAGCTTGTGGTTGACCGGCATGATGATCAGCAGCGTGTAGGGCCAGTTGGCCAGAAGGACGACGGCACCTGCGAGCCACATCACCTCCCGCGTCGTCCACCACGCACCGACGCCCAGCAGAAATCCGACGACGGCAAGCGTCGC
>CAMAYC010000132.1 GCA_945862125.1 Reyranella massiliensis 521
AGGGCCGTCAGATCCAGCCGTCCGTCTGGTGTCGCACCGCTGTTCGCGCTCTCGCCGGGCGAGCGTTTGTCGGGTGCCTGCTTCACGTCCGGCACCGTCGGCATGCCGTAGTGGAGGTCGCGGGGCGGGGAAATGACTGCCTTGTCTCGAGTTTCCGGCGGTTCGATCACTCCTCGCGACCGGCCGAGTTCCCTGGTCGTGATGCCGGGTGGTTCAGTTGGCTCAGTTGGCGACGGACTATCCGGGGAAAGAGTAGGGGGATCGATCGACACGCCATGTCGGGCCGCCAGCTGGCGGACCTGCTCCAGACAACCATCGGCCGCCGCCGTCCCCGCGCCCAGCGCCAGCAGCACCAGACCCGTGGCGGAGATACGGGCGCCGACTCGCGCGATAAATATCCGTCGATCCATGAGGTTGCCCGGCCTTTCACCCGTTCAACGGCCGCGCGGGTGGGCCGGTTGCCCCGGCCGGAGGCGGGAAGGGTGAATGCTATGCCGCAGGGCCGCCACGATGGCGCGCCACCAAGTTCCATCTTAGCTTCGCTTTTCCAGTCATGGCCCACGCCGTCAGCACCTTGTCCTCGCGGTCCGACCGCCTCTCGCCCGCGGCGCTCGCGTTGGCGGTGCTGCTGCATGCGCTGGTGGTGCTGGGATTGTGGTGGATGTCGCTCAACCAGCCCCAACGGGCGCGGATCGAGGAGGCGATTGAAGTCTCGATCGAGCAGCCACCGCCGCCGCCGCCGCCGGAGGCCAAGCCGCCCACGCCGCCTGCGCCACTCGTCGAACCGGGCCTGCGGCCGCCCGCGCCTCTGACTGCGGACCGGCCGACCCAGGCGTTGCCGTCGCAGCCGCTGACGAGGGCACCAGCGGCAGCGCCGCCACCGATGCCAGCGCCGATGCCGCGTGAGGCATCGCGCCTCCCGCTCAAGGAGCCGACCCCACCCCAACCCCTGCCGCCCAAGCCGTTCGACGCGCAGCCGCTGCCCGAGCCGGCGCCGATTCCGGCGCCGCCGCTGCAGTCCCTGCTGGCCCCGCCGGCGCCACCGCCGCCAGCGCCCCGGTCGGAACTCAAGCCCTCGCCGCTAACGCCTGCGCCGCAGCGGAAGCCGCCCGCGGCTGAGTCGGAGGAGCCGCCGTCGCCGCACCCCTTCGTCAATCCCGCCGACGCCTACACGCGCGCACGCGTCGCCGACAACTACCTCTGGCAGGTCGCGCGCAAGCTCGAGGGCTATCGCTACGAGGCCAACGTCCGCGTCAACCGGGGTGTGACCGTGGTGCGCATCGTCATCGCGCGCGACGGCCGGCTGCTCGACGCCAGCATCGCCCGGTCGAGCGGCGTCCCGGAGTTCGACCGCGGCGTCCTCGCTGGTGTGCGCGGCGGCTCGCCCTACACACCGCTGCCGCCCGATATCAAGGGCCCCAGCGCCAGCTTCGACCTGCCATTGGTCTCCGTTGTTGGTCGGTGATCGAGGACCGATGATCGAGGCTGTGCCTTGCGCCCCTCGGCTTGCGCGCCCACCATGGCGAAAGAAAAGAAAAGCAGATGGAGGCAGTGATGGCAGGTGAGTTGACCAAGGTGGTTCGGCGCTTCGAGGAGAGGCTGGGCCTGCTCGAGGCCGGCGGGCATGAGGGCCCTCTGCACTGGAAGCGGTTCCACCTGCACAATGCACTCGGTGCGCTGAAGGACGATCACGCCGCCGCCGATCTGCATCTCGACGAATTCGATCGCGCCGACCTTGCCAAGGAATTTCCTGAACTCGAAGCCGACCGGGTCCCTACGGTCGAGGAGTTGCGCGCCCGCTTCGATACCTTCGCCGGCAGCATGCTCTAGTCCAGAACCCACCCAAACGAAAGGCGCCCGCAGGCGCCTTTCGCTCTCTCGGTGTCAGGTTTCTAGAGATCGGCAACCTTCTTCACGGCTGCCTTGGCGTCGCCCACGGCCTTCTGCACTTTGCCCTTGGCTTCCTGCAGCTTGCCTTCGCCCTTCAGCTGATGATCGTCGGTGGCTTCGCCGACGCCCTGCTTGATCTTGCCGGCGACCTGGTTGGCGGTACCCTTGATCTTGTCGGTGGTGCTGCTCATGACGCGCTCCTGTGTGTTGAACAGGCTCAACGCAGGTTGAGCGACGGGGTTGCGGGTCGGGATGTCGCGGCCGTGCTACCGTGCGCGGCATGTGCGAACTCTTCTGCCTGTCCAGCCGCCACCCCACCCGCGCCACTTTCTCGCTGAAGCGCTTTGCCGCCCACGGGGCGCCTGACAGCCGCAACGTCGATGGTTGGGGCATCGCCTTCCACGAGGGCCGCGACGTCCGCCTCTACAAGGAGCCGGAACCGGCGGGCGACAGTCCTTGGGTGACCTTCATCGAGCAGCGCGCGCTGGCGACCGGCCATTTGATCTCTCATATCCGGCGCGCCACTTGCGGTGCCAACTCCCACGCCAATACCCAGCCCTTCGCCCGCGAGCTGGGCGGCCGCATGCACCTCTTTGCGCATAACGGCGGCTTCGACGACATCGCCGCCAGCTTCGCGGCGGCGCCTCATCGCTTCCGCCCCGTCGGGGAGACCGATTCGGAGATGGCCTTCTGCCTCTTGTTGGATCGGCTGGCGCCCTTGTGGAAGGGCGCCGCCGCTCCCACGCTCAAGAAGAGGCTCGCCGCCGTGACAGACTTCGCGGCCGAGATGCGGCCGCTCGGCATCGCCAACTTTCTCTACAGCGACGGCGAATTCGTCTTCGGCCACGGCCATCGCCGTACCCAGGCCGACGGCATCGTGGCGCCGCCTGGCCTGTGGTTCCGCCATCGCCATCGCGGGGCGACGACGAGCGCGCCTGCGGAATCAGGCGTCACTATTCATGACCACCTCGCAGGCGAAGCCCAGGAGATGGCGCTGCTCGCCAGCGTCCCCGTGACGGCGGGGCACTGGCGGCCGCTCGCCGAGGGCGAGATCGTGGTCGTGGCCGCCGGCGAAGTCGTGCCGTCCTGAACGCCGGCTACAACCCCTGCGCGCCCGCCACCGCGATGGCCTGGCCGGTCACCCATGACGCGAGAGGCGAGCCCAGGAACAGCGCCACGTTGGCGACTTCTTCCGCGGTGCCCATGCGGCCGAACGGGATCGAGGCCAGCGTATTCTTGTAGAGCGGGTCGTTGGCGGTCTTGCGCCGGTCCCAGACGCCACCGGGAAACTCGATCGAGCCCGGCGCGATGCAGTTCACGCGGACGCGGTCCTTGGCGTACATCGCGGCCTGCGTGATCGTGTAGTGGATCACGGCCGCCTTGATGGCGCCGTAGGGCGGTTGCCGCGCCGCGGGATGGAGAGCCGAGATCGAGGAGATGTTCACCACGCTGCCCTGGCTCTTCTTCAGCGCCGGCAGCGCCTCCTGCGTCGCGTGCACGATCGCGAGCATGTCGACGGCGAGATTGTCGGTCCAGCCCTTGTTGTCGTCCGACGAGCCGAAGGCCGAGGCGTTGTTGACCAGGAAATCGCAGCCGCCGAGCGCGTCTACGGCGGCGCGCACATAGCCGCGCACCGCGTCGCCCTGGGAAAGATCGGCACTGGCGGCATGGGTCTTGTGGCCGAGCTTGGCGATCTCCGCCCGTGTCGCCTCGAGTGAGCCGGGCTCGCGGGCGCAGATCGAGACGTCGCCGCCGGCGGCCGCGAAGCCCAAGGCGATCGCGCGCCCGATGCCCTTGGAGCCGCCGCACACGATGGCCTTCTTGCCCGTGAAATCGATCCTCATTCCGTCATCTCCTGCTGTGTTGTGAAGATCAGTCTAGATCATCCGGCACCCGGTTGAGATACAAAGGTGAGGTAAATGTCAGTCGAAGGAACGCCGCCATGTCCGAACCGCTTCCCGCGCTTTGTCTGATCGCCATGCCGGGGCGCCGCCGGCGCACCATCGAACTCAGCCAGGAGGCCGAACGGCGCGGCTTCGCCGGGATCTACGTGCCGAGCCCGATGGGCGCCATGTCGATGTGCGAGGCGCTGTCGTGGCAGACGGAGAAGATCCCTTTCGGCACCGCCATCGCGCCGATCTACCAGCGCACCATGGTCGATTTCGCCCAGAGTGCCGCCATGATGCACGAGGTGTCGGGCGGGCGGTTCCGCCTTGGCATCGGCATCGCGCACGGCCCGTCGCATGTTCGGATGGGCGTGACGCCGGGCAAGCCGCTCGCCGACACGCGCGCCTTCATCGAGAAGCTGCGCGCGCAGGACGGCTTCGGTCCTCTGCCGCCCATTTTCGTGGCGGCCTTGCGCAAGAAGATGGTGGCGCTGTCGGGCGAACTGGCCGACGGCGTGATCTTTGCCAATGTCTGCCTCTCGCACATCCCGCAATCGCTGGCGGCGCTCCCCGAAGGCAGGCGCAACGACCCAGGCTTCTTCATCGGCAACATGCTGCCAACCTGCATCAGCGACGACGTCGCGGCCGCCCGCGAGGTGAACCGGCGCACGCTCACCAACTACGCCTTCCTGCCGAACTACCGGAACTACTGGAGGGAGGCGGGCTATATCGAGGAAATGGACGCGATCGAGAAGGCCATCGCCGAGGGCCGCCGCGACGACGTGCCGAAATATCTCACCGACAAGTGGCTCGCCGAAACCACGCTGTTCGGGCCGGCGGCAAAGGTGCGTGAGGGTGTCTCCGCCTGGCGCGCCGCGGGCGTCCATACGCCGATCCTGGTGCCGTCCTCGGCCGCCGGCAACCAGCTGAAGGCGATCGACGAGGTGTTCGCCGCCTTCGGCTGAGGAAACGACCGCGGCTCGCCGACCGCCGCCGGGGTCAGCCGTAGAAACGAACGCCGCCCACGGCGAGGTCGGCCGTGAAAGCGCGGCCGATGGCCACGATGCCCAGCCGGCGCAGCCGCGTCAGGTCGAGCGGTGCCTCGGTGCGATGGGCCGCAAAATCTGCAAAGGCCAGCCGCAGCCGCTGCCATTCCGGCCGCGCCGCGAAGCCCTGCCGGTACGACTGCCAGGGCCGTTCGAGGTCCGTGGTACGCAGGTGCAGGCTGTACGCCTGGGGCGCGCCATGCACATCGATCTCGAGTCCCTGCCACGCGCCGGCATCGAGAGTGCCGCCGCCGGCTGCATCGGGGCGGGCAAGATCGAGCGCCATCTGGACGAAGCCGCCATTGTTCTCGAGCCGTACGTCGCCACGCATGACCAGGGCTGGCCGTCCCGCCACCTCCTCGCGGCTGAGCGCGCCCCGCGAGACGCCCCCCATCACTTGGTCGGTGACGAGCTGCCAGCGTGTGCCCAGCGCCGACAGGCCTGCGGGATCGGAGAGATCGTCGATGATGGGGGAGGGCTTGACCAGGGTCTGGCTCCACGCGGTGGCGAAGGGCGGCAAGAGCGCCGCCGGGTATGACAGGGGAACAAGCAGGACGGCGCGGCGGCGGATCATGCGTCGCTCATGGCGCCGGCACCGTGTAGCCGTTGCGCCGCAACAGGTCCTCCAGCGTGCGAATGCCGGCGTCGGTACGGCCCGCCGCGCAATCGGCGACGGCGGACTTGCGTGGCATGCCCACGCTGCCGCCGCCCTCGCCCTTGTTGCCGGCATAGCGGTCCCAGAATTCGACGAGCTGCGCGCAGCGTGCCCGCGAAGCGGCGGGGTCGGCGGCCGGCTGGCCCTGTGCGAAGGCGCCGGCGGCGCCCGGCGAGAGCAGGAGAAGGCAGAGGAGTAGGCGTGATCGCTGCATGGTCTGCTCCGGGGTGGGATCGCGGGAGATACGGCGGAACGCCCGCGCCGGATCTGCTGCCCCAGTGGTGACGCCCCCGGCTCTTGCGCCGTCCCTATTTTTTCTTGCGGCCCTTGGGCAAGGCAGGCGCCTTTAGGGAAGTCGCCAGCGCCGCCACGCCGTCGACGAGGGCGGCGCGATGCGACTCGTCGAGGAAATCGTGCCCCGCCAGCCCTTGCCCGATCTCTTTCAGGATGTCGGCCAGCAGGTAGTAGTGCAGGTGGACGGCGATCTCGCGCCGTTCGGCGCCGGCGCGCACCAGGCGCAGCAGCACCTCGTCGGACTCCACCTTCACGTCGAACGACGACTCCCGCCCGAACGACCCCATGTAGGTCTTGTCGGGGAAATCGACCGAGACTTCGGCCTTGTCGGAAATGGACTTCATGGCTGCCCGCGCTCCTCTGAATTTTGCCAAGCCTAGTCGAGCCCGGGCGGTCGCCCTTTGACGCAGCGCAAGGGCGGCCGGGCCGGGCCACAAAGCGGACACAGGCCCGCGTTACACCTTGGCGTCCGTTCCGCCGGGCAGGAGGGAAAGTCGCCCATGAAGCCTTCTCCATTGTTTACGGCGCTGATCCTGACCGCGATCCTGGCTGTCGCCGGCTGTGCCCAGCTCGGCTTCCAGGACTCCGCCCTGTCCAGGCCGATCGCGCCGGCCGAGGTCGACTGGTCGCGCAAGACCGGCGCCAACACCGTGGCCGGCAACGCGACCCAGAAGTCGGGCGACACGACCCACACATGTGCCGGACAGTCGGCCAACCTGATCCCCGACAGTGCCTATGCCCGGGCGCGGCTGGCGGCGATCTTCGGCAACGACACGAGAGGCACGCGTGCCGCCAGCCTCGGGCCGGTGAAG
This sequence comes from Reyranella massiliensis 521, assembly GCA_945862125.1. Classification (GTDB taxonomy): domain Bacteria; phylum Pseudomonadota; class Alphaproteobacteria; order Reyranellales; family Reyranellaceae; genus Reyranella; species Reyranella massiliensis_A. The sequence continues at coordinate 6,584 of CAMAYC010000132.1, forward strand.
TTCGAGCGCGACGATCCGCTCTACCTCTCAACGATGCGCACGACGCGCTGCGATGCCTCGGGCAGCTTCTCCTTCACGCGCGTGCCCGATGGCATCTGGTACGCCACCACCAGCGTCAAGTGGGGACCGGCCCAAGGCGAAGGCGGCTCGATGATGAAACGGGTCGATGTGCGAGGCGGAAAGCTGGTGAAGGTCACGCTCCCCTGATGTCGTGACCGCCCTGGGAACCTTTCCCGGTGGCGTGCGTTGAAGTGCTGGCTTTCCGCGATAGAGGGGGGAGCGCGGGGACCACGTGACGCACGCCAGTCAGACGCACACTGAATCGAGTTTGCTGGCGTCGGCCAGCCAGACGGCCTGTCTCATTGCGGAGCTCGATTGGTCCGCGACCCTAGGGGCCCCGTCGGCGTGGCCATCGAGCCTGAAAACTGCCGTCGGTATCCTCCTGCATTCGCCCGTTCCGATCGTCCTCCTGTGGGGCGAAGACGGCATCATGATTTATAACGACGCCTACGCCGTTTTTGCCGGCGGCCGTCATCCCACGCTGTTGGGCAGCCGGGTGCGCGAAGGCTGGCCCGAGGTCGCCGACTTTAACGACAACGTCATGAAGGTCGGGCTGGCCGGTGGCACGCTCTCGTACAAGGACCAGGAACTGACCCTGCACCGCTCGGGAAAGCCCGAGCAGGTATGGATGAATCTCGACTATTCCCCGGTCATCGACGAGAGCGGTCGGCCGGGAGGCGTCGTTGCCATCGTCGTCGAAACCACCCAGCGCGTGCTGGCCGAACGCCAGATGGCGACGGAACGCGAGCGGCTGGCGCGGATGTTCCGCGATGCGCCCAGCTTCATGGCCCAGCTCGAAGGCCCCGACCATGTCATCGCCTTCGCCAACGAGGCCTACCAGCGCCTGATCGGCCATCGCGACGTCATCGGCAAGCCGGTCCGCGAGGCCCTGCCGGAAGTCGAAGGGCAGGGTTTCCATGAGCTGCTCGATCGACTCTATGTCTCGGGCGAAAGCTTTCGCGGCGACGGCTTCAGCGTGAAGCTGCAGCGCACGCCGGGCGGACCGACCGATACCCGTCTCGTCGATTTCGTCTATCAGCCGGTGCGCGATGCCGCTGGCCGAGTGACCGGTATCTTCGTCGATGGAATCGACGTCACCGAGGCGCGCCGGGCGGAAGCGCGGCGCGACGCGCGCGCCCGTCTCACCGACCTCATGCGCGATCTCGACGATCCCGACGCCATCCAGTTCGCCGCGGTCGAGATCCTGGGCCAGACTCTCGGCGTCAGCCGGGTGGGGTACGGTTCTATCGATCCCGACACCGACATGCTCACGGTCGCGCGGGACTGGTGCCTGCCTGGAGTCGAGTCGCTGGCCGGCTCGCTGCATCTCAGGGAGTACGGCTCGTTCGTCGACGACCTGAAGCGTGGCGCGTTCATCGCCATCGCCGATGTCGAACGGGATTCCCGCACGGCGGCGGCCGCCGCCGCCTTGACCGCGCGCGGTGCCCGGTCCTTCGTCAACGAGCCCGTGCTCGAGCGGGGGCGGCTGGTGGCCGTCCTCTTCATCAATCACGCCGAGCCGCGCGACTGGCAGGCCGACGATCTCGCGTTCATCCGCGAAGTCGCGGCACGTACGCGGCTCACCTCCGAGCGGGCCCGCGGCGCGCGGGCCCAGCGCGAGAACGAGCAGCGGCTGCGCTTCCTCGATGCACTGAACAAGGAGACCGCCCGCAGCCTCGATGCCGACGCCATTCTGGCGACCACCACGCGCATGCTGGGCGAATTCCTCGGCGTATCGATCTGTGCCTATGCCGATGTGGACGCCGACGAAGATGGCTTCACCATCCGGGGCGACTGGGTTGCTCCCGGCTCCTCGACCATCGTTGGGCGCTACAGGCTCTCCGACTTTGGCCAGCGCGCCGTCGAGAATCTCTCGGTTGGCCTGCCGCTGATCGTGAATGACAATCTCGCCGAACTGGCGCCGGAGGAGGCGGCCGCCTTTCGCAGTGTCGGCATCGCCGCCACCCTCTGCATGCCGCTGGTCATCCAGGGCCGCCTGACCGCGCTGATCGCGATCCACGACAGGGCGCCACGCGTCTGGGCGTCGCACGAGCTGGCGCTGCTGACGGAAGTCACCCAGCGCTCCTGGGCTCACGTCGAGCGCGCGCGGGCCGAGGCGGAAATTCGCGCCAACGAGGCGCAGTTTCGCACCCTGGCGCAGGCCATGCCCAACCATGTCTGGACGTCCAACCCCGACGGCCGCCTCGACTGGTTCAACGACCGGGTCTACGCCTACAGCGGCGCCGGGCCGGGCGATCTGGATGGCGCCGAATGGGCTTCCGTCGTCCATCGCGACGACGTCGCAGAAGTCGAGCGGCGCTGGCAGGCGTCGGTCGCAACGGGAATCGATTACGAAGTGGAGTTCCGGTTGCGCCGCCACGACGGCGTCTGGCGCTGGCACATCGCGCGCGCGGTGGCGTTGCGCGACGAAGACGGCAGCGTCGTTCGCTGGATCGGCACCAACACCGACGTCGACGACCAGAAGAATGCCGAGGCCTTGCTCGAGCAACGGCTCGACGAGCACACGGCGGCGCTGGCCGAGGCCGGCGAGCAGCTGCGGCAATCGCAGAAGATGGAGGCGGTGGGCCAGCTCACCGGCGGCATCGCCCACGATTTCAACAACCTCTTGCAGGCCATCATCGGGTCCCTCGACCGGATCCAGCATCGCATCGCGACCGGCCGCATCGGCGATGTGGAACGCTTCGCCAGGGCGGCGACCGATGCCGCCAATCGCGCCGCCACGCTCACGCACCGCCTGCTGGCCTTCTCGCGCCGCCAGACCCTCGACTCCCGGCCGACCGACCTCAATCGCCTGATTGCCGGCATGGAGGATCTGGTGCGTCGCACGGTGGGACCCGACATTTCGGTCCAGGTTACGGCGGCGGGCGGTCTCTGGTTGACGCGGGTCGATCCCTCGCAGCTCGAGAGCGCACTGCTCAACCTCTGCATCAATGCCCGCGATGCCATGCCGGACGGCGGCACGCTCACCATCCGCACCGCCAACGAGCCGCTGGACGAGGAGGCGGCGAAGGAGCGGGACCTGGCGCCCGGCGAGTATGTGTCGCTCTGCGTGTCGGATACCGGCGCGGGCATGACCTCCGACACAATGTCGCGCGCCTTCGACCCCTTCTTCACGACCAAGCCTCTGGGGCAGGGCACCGGCCTCGGCCTGTCCATGATCTATGGTTTCGTGCGCCAGTCCGGCGGCCAGGTGCGCGTGACGTCGGAGGTGGGCAGGGGCAGCACCTTTCGCCTCTTCCTGCCGCGCTTCGCGGGCGAGATGGACGCCCTCGCGACGGTCGCGGAGGAGGCCGTCGAAGAGGGTGATGGCGAGACCGTGCTTGTCGTCGACGACGAGGCGACGGTGCGCATGCTGGTCCAGGAGGTCCTGACCGAAGCGCGCTACCGCGTGGTCGAGGCGATCGACGGTCCGTCGGCGCTGGAGATCGTCCAGTCCGGCGCGCGCATCGACCTGATGATCAGCGATGTCGGACTTCCCGGTGGCATCAACGGCCAACAACTCGCCGAAGCCGTGCGTACCCACCGGAAGGATCTCAAGGTGCTGCTGATCACGGGCTATGCCCAGAACGCCGGGATTGGCGCCGGAACCGGCGAGGGCCGTCTGCCGCCAGGCATGGAGCTCATGACCAAGCCCTTCGCCATGCAGGCGTTGGCGAACAAGGTCCGTCAGATGCTGGAGGCTTAGCGATCCACCTGCCCGGTTTTATGTCTCGGTCCATGCCCTGAAAGAGTAGCATGCTCTTGCATGGCGACCTCTGGTATCCGCGAAAAGCTCCATCGCCTCTACTTCGGCGACGACGCCCGGGCGCGTCGGTTCCGCTATGCGCTGATCGGCTTCGACATCGTGACCATCGCCGTGTTCCTGGTCTCGCCGCTGGGCGGCCACCAGCCATGGATGATTGCCCTCGACGTCGCCCTCGGTGTCCTTCTGTCGGTCGAGTTCGCAGCGCGCCTGGCCGCCCAGCGCGCGCCGCTGCGCCACCTCTTCAGTTTCACCACCGCGACCGACCTCGTGGTGATCTGCTCCCTGCTGCTGCCCGTCTTCCTCGAGAATCTCGCCTTCCTCCGGATCGCCCGGGCGCTTCGCCTGCTGCGCTCCTACCATCTGCTGCGCGACCTGCGGGCCGACGCGCCGTGGTTCCGCCTGCACGAGGACATCATCCAGCGCACGGTAAATCTCGGCGTCTTCATCTTCGTCGTGACGTCGGTCGTCTATGTCACGCAGTACCGCATCAACCCCAAGATCTCGGGCTACGTCGACGCGCTCTACTTCACCATCACCACCCTCACCACGACCGGATTCGGCGACATCACGCTGGAAGGGGCGGGCGGCCGGCTGCTCGCGGTGGTCATCATGGTGGTCGGTGTCGGGCTCTTCCTGCGGCTGTTGCAGGCCATCTTCCGGCCCAACAAGGTACGTTTCGAATGTCCCGACTGCGCCCTCCTGGTGCACGATCTCGATGCCGTCCATTGCAAGCATTGCGGACGGATCCTGCAGATTCCGAACGAGGGGCTTTGATTTATCCCCACCCACGTTCGCAGAGAGGCCACCCCACCACATTGCCGCCAAGTTTCTGACCAAATCTCGGCCGGGACCCCTCAAGGCCCTTTCCCTCAAGCCATTTAACTCGAGGACCACGGATGCTCGATCGACGATCGTCCCGCGAAAGCCTTTCCATTGGTCGAGTTCGGGGCCATGTCTGGCGACAGCTCAGTGTCGGGGTCTGCGTCGTTGCCATCCTGTCGACCGTCGGCTGGGCGATGGTCCGCTTCTTCCTCGAGCCCGCAGCCTCGAGGGAAGGTGCGGCCGCGCCTCGGCCGGTCATCGATCTGGAATCGTATCCAGAATCGGGAACGCCGATGCCGGAGACGGCGTTCCTGCCGTCGTTCCTCGTGCTCGATACGCCGCCAGATTCCCCCCCGGACCCACCGACATCCGGGGACATCCTGGCGGCGGCGCGCGTGGAGCAGGCTTCGACTTCCCTCCAGCCTCCTTCGCTTGAAATGCTGGTGCGCCTCGCCAAGGGCGATTCGGTCGCGAAAGTCCTGCACCGGTTGGGCGTTGCCACCGGCGATGTCGGCAACACCGTCGCGACCCTGGCCGAGCATGTGCGCCTGAAGAGCCTGCCGATCGGCCAGGCCATCACCCTCAGGATCCGGCCCGCCGCCGACGCCGGCGCCAAGGCACTCCTGCTCGCGCTCACGATCCGGCCCGAGCCCCGGCGCGAGATCACGCTCGAGCGCGAGGAGGACGGCGACTACAGTGTCGAGGAGGAGGTCTTCGAGGTCACCTCGAAGCTGCAGCGCGCCTCGGGCGAGGTCGAGGGCTCGGTAATCGCCAGCGCCGAAGCCGCCGGCGTGCCGCGCGCGCCGTTGGCGGAAATGCTGCGCGCTTTTTCCTGGGACGTGAACTTCCAGCACGACATCAAGACCGGCGACCGCTTCGACGTGATGATCGAGCGCTCCTGGACCAGCGACGGCCATGAGGTCGATGCCGGCCGCGTGCTGTGGGCCGAGCTCACCACCGGCGGCGGCGCCGAGAGCTTCCGCCTCTACCGCTTCAAGCCGGAGGCCGGCGAGGAATTCTTCTACAACCGCGCCGGCGAGAGCGTGGTCAAGGCGCTGCTGCGCACGCCGCTCAACATGAGCCGCATCTCCTCGCGCTTCGGCCTGCGCCGCCACCCGGTCCTGAAGTTCACGCGGCTGCACGCCGGCGTCGACTTCGCGGCGCCCCCCGGCACGCCGATCCTCGCCGCCGGCGCCGGCCGGGTGGTCGAGGCCGGGCCGAACGGCGGCTACGGCAAATGGGTCAAGATCAGCCACGATGGCGGCCTCGCCACCGGCTATGCCCACATGTCGCGCATCGCGCCGGGCGTGCGCCGCAGCGTGCGCGTGCGTCAGGGCCAGGTGATCGGCTTCGTCGGCAGCACCGGCCTCTCGACCGGCCCGCACCTGCACTTCGAGCTGCATCGCCACGGCCGGCCTGTGAATCCCCTCACCATGGCGCGCACGGCGGAGCGGACCCGCCTCGCCGGCCGGGATCTCGCGCGCTTCAAGGAACGGGTCGCCGAACTGGATTTTTTGCGCGACACGATGACCGTGGTCGAGGACCCGGTCGCGGAGAACCGATAGGGGCGTCGTCCCGGGAGGATCGTCATGCGGCGCAGGGTCGGCAGGCTGAAAGGGGGCGCTCTCGGCGTGGCCCTGATCGCGATGTCGGCAGGCGCGCAGGCCGGCGGCTGCCAGGGCGGTATCCTCGACGCCGGTATGGGCGGCATGAACGTGCTCGTCTATGAGCTTTGCCCCGAGCGGCTGACGGTGGGGTTCCAGAGCAGCGACGTAATCGAGGAAATGTCCTGCGTGCCGGACGGCGAGATTCGCCTCTGGCTGAGGGCCGACAACGACCGCTGCGATGCCTGGCCGGCGTCGGATCACGACCGGGTCCATGAGCTTCGGGAGCCTCTCCGCGGCGTCGGCCGCGCCACGGCGGCGCCCGTGCGCCAGCTGCTGACCTGTCGCGGCGGCACGATGAACCGCGCGACGATCGTCGTGCCGGAGGCGCGCGACGCCATCCTCGAGACGAGGACCGGCGACACCACCTACGAACAAATCTCCCGGCGGTTCGTTTCACGGTGCAGCCCTCGGCCGGACGTCTGAGG
>CAMAYC010000133.1 GCA_945862125.1 Reyranella massiliensis 521
GCGTTCAGCTTGTGGTTGACCGGCATGATGATCAGCAGCGTGTAGGGCCAGTTGGCCAGAAGGACGACGGCACCTGCGAGCCACATCACCTCCCGCGTCGTCCACCACGCACCGACGCCCAGCAGAAATCCGACGACGGCAAGCGTCGCCTGCATGGTGAACCCGCGGGCATAGGCCGGCTTCCATTGGGCAAGCAGCGCGCGATCATCGAGCATCAGCCGCGCCGGCTGTTCGGCGACGTTGATATAGAGGGCCGCGCCGGCGAACAGGGCGGAGACGACGAGCGCCAGAAGACCCGCGATCATGTTCTGTCACTCCATCTTGATGTCGGCGGCCTTGACGATCGGCGCCCAACGCTCAGCCTCGGCGCGTACGAAGGCCACCGTCGACTCAGGTGTCGAGTCGACGACTGGCACGATGCCCTGCTCGGCAAGCGCCTTCAGCAGCGCGGGATCATTCATCGTCTCGCGCGTTGCCGCGGCAAGCCGCGCCACCACCTCGGGCGGTAGGCCCGCCGGTCCGGCGAGGCAATGCCACAGCACGGCCTCGAAGGGCGCGCCGCCCAACGTCTCCGACACCGTCGGCACCTGGGGCGCCAGCGCCGTGCGCTGCGCGGTGGCGACCGCGAGCAGCCGCGCCTTGCCCGAGTTGTGGAAGGGCAGCGCACTTCCCAGCGTGGTCGTCACCATGGCGATCTGGCCGCTCAGCAGGTCGTTCATCGCCGGCCCGCTGCCGCGGTAGGGCACATGCGTGATCTGGACGCCGCCGGCCGCAGCCTTCAGGCGCTCCGTCGTCAGGTGCAGCAGCGTGCCGGTGCCGGGCGAGCCGTAGCTCAGCGCCCCGGGCTTGGCGCGCGCCGCATCGAGCAGACCCTTGAGCGTATCGGGCTGCGCGAGATTGCCGACGAAGGCCGCCGGGCCGCCGCCGATGTGGGCGACGTAGGTGAAGTCCTTCAACACGTCATACTCCGGCTTGGCCGCCATCGAGGCATAGAGCGCCTGCGTCGAGCCGGTGCCGAATACCAGTGTGTAGCCGTCGGGCTTGGCGCGCGCGACGCCCAGCGTGCCGATCACGCCGGCGGCACCGGCCTTGTTCTCGATCACCACCGGCTGGCCGAGCGCGCGGCCGAGCCGCTCACCGAACAGGCGGCCGTAGACATCGGTCGGTCCACCCGGTGGAAAGGCCACGATCAGGCGGATCGGCTGCGCCGGCCAGGCTTGGGCCAAGGCAATCGACGAGGGCACGATCGAAGGCGCGGCGAGCGACGCACCGGCAACGGCAAGCAGGGTACGACGATGCATGATGGTTCCTCCGTGCGGATTCTAAAGTCCGGCCGAACGCCAGTTCTCGGCGGGTTCATCCGGGTGGCAAGCGAGTCCGGCCGCACGCACGCCCATGATGGCAGCATACTCGTCGCGATCCGAGGCATCGCCGCTGATGCCGATCGCGCCGACGACGTTGCGCGCGCCACCGAGCGCCAGCACGCCGCCCGGCACGGGCACGAAGCGACCACCCGAGACCGCCGCGAGCGCACCCTGGAAGGCCGGCCGGTTGCCTAGCCGGTCGCGGATGGTCCGGCTGGAAATTCCCATGCCCAACGCGCCCCATGCCTTGCCGAACGCGATGTCGAAGCGCAGCACGCCGCAGCCGTCCTCGCGCTTGAACGCCACGAGATGACCGCCCGAATCGAGCACCGCCACGGTGAGCGGCAGCAGATCCGCCGCGCGCGCAGCCTGCAACGCGCCATCGATCATGCTTTCGGCCTGGAGCAGCGTGAGGCTCGACTGGACGTGCAGGACATAGTGATCGCTCATGTTCCGGAATGGCTCCTTGCCCGCTGGACCACATGTCCTTTGCGGCAGTATCGTCCATCCAGGCGGCGATTGTGAAGCCAAAGAGGGAGCAAGTCGTGGCGACCGAAACCATCCCCATTGTCGACCTCGGACCCTATCTCGCCGGCGAGCCGGGTGCGATGGACCGCACCGCGAAGGAACTCCGCTTCGCGCTGACCGAAATCGGCTTCTACTTCATCGTCAATCACGGCATCGCGCGGGAGAAGATCGCGGCCATGTTCGCCGAGGTGAAGCGCTTCCACGAACAGCCGGTTGAAAAGAAGCTCGAGTTCAAGCTCGACCAGCACAATACCGGCTACCTGCCGATGCGCGGCAATACACTCCGCACCTCGACCGTGCAGACCGGCACCAAGGCCAATCTCAACGAAGCCTTCTTCGTGAAGCGCGAGATGGCGCCCGATCACCCCGACGTGCTGTCGGGTCGCCGTTTCCGTGGGCTCAACCGCTGGCCCGACCTGCCGGGCTTCCGCGACACGGTGGTCGGCTATTGCAACGATATGGAGCGGCTGGTGCAGAAGATGGTGCGGCTCTACGCCCGCGCGCTCGACCTGCCGGCCAACTATTTCGACACGGCCTTTTCCGAGCCGATGTTCTCCATGCGGATGACGCACTATCCGCCGCAGGAAGGTCCGGTCGACGACGAATTCGGCCTGGCGCCGCATACCGACACGAGCTTCCTGACCCTGCTGGCGCCAAACAGGGTGCAGGGCCTGTCGATCCGCACGCAGAGCGGCAACTGGATCGACGCACCCGCCATCGACAATGCCTATGTCGTGAACGGCGGACAGATGCTGCAGCGTTATACCAACGACCTGTTCCTGGCGACGCCGCACCGCGCCATCAACAAGAGTGGCGGCGAGCGCTATGCGCTCCCCTTCTTCTGCGACAGCGGCATCGACTGGCCGGTCGCCGCCGTGCCGACGACCGTCGGACCCGACAAGCCGCCGAAGTATCCGACGACCTGGTACAGCGACTACATGACCTGGTACCTCAAGCGGAACTACGACGTGCTGAACGACGCCGGCCAGCAAGCGGCGGAATGAGCGCGACGGAAATCATACCCGTCGTCGATCTCGGCCCCTATCTCGGTGGCGAGCCGGGTGCGATGGAGCGCACCGCGGCCGAACTCCGCTTCGCGCTGACCAGCATCGGCTTCTACTTCATCATCAACCACGGCATCCCGGCAGTGCAGAGTCGCGGTGTCTTCGAGCAGGCCGCGCGCTTCCATGACTTGCCGCTCGAGCGGAAGATGGAAATCCGCATCGACAGGCACAATGTCGGCTACCTGCCGATGCGCGGCGACACGCTGCGTACCTCCACGGTGCAGACCGTCACCCGGCCCAACCTCAACGAGGCCTTGTTCGTGGCGCGCGACCTGCCAGACGATCATCCGGATGTCCTGGCCGGCCGGCGCTTCCGCAGTGCCAACCGCTGGCCCGCCGACCTGCCGGGGTTTCGCGAGACCGTCGTCGCCTACTGCGAGTCGATGGAGCGGCTGGTGCAGAGCCTGGTGCCGCTCTACGCCCTCGCCCTCGGCCTGCCGGCGGCGTATTTCGACGGCCCTTTCCGCGAGGCGCAATACAAGCTCCGCATGACGCACTATCCTCACCAGGACTCGGGCCTCGACGACGAATTCGGCATCGCCCCGCACACCGACACGAGTTTCCTGACGCTGCTCGCACCCAACGACGTGCCGGGCCTGTCGATCCGCACGCAGAGCGGGCAATGGATCGACGCCCCGGCCATTCCCGGCGCCTATGTCGTGAACGGCGGCCAGTTGCTGCGGCGCTGGACCAACGACTTCTTCCTCGCCACGCCGCACCGCGCGGTCAACCGGAGCGGCGGCGAGCGCTACGCGCTGGCCTTCTTCTGCGACAGCAACATCGACTGGCCGATTGCGGCGGTGCCGACCACCGTCGGGCCGGACCAGCCGCCCAAGTATCCAACGACGTGGTACACCGACTACATGACCTTGTACCAGAAGCGCACCTATGACCTGCTGAGCGAGCAAGCGGCGGAATGACCGCAACGCTCGCCCGCGTCGAAGCCCACGTCTTTCGCACGCCCATCAAGGAGCCTGTCCGCACCTCCTTCGGCATCATGACCGAGCGGGTGGCGGTGTTCGTGCGCGTGGAGGATTCCGACGGCGCGCGCGGCTGGGGCGAAATCTGGTGCAACTTCCCCAATGCCGCCGCCGAGCACCGCGCGCTGCTGTTCGCCGACATCCTGGCGCCGCGCGTATTGGGGAAGTCCCTCGACGATCCCGCGGCGCTATGGAGCGACCTCGACCGCGCGCTCCATGTGCTGCGCGTGCAGAGCGGTGACGCCGGCGCTCTCTCGGCCGCGGCGGCCGGGCTCGACCTCGCGATCCACGATTTGCGCGCCCGCAAGCGCGGCCTGCCGCTGTGGCGGGCGCTCGGTGGCACGGATGGATCGCCGGTACCGGTCTACGCCTCGGGGCTCAATCCCGGTCGCGCCGCCTACGACACCGTCGGGCGCATGCGCGCGGCAGGCTATTGCGCCTACAAGATCAAGGTCGGCTTCGGCGAGGAGACCGACCTCGGCTCGCTGCGACCGGTGGCCAGGGAACTGAAGGCGGGCGAGCGGTTGATGGTGGACGTCAACCAGGGCTGGGATCTCCGCACCGCCAGCGCGCTGGCGCCTAAGCTTGCCGAGTTCGGCCTTTACTGGATCGAGGAGCCGTTGCTGGCCGACCGGCCAATGGCCGAGTGGACGCAGGTGGCTGCTGCCGCGCCGACCCAGCTTGCCGCCGGCGAGAACCTGCGCGGCGCCGGTCCCTTCCAGGAGGCGATCGACTCAGGCCTGTTCGGCGTCATCCAGCCCGACGCCGCCAAGTGGGGCGGCCATTCCGGCTGCCTGCCCGTGGCGCGCGCGGCGCTGGCCGCCGGCCGCAGCTATTGCCCGCATTTCCTGGGCGGCGCGATCGGCCTCGTGCATTCACTGCATCTGCTGGCGGCGGTGCGTGGTCCCGGCCTGCTGGAAGTCGACGCCAATCCCAATCCACTGCGCGAAGGTCTGCTGGGCGACGTTTTGACCGTGCGCGACGGCAGCGTGTCCCTTCCCGGCGGGCAGGGTCTCGGTCTAGAACCAGACATCAAGACGTTGTCGTCGCTCAGGAGCCTTCATCTGGAGCGGCGCACTTAAGAAACGAAGAGGAATCGCCATGCTCGGCCTGATGCAGGATCGTCCGCTGCTGATCTCGCAGATCATCGACTTCGCCGCCGCCGCCTATCCCGAGGTCGAGATTGTCTCGCGCACCGTCGAGGGGCCGATCCACCGCTATGGCTACAAGGACGCCCAGAAGCGCGCCAAGAAGCTGGCCGAGGCGCTGCAGGGTCTGGGCATCAAGCTCGGCGACCGCGTCGGCACCATCGCCTGGAACACCTACCGCCATTTCGAGCTCTACTTCGGCATCTCCGGCATCGGCGCGGTGCTGCACACGCTCAACCCGCGCCTGGCGCCCGAGCATGTGGCCTATATCGCCAACCACGCCGAGGACCAGATCATCTTCGTCGACCTCAACCTCCTGCCGATCGTCGAGGGCGTGTGGGAGAATCTGAAGACGGTGAAGCATGTCGTGGTCATGACCGACCGCGCCCACATGCCCGCCTCGTCCAAGATCCCGAAACTGCTGTGCTACGAGGAGCTGATCGCCGACAAGCCCGGCACACTGAAGTGGCCCGACTTCGACGAGCGCACGGCGTCATCGCTCTGCTACACCTCGGGCACCACGGGCAATCCCAAGGGCGTGCTCTACTCGCATCGCTCGACGATGATCCACTCGATGATGATGTGCTCGGGCCCTGTGCTGGCACTCGATCCCGACACGACGATCCTCCCCGTGGTTCCGATGTTCCATGCCAATGCCTGGGGCCTCGTCTATGCCGGCCCGATCTGCGGCGCCAAGCTGGTGTTCCCCGGCTTCAAGCTCGACGGCGCCAGCATCTATGAATTGCTCGACAAGGAGCAGGTGACCCTCAGCGCCGGCGTGCCCACGGTATGGCTCGCGCTGCTCGACTACTGCGCCCAGAACAAGCTCAAGATGTCGTCGGTCAAGCGTTCGCTGATCGGCGGCTCGGCCGTGCCGCTCGCCATGATCGAGCGCTTCTGGAAGGAGCACGAGATCGAGGTGGCCCAGGGCTGGGGCATGACCGAGATGAGCCCGCTCGGCACGCTGACCCGCTTCAATCGCGGCGAACGCGCCCTGCCCGACGCCGAGCGCTTCGCCATCACCGCCAAGCAGGGCCGGCCTGTGTTCGGCGTCGAGATGAAGATCGTCGACGATGCCGGCCAGGACCTTCCGCTCGACGGCAGCGTCTCGGGCAACATGGTGGTGCGCGGGCCGTGGATCGTCTCGGGCTACATGAAGGGCGAAGGCAGGAGCCAGTTCGTCGAGGACGACTGGTTCCACACCGGCGACGTCTGCAAGATCGAATCCGACGGTTCGGTCGTCATCACAGACCGCTCCAAGGATGTGATCAAGTCGGGCGGCGAGTGGATCTCCTCGATCGACCTCGAGAACGCCGCCATGGGCTGCCCCGGCGTGGCCGAGGCCGCGGTGATCGGCGTGCCGCACCCGAAGTGGGACGAGCGGCCGCTGCTGATCGTGGTGCGCCGGCCCGATTCCCAGGTGGGCAAGGCCGAGGTGCTGAAATTCCTCGACGGCAAGATCGCCAAGTGGTGGATGCCCGACGACGTGCAGTTCATCGACGCCATCCCGCACGGCGCCACCGGCAAGATCCTGAAGACCGCGCTGCGCAAGCAGTTTGAGGATTACAAGCTGCCGGCCTGATCGGCGGCCCCGCGCCTCCGGACCGCGATATCGCCGACCACCGCCGCCATCACGATCGCCCCGCCGGCCATGGTGGCGATGGCGGGAGCGTCGCCGAACGCCAGCCACACCCAGAGCGGCGCGAGCGGCGTGTCGAGGACGCTGATCAACGCCACGCGCGTGGCCGAGACCGGCCGGCTCCCCAGCGTCATCAGGATCAAGCCAAGGCCGAATTGGACTGCGCCGAACAGGACGAGCAGGGCGAAGGTACTGCCCTGCGCGACGGCAGGATGGGCGAACGGCAGCACGATCGCGGCGCAGACAAAGGCCGAAAGTCCCGTCGCCGGCAGCATGTCGATGCCGCGCCGCTTGCGCAGGATCACCATCATCAGCGACAGGAACCCAGTCATGCCGAGCGCCAGCAGATTGCCCAGCAGGCGGCCCTCCTCCTGCACGCCACCCACCATGACCACGACGCCCAGCACGGCCATGAGACTGGCGATCAGGGTCGTCATGTCCTCGCGTTCGCCGAGCAACGCCCAGGCCATGGCCGCCGTCAGGAACGGCGCGGTGGCACCGATCACCAGCACGTCGGCCACGCTGGTGAGCCGAAGCGCATTGATGAAGCAGACAGTGGCCAGCGCCGAGCAGAGGGCGACCAGCAACCCGTCGCGGCCGATGGCGCGCAACGTCGCCGGGGCACCCCGGCCCTCGCGCCAGACCACGTAGCCCGCGACCGACAACCCGCCGAACAGGCCGCGCCAGAACAGCATCGTCCAGGCGTCGAGATCTATCAGGCGTGTGAAGAGGCCAGCGGTACTGAACACGACGGCCGATGCGGCAATCAGCGCCGTGCCGAGCCAGGTTTGCCGCAGCATGTGACCTACAGGAACGGGACGAACGGGAGGCGCTCGCGCCGCTTCAGGAGCGGCAGAAGCTCGGGGATCGCCTTCTTGAAATGCTCGGTCTCCTGATGCGCTGCCCATCCCGCTTCATCGACATAGAGCTCGAACACGAAGAACAGCGCCGGATTGGTCGGTGACTGATACGGCAGGAAGAGTTTTGCGCCCGGCTCGGCCATCGAGAGCGGCGTCAGCCAGCGCTGGATGTCGACCACCTTGTCGATGTCGCCGTCGTTGGCCTCCAGCATGATGGCCACGACGAAGCCCTCGTTGAAGGCGGCGAGCGATTCCCTGGGGATCCAGTCGGTCGGCATTTGGCACTCCGTCGATGCGAGAGCGCTCTTATGACGGGCCCCTCCTGACAACGTTGTGTCAGCAGTGATATTCTCAGCAAATGCGCCGTGCCGACCGTCTGTTCGACATCATCCAGATCCTGCGCAGCAGCCCCGGGGTCGTGACCGCGGCGATGCTGGCGGCGCGGCTCGAAGTCACGCCGCGCACCATCTATCGCGACGTCGCCACCCTGCAGGCCCGGCGCGTGCCGATCGATGGCGAGGCCGGCATCGGCTACGTGCTGCGCAAGGGCTTCGACCTGCCGCCCCTGATGTTCAGCATCGACGAGGTCGAGGCCATCGCCGTGGGTGCCCGGATGGTCCGCCGGTTGCGCGATCCCAAATTGCAGGAGGCGGCCGGAAGCGTGCTGGCCAAGGTGACGGTGGTGCTGCCCGAGGCGTTGCGGGCCTCGTTGGCGTCTTCGCCGATCTTCGTCTCCGAGGGCGACGCTGTCGTGGCCGAGGGCGTCGACATGGCCGAACTGCGGGCAGCCATCCGCGACTCGCGCAAGTTCCATATCGCCTATGCCGATGAGAAGGGCCGCCGCACCAACCGCACCATCTGGCCGATCGCCATGGCCTACTACGTCGACGTCACCCTGATCGGAGCCTGGTGCGAGTTGCGCGCCGACTACCGCAACTTCCGCGTCGAACGCATCGCCTCGTCCCGGGTGCTCGACGAGCATTTCAACCAGGACAACGGCCGCCTGTTCGCAGAGTGGTCGGCACTCCCGAAAGTGCGGCCCGCCTCCCTCGCGGGCTCTCCCGACTCGCGCTAGAATGGGCTCATCATGACCCTCGCCATCAAGCCGATCGATCCAGAGGCCCGGGCGTTCTTTGCGGGTGTTGCGTCCGGCATAGACCTCACACGTCCGCTGTCCGACGATGAGGTCGCTGCCATCCATGCCGGCATGGACCAGTACGGCGTGCTGGTGTTCCACGACCAGCAGCTCAGCGACGACCAGCAGCTCGCCTTCAGCCGACAGCTCGGGCCGCTCGAGCAGGCGACCGGCGACATCGCGGCGCCCCAGGACCGCCGCGTCAGCATGGACCTGAACGACATCTCCAACCTCGACAAGCATGGTGAGGTTCTGCCGCGCGACGACCGCCGGCGCCTGTTCGGCCTGGGCAACCAGCTCTGGCATTCCGACAGTTCGTTCAAAGAAGTGCCCGCCAAGTATTCGCTGCTGTCGGCCCGCAAGATCCCGCCGACCGGCGGCAACACCGAGTTCGCCGACATGCGCGCGGCCTACGATGCGCTGGACGAGGCGACCAAGCGCGAGGTCCACGATCTCGTCTGCGCCCACAGCCAGGTTTTTTCGCGCGGCATTCTGGGGTTTGACGATTTCACCGAGGCCGAGCGCCAGAAATGGGCGCCCGTGCGCCAGCGCCTGGTGCGGCGCCATCCCAACACCGGCCGGCTCTCGCTCTATCTCGCTTCCCACGCCGGCGGCATCGAAGGCTGGCCGGTCCCCGAGGCCCGCGCCTTCCTGCGCGACCTCACGGAGCATGCGACGCAGCGGCAGTTCGTCTATGCCCATGTCTGGAAGCCATGGGACCTCGTGATGTGGGACAACCGTGTCACCATGCACCGCGCCCGGCGTTACGACCCCACAGAAGTCCGCGACATGCGCCGCACGACGCTCACCAACGAAGTGTCGAGCCTGGAACAGGCGCCGTAACGGCCCGATGCGCCTGCAGTTCCTCGGTTCCGGCGATGCCTTCGGCAGCGGCGGCCGTTTCAACACCTGCTTCCATCTCGAGCGCCAGGCGCACGGCAACGTGCTGATCGATTGCGGCGCCTCCTCGATGGTGGCGATCCGCAAGTGGGGCGTCGAGCCCAATGCCGTCTCGACCGTGCTGGTGAGCCACCTGCACGGCGATCACTTCGCCGGCCTGCCCTTCTTCCTGCTCGATGCCCAGCTCGTGAGCCGGCGCACGGCGCCGCTGCTGCTGGCCGGCCCACCGGGCTTCGAGGAGCGGCTGATGATCGTGATGGAAGCGATGTTCGCGGGCTCGACCAAGGCGCCGCGCAAGTTCGAGCTCACTATCCGCGAGCTCGAGCTGCACCGGCGGGTCGAGCTGAATGCGCTCGCCGTCACACCCTATCTGATGAAGCATTACAGCGGCGCGCCGTCCTATGCGCTCCGCATCGAAACCGAAGGCAAGACTCTCACCTACTCGGGCGACACCGAATGGGTCGACGAGCTGATCCCGGCCGGCCGCGACGCCGACCTCTTCATCTGCGAGGCCTACTTCTTCGACAAGGTGATGAAGTACCACGTCGACTACACCACGCTCATGAAGCGCCTGCCCGAGATCGGGGCCAGGCGCACCATCGTCACCCACATGAGCGCCGAGCTGCTGGGCCGCCAGCAGGAGATCGCCTGCGAGGCGGCCCACGACGGGCTGGTCGTCGACTTTTGAGGAGGGCGTTCTGAGCCGCTAGAGCCGTCAGGCCTTCGGGCCCCACTCCTCGAGCACCGTGTTGGTGGCGGCGTCGAGCGTGCGCGTGCTGCGCAGCACCATTCCGTGCCTGGTCAGAATTTCCGACGGCGGCACGTCCTTGCTGACGCCGGGAAACACCGGACGGCCGCGCGGGACGCTCGCTTCAGCGCGTGTGAGAAAGAAGGCGTCGTATCCGATCGTGAGGAACAGGGCGAACACGTCGGTGCCGCCCACCACGGCCAGGGTCCCATCATCGATGCCCAGCCGCTGCCAGGCTTCCTCGAATGGCGCCGTGCCGGGGTTCCACAGGACCGCCAGCGGATTGTTGGGGTCGACGACCACGCGCTGCACGCGCCTTGTCAGGATGATCCGCCGGCGCGTCTTTTCCTTGGAGCCACCCTCGGCCGAATGCCGGCCGTTGGCGACCGCCGAGGCCCGGTCGACCGAGTCCTGGTAGAATTTGTGATCCGCCTCGATCTTGATCTCGTCGGGGAAGGACCCATCGCTCTTGGCGATCATCCCTTCCCTGGAAATCACCGCGTAGCCTTCGATCCGGGGACGTTTCAATGCCATCACACACCCATCGCGCCGATGATCGCCCCTTGTACAACGAGCACACCCAGCCAATGGATGCCATCGATCACGCTCAGCATCGGCTTGCGGCCACCGAAGGCGTTGTTGACGGCAACCGTCGTGGCGACGAAGCCCACCCAGACGAACAGGGCCGAGATGACGCCGTTCTTCAGTGTCACCTGCCCCGGGCCGAGGTGGCCGAGCGTGCCAGCCAGCACCCAGGCCATCACCACGAGCGCCACGAACGAGGTGATGAACGGCGCGATCGAGCGCTTGCCGGAAATCTCCTCCTTGGTCTTGCCGATCGCCGCCAGCCACTGCCTGGACAGCGACATGTAGTAGACCGCGCCAAAGGCGAAGCCTGCCACCGCAGCGAGCCCGATGGCGAGAATGTTCATGCCCGCGAAGTTCATGGCGCTCCCTTTCGTTTCCGCGCCAGCCTAGCGCGTCGCTCAACGAACGTCGCGCCCGTCATGGCGGACACCGAACCGTGATAGGGTCTGCCTCGCCCGACCTCCACGAGAAAGAGCACGAGCCATGACCGCGTACCGGGATTACAAGCCGCTCACCTTCCACGATGCCACGCCCCACTTTGCCGGCGGAAGCGACACGCCGCGCGCCTATCTCGAGCGCTGCCTGGCGACGATTGCGAGCCGCGAACCGGTGGTGAAGGCTTTTACGGCGATCAGCGAGACGGGCGCGCGCGCCGCCGCCGATGCGAGCACCACGCGCTGGAAAGCGGGCAAGCCGCTCTCGCCCATCGACGGCATGCCCGTCGCCATTAAAGATCTGCTCGAAACCAAAGACATGCCGACGCAGATGGGCTGCGAGGCTTTCAAGGGCAACTTTCCCAAGCGCGACAATGCGGCGGTCTGGGCGTTGCGCCAGGCCGGTGCCGTCATCCTGGCGAAGACCGTCACGGCGGAACTGGGCGGCTCGCACCCGGGGCCGACCACCAACCCGTTCGATCCGGCCCGCACGCCGGGCGGCTCGTCCTCGGGTTCGGCGGCGGCCGTAGGCGCGCGCATGGTGCCGGCCGCGATCGGCACCCAGGTCGGCGGCTCGATCATCCGGCCCGCGGCCTATTGCGGCAACTTCGCGCTGAAGCCGACGCAGGGCGGCCTCAACCGCGGCGAACGCCAGGCGACCAGCATGAGCACGCACGGGCCGCACGCCGGCTGCCTGGAAGACATGTGGCAGGTCGCGATCGAGATCGCCAACCGCGCCAGTGGAGACCGTGGCCATGCCGGCCTGATCGGCCCGTCGACCCTGCCTGCCGCGGTGAAGCCCAATCGGCTCATCGTCCTGGAAACGGAAGGCTGGCCGACCGTCGACGACGCGACCAAGGCCGGCTTCGACGCCGTGCTGAAGCAGCTTCGCGAGGGTGGCGTCACCTTGATCCGCCGCAAGGAACATCCCCTGGTCGAGGCACTGGAACAATCGATCGCCAACGGCCGCGCGGTGTGTGGCGGCGTCACGAGCTGGGAGAACCGCTGGTACCAGCGCGGCATCGTCGACAACGATCCGGCCGGCGTCAGCGAGCGCGCCAAGGCCACGCTGGCCAAGGCCGAGGCGATGACGCCGGATGACTATCGCATGGCGCTTCTTGCCCGCGAGACGGCCCAGCACACGCACGCCACCCTGGCACCGCTCGCGGACGCGGCGATCACGCTCGCCTGCCCCGGCCCCGCGCCGCTGTGGGCGGGCGACATCCCCGGCCAGCCGCTGGCGCCGCGGCCGACCGGCGACTTCGTCTTCAACGCGCCGAGTTCGATGCTGTTCGCCCCGGTCGTGACCGTGCCGCTGATGAGCGTCGGCGGCATGCCCGTGGGCATCCAGCTCATGGGCCAGCAGCACGAGGACGCGCGCATGACCGGCCTCGCGCGCTGGCTTCACGAGACGCTGAAGCCGGTTGCCGCCTGAAGACCTTTCCGGGAGACCGAACCTTGAGAAATTCGACCGCCGCCGTCTGCGTGGCTCTGGCCCTGTCGGCCCTGGCCATCGCCGCCCCCGCAACGCAGGCTCAAGCTCCCGTCACGACCCAGACCATCGTCCTGCTGCGCCACGGTGAAAAGCCGGCGGCGGGCCTGGGCCAGCTCGACTGCCAGGGGCTCAACCGCGCGCTGGCTTTGCCGGCCGTGCTGGCCCGGCGCTTCGGCCGGCCGGCCGCGATCTTCGCGCCCAATCCGGCGACGAAGGTTCGCGACCCGGGCGGTGTCTTCGACTATATCCGCCCGCTGGCGACGATCGAGCCGACCGCGATCGCGCTCGGCCTGCCGGTCGACGCCAGTGTCGGCTTCACCGACATCGATGGTTTGCAGCGGCGGCTGGGCGAGCCGCACCTGCACGATGCCCTCGTGTTCGTGGCCTGGGAGCATATGCGGATCGAGATGGTCGTCCGATCGCTGCT
>CAMAYC010000134.1 GCA_945862125.1 Reyranella massiliensis 521
TGCGCCTGGTCGCTGGGCCTGTTCGGATCCAGTGTCTATCTGCAGGCCGTCACGGCCGCCCACGGCTGGCCGGTGGCCGATGTGGCGACAGCCATCACGCTGTTCTTCCTGGTGAGTGCGGCCGTGCAGCGGCCGGTCGGCCGCAGCATCGATCGCTGGGGTCCCCGGCCCGTGCTGCTGCTGGGCGTTGCCTGCATGGCCTCAGGCGTGGCCCTGATCGGCCAGGTTTCGATGCCGTGGCAGCTTTATCCCTGCTTCGTGTTGCTGGGCATCGGCTGGTCGACGCTGTCGATGACGGGCATCACCACGACGGTGGCGCCGTGGTTCGAACGCCACCAGGGGCGCTCGATGACGCTCGCCATCATGGGCGCCAGCATCGGAGCCATTGCCGGCGTGCCGCTGTTGCTGCTGGCCATCGCCTCGCTCGGGCTGGGACGCGGCCTGATCGCGGCCGGCATCGTCGTGGCAGTGCTGCTCGTGCCGTTGATCTGGCGCGTGCTGCGCTTCCGCGGCCCGGCGGACATCGGCCTGCAGCGCGATGGCGATGCGCTGGCGGCGCAAACCGAGACCGTCGTGCTGGCGCCACCGATCGCAACGGCCGCGAACAGTCGCCTGTTGCTGTGGAGCACCGCGGCGGCCTTCGCGCTGGGGCTCACCGTGCAGATCGGCTTCATCACCCATCACGTCGCCCTGGCCGAACCGCTGCTGGGAACGGCGGGTGCGGGACTTCTTGTGAGCGCCACGGGAGTCACGGCGTTCGTGGGCCGCCTCATCCTGGCCCGCATCGTCGATGGCGTGCAGGCGCGGCACCTGGCCTGTTGCGTGATGGTGGCCCAGTCAGCGGCGCTGCTGGCCATTGCGCTCTGGCCGACGGTGCCGGTGCTGATCGCCGCCAGCCTGGTTTACGGCTACGGCATCGGACATGTCACCACGCTGGGCCCTGTCGTGGTGCGGCGCGAATTTGGCGCCGCCGCGTTCGGCGCTACCTATGGGGCCGCGGCCACGGTCATCCAATTCACCTCGGCATTCGGACCAGCGCTGTTCGGCTTCCTGCGCGACGGTTTTGGCGGCTACGGGACGGGGCTCGCCATTGCGGCTGGCGTCACCATGATCGGGTGTCTGGCGCTGTTGATCGGCGGCGTGATCGGAAAGCGCCGGCGCGAGACGGTCTGAGGGTCGGCCTCGGTCTCTAGCGGCAGACGAGGCCGTCGGGTGAGCGGCGGTTGCGTTCGATGTCGTAGATGCCTTTGACGTAGGCGTTCTTCCTGAGCTTGCCCTTGACCTCGATCGCGTTGCCTTGCTTGCAGGGCGGGTCGCTTGAAAAGGCAACCAGGCCGAAGTCGCAGCCGGTCTTTCTGTCCGTGAAGAAGATCACGCCGATGCCGGCGACCTTGTCGACCGTTCCCGCGAGCACCACGTCCTGCCCCTCGAGGTTGTCGCAGGAGCCGGCCGCCGCCGCTTCGTTGGACAGGCTGAAGACGGCCACCAGCGCAGCCATGGAAACCGCAAACCCTTTGAACATCGTCTCGCTTCCCCACACCGGGATTATTACCAAGGATACGCGGACTTGGGGCGCAGGTGAAGGGGCGGGGTTGCGTTGGCAGGCAGCTTCGATGATGTTGCCCCGATGGACACGCTTGACGTTTCTGCCCGCAAATCTGCACAGACCGAGCATGTCGACGTTCTGATCGTCGGCGCCGGCCTCTCGGGCATCGGCGCCGCCTGGCATCTGCAGAAGAATTGCCCGACCAAGAGCTATGCCATCGTCGAGGCGCGCCAGGCGAGCGGCGGGACGTGGGATCTCTTCCGCTATCCCGGCGTCCGCTCCGATTCGGACATGTACACGCTGGGCTACCGCTTCCGCCCGTGGAAGGATGCCAAGGCGATCGCCGATGGGCCCGCGATCCTGTCCTACATCCGCGAGGTCGCGAGCGACCACGGAATCGACCAGAAGATCCGCTACCAGCATCGCGTGATCGGCGCCTCGTGGTCGTCGCCCGACGCCAGGTGGACGGTCGAACTGGAACGCGGGCCGGACAGGGAGCGCGTCTTCATTTCCTGCGGCTTCCTGTGGATGTGCAGTGGCTACTATCGTTACGAGAAGGGCTACGTGCCGGAGTTTGCCGGCATCGAGAGCTACAAGGGCAGGGTGGTGCACCCGCAGCACTGGCCCGAAGACCTCGACTATGCAGGCAAGAAGGTGGTGGTGATCGGCAGCGGCGCGACGGCCGTCACCGTGGTGCCATCGATGGCGGAGACCGCCGGGCACGTCACCATGCTGCAGCGCTCGCCCACCTATGTCGTGGCGCGCCCGGCGCAGGATCCGATCGCCAACAAGCTCCGGCGCCGCCTGCCGCTCAAACTCGCCTACATGCTGACGCGCTGGAAGAACGTGCTGCTCGGCATGTATTTCTACCAGATGTGCAAGCGCAAGCCGGAGAAGGTCAAGGGCCTGATCCTGGGAGGCGTGCGGCAGATGCTGGGGCCGGACTACGACGTCGATACGCATTTCACGCCGCGCTACAATCCGTGGGACCAGCGGCTCTGCCTGGTGCCCGATGCCGACCTGTTCCGCGCCATTCGCAAGAAGAAGGCCTCGGTCGTCACCGATCACATCGAGACATTTACCGAAACCGGCATTCGCCTGAAGTCGGGCGGCGAACTCGAGGCCGACGTGGTCGTGATGGCGACCGGCCTGGTGCTGCAGCCGCTGGGCGGCGCGAAGCTCGTCGTCGATGGCCATCAGGTGAAGCCGCCCGAGACCATGATTTACAAGGGCATGATGTACTCCGGCGTGCCCAACCTCGCGTCGGTGTTCGGCTATACCAACGCCTCGTGGACGCTGAAGGCCGACCTCGTCTGCGAATATGTCTGCCGGCTGCTGAACCACATGGACCGCACGGGCGCCCGGCAGGCGACACCGCGCAACGACGACCCGACGCTCACCGAGGAGCCGTGGGTCAACTTCTCCTCGGGCTACATCCAGCGCGCGCTGGCGCACCAGCCCAAGCAGGGCAGCAAGCGGCCGTGGAAGCTCTACCAGAACTACGCGCTCGACCTCGTCAGCCTGCGCTATGGCTCGGTGAAGGATCGGGCGATGCGGTTTACGTGAACGCGACGGTGACCCCGCCGAACGGGCCAAAGTCGGCGACGTAGGTCTCACCCGGCTTGGGCGCCAACATGCCCGTCAATGTTCCCGTACTCACCATTTGGCCGGCTTTCATCCCGACTCCGGTACGCGAGAGTTCGTTGGCGAGCCAGGTGACCGGCGCCATCGGATGGTCGAGTGCGTCGGCCGCCTTGCCCTTGCGGCGCAGGCGGCCGTTCGACGTGAGCGTCGCCTCCTGGCCCGCGATGTCGCGCGTCTTCCAGTTCTCGATCGCGGGGCCGTAGATGATCGTGCCCGAGCCCGCACCGTCGGCCAGGATGGCGGGCAGTGGCGGAAAGGCCGCGTCATGGATGAAGCGGCACTCCGCCAGTTCGAGGCCGGGGTGCAGAGAGGCCACGGCCTCCGTCACTTCGTCCTGGCTATAAGGCTTTGCGCGTGGCGGCAGATCGATGCCGAGCCGTGCCTGGTACTCGACCTCGGGGATCGGGCTTGCAAGCACTGCATGCACGGCGCTGTAGGGAGTCTCCTTCACGAAGTAGGTGCGGCCGTAGATCGGGGAGTGGGTGCGCAGCGCCTGCTGCATCTCGTCCTTGAAGGCCGCGATCTTCCAGCCCAGCACCGGCCAGTCCAGTTCCTCGGCGACCATGCCGGCGACGCGATAGGCGGTCGCGCTGTCGGGCGGCACGAGGCGCGGATCGAGGCCGCTCTGCTGGCGGCGGTCGCGTCGGAGAGCGGCGAGGAGACGGGCGAGTTCCCGTTGCGCTGTCATGTCCATCGGTGTTCCTTAGCAGGAATTGGAGGAGACACGATGCGCAGCCAGGCCGAAAAAGGACGACTGTTCCGCGAGTTGCATCAGAGGCCAGGCCTGTTCCTGCTGCCCAACCCGTGGGACGCGGGCACCGCCAAGCTGCTGCAGTCGCTGGGCTTCGAGGCGCTGGCGACGACCAGCCTCGGCATGGCGAATGCGCTGGGCCGCGTCGATGGCGACAATGCCGTGAGCCGCGCCGAGCTGATCGGGAACTGCCGCGTGATCGCGGGCGCCACCGATCTGCCGGTCAACGCCGATCTCGAGAACGGCTATGCCGACGATCCGAAGGAGGCGGCGACCATCCTGCGCGACGCGGCCGAGGCCGGAATCGTCGGCGGCTCGCTCGAGGACTGGAGCGGCGAGAAGATCTACGACTTCAACCATGCCGTGGAGCGCGTGGCCGCGGGCGTCGAAATGGCACGCTCGCTTCAGGTGCCGTTTACCTTCGTCGCCCGGGCCGAGAACCTGATCCGCGGCCGGCCCGATCTCGACGACACGATGAAGCGGCTGCAAGCGTTCGAGAAGGCCGGCGCCGACGTGCTCTATGCGCCCGGGGTGAAGGATCTCGCGACCATGAGGACGGTCGTGTCGGCGGTCACCAAGCCGGTGAACGTGGTGATGACGGGCGGCGATCCCGACCTCACTGCCGAGCAGATCGCCGCGACCGGCGTGAAGCGCATCAGCATCGGCGGCTCGCTGTCGCGGCTGGCGCTCGCGGCCTTCATGAAGGGCGCGCGCGAAATGAAGGGCGGCGGCTTCCAGTGGATGCGCGAGACGATGCCGACCGGCGATCTCAAGGCGGTGTTCGGCAAGCGGGCCTAGGCTGCCGCGCGATATTTCAGCCCGTGCAGCGCCTGGACCGGCTCGTCGCCGATCTGGCGCAGCAGCGAGGCGAGGTCGTAGTGGAAGCCTTCGCTCAGCATCAGCCCGTCCCTGAAACCCAGGACCACGACGAAGGGGATGACGATGGGCCGGCCGGTGGGCGCAATGCCGAGGAAGGGCCCGATATGACGGCCGCGCCAGGTCGCCTCGCCGATATAGCCGCCGTCGTCGGTCCAGGCGGCGATCTGGCCGGGCTCGCGCTTTACCGTGACATCGAAGGTGGTCCACCATTGCCGGTAGTGCGCGGCTGCGCCGTCGCGGCCGTGCCAGACCTGGCCGGTGGCGTGGTCCTCGAAGCGGCACTCCGCGTGCAGCGTCGCCAGGGTCGCTTCCAGGTTCTGGGCATTCTCGGCCTCGACGTGGCGGCGCACGAGGGCGGCGAGCTCTAGGTCCATCGGTCTTGCTCCTCTATATTAGATATCTGACAACATATAAGAAGGCTGATATGAGTCGCAAGGACAGAAAGCCCGCCCTCCCGCGTTCCATTCCCAGACCCGGCGAGGGCAAGCGCGGGCCCGACGGCCACCTGGGCTATCTGGTGCGCCAGGCCAACGTCGCGGTGCGGGCGGCGATGGAGCGGGCGCTGGCCGATCTCGACGCAACGCCGGCGCAGTTCGCGGTGCTGACCATGATCGTGGCCTATCCCGGTGTCTCGGGCGCGGCGCTGGCGCGGCTCACGTTTCTCACGCCGCAGACCATCAACGTGATCGTGCGCAACCTCGAGAGGGGCGGTGCCATCCAGAAGTCAGCCGACGCCGTTCATGGCCGCATCCTGCGCCTGCAGGCGACGGCCAAGGGCCAGGCTTTGCTCAAGCGCTGTCGGGTCAGGGTGATGGAGATCGAGGACCGGATCGCCGGCCTCGCGGGCAAGGACGACGACAAGATCGTGCGGCGCTGGCTCGCCAGCGTTGCCGAGGAGCTGGGCGGGCGCTAGGCCAAGATCTTCTTCCGCTCCGGATCGACGGCGGCGCCGGCGATGCGCGTCGCAGCGTGGCGCTGGGTGAAGGCCTCGACCTCGTAGTCGGCATGGCCGGCCTCTTCCGCGGCGACGTAGCCGAAGGCCACGGCCTTGCCGATCGTGTGGCCCCAGCCGGCGCTCGACGTCACGCCCAGGACCTTGCCGCCGCGCCGGATCGCCTCGCCGCCATAGAGCTGGACCGGCGCATCGACCAGCAGGGTGATCAGCTTGCGCTTTGGGCCCTCAGTCCTGGCCTTATCGAGTGCTGCGCGGCCGATGAAGTCGGACTTCTTCTTGAGCGACACGGCAAAGCCCAGGCCTGCCTCGTAGGGCGTGTAGTCGGGCGTGATGTCGGAGCCCCAGTAGAGATAGCGCTTCTCCAGCCGGAGCGAGTCGATGGCGCGGTAGCCTGCATCGGCGAGGCCAAATTCCTGGCCCGCGGCCGAGAGAAGTTCGTAGACATGGGCGGCATATTCGGTCGGCAGGTGCAGCTCCCAGCCCAACTCGCCGAGATAGGTGACGCGGAGCGCCAGCACCGGGGCGTAGCCGATGCGGATCGTGCGCGCGGTCATGTAGGGGAAGGCCTCGTTGCTCACATCGCCGTCGGCGACCTTTTCCAGGATGCGGCGCGACAGCGGCCCAGCGAGGTTGATCGTGGCGCGGGCCGACGTCAGGTCCTGCAGCGTGACCGAGCCATCGGCCGGAAGATGCTTGCGGATCCAGCCGGTGTCGCGCACGCCGAAGGCCGAACCGGTCACCATGTAGAAGCGGCTCTCGTCGAGGCGGACGAAGGTGAGGTCGGCTTCGATGCCGCCGCGCTCGTTGCAGAGCTGGGTGTAGATCAGCGATCCCGCCGGTCTGTCGAGGTCGTTGGCGGCGAGACGCTGCAGGGCCGCGAAGGCGCCAGGGCCGGAGATCTCGTATTTCGAGAAGGAACTCTGGTCGATCAGCACGGCGCGTTCACGCGCCGCCCGACACTCGGCCGCGACTGGGCCGAACCAGATGGGCCGGCTCTCGAAGGACGGCTTGTCGACAGGCTCGGTGCCGGCAGGCGCGAACCAGTTGGGCCGCTCCCAGCCGAAGCGCGAGCCGAACACGGCATTCTTTGCTCTGAGCAGCGGATAGAGCGGCGAGCGCCTGCCGCCGCGCGCGCTGGTGAGCTCCTCGATCGGATAGTGGATCTGGTAGTAGCGCCAGTAGCTGTCGACGCTGCGCTCGGCCAGGTAGCGCGCACTCATGTGGTGGCTGCCGAAGCGGCGGACGTCGAAGGCCCAGAGATCGAGGCCGGGCTCGCCCTCGACGATCCATTCGGCCATCGCCTTGCCGGCGCCGCCCGAAGCCGCGATGCCCGAGGTGAAGCCGCAGGCGAGGTAGAAATTATCGCGTTCCGGCGCCAGTCCCATGATCGGCTCGCCGTCGGGCGAGATCGGGATCGGGCCGTTGATCACGGTGCGGATGCCGAGTTCGTTCAGGATCGGCAGGCGCTCGGCGGCCGGCAGCAGGAAGGCTTCGAGCCGGTCCTGGTTGGCCTGGAAGAGTTCACGGCCGAAGCTGAACGGCACGCCTTTGCTACCGAAGGTCGGCGTGCCCTGTTCCCAGCCGCCGATCGCCAGCGCCCCCGGTTCGGGCTTCAGGTAGAAGATGTTGTCCGGGTCGCGCAGCGTCGGCAGCCCCTTGGGGATGGCGCCGCTTTTCTCGGTGATCATGTACTGATGCTCGACCGCGCCCGCGGGCACTTCGACGCCCGCCATCTTCGCCACGTCGCGGGCCCAGATGCCGGCGGCATTGACCACGATCTCGCAATCGATCTCTCCCTGGTCGGTGAGCACGCGCTTGACGCGCCGTCCGTCGAACTCGAAGCCCTGGACCAGCACGCCCTCGACGATGCGCACGCCACCGGCCCGCGCACCCTTGGCATAGGCCATCGTGAGGCTGGACGGCTCGACCGAGCCGTCGTTGGGCACGAACACCGCGCCCACGACGCGGTCGAGCGTGATCAGCGGGAATTTCTCCTGCGCCTCTTTGGGGGACAGCGTATGCAGCTCGAAGTCGAAGCTGCGCGCCGTCGTCGCCATGCGCTTGAGCTCGCTCCAGCGCTCCGCGGAGGAGGCGAGGCGGAGGCTGCCGACCGGCTTCCATTCCGTCGCCTGGCCGGTCTCGGCTTCCAGCCTTCCGTAGAGCTGGGCGCTGTACTGCATCAGGCGCGTGAGGTTGCGCTTGCTGCGGAGCTGGCCCACCAGACCGGCGGCATGCCAGGTCGAGCCGTGCGTCAGCCCGCTCTTCTCCAGCACGACGACGTCGCGCTGGCCGAGCTTGGCCAGGTGATAAGCGATGGAACAGCCGACTGCGCCACCGCCGATGACGACGATGCGGGCCTGAGAGGGAAGGGCCACTAGCGCAATTCTCCGAGGTACCAATCCAGGAAATGCGCCACGTTGCGTTCACGCACGAGCGAGAAGGGGCCGGGCGTGTAGGCGTGCGAGCTGACGCCGGCCTGCTGATCCTCGCAGATCTTCCAGTCCTGCTTGTTGGTGAGGTCCCATATCGGCAGCAGGCGCTCTAGCGTGTAATCCTTGCCCTCGACCGCCTTCTCGTCGACCAGCCAGTAGCCGCGCACATGGGTTTCGTTCGGACCGATCGGCGTCAGCCGGGCGGCGGCGGCGTAGTCGCAATTGGTGTGCTGCCAGAAGTTCGGGAACACGGTGGTGCGCAAGGTGCCCGAATCCCATTCCTTGATGTCGCCCATCAGGCAGGAGAGCGGCTTGCCATCCATGCTCTGGGTGACGAAACCTTCCACCACCGGCGTGCGGTGACAGCGCCACGAGGCGCCGGTCATGGTCGAGAGCGCGTCGCCCTCGTCGAGGCCGAGGCTGCGGAAGCGGGCGTTGGCGCGCGCCACGATGGCGTCCATGCCGGGCTGCAGCGTGGGATCCAACATCGCCTGGTCGCGCTGCACGTCGTAGGCGGCGGTGTTGTATTCCTTGTGGTTTGGCGGGCAGTGGTAGCACTCGCGATTGTTCTCGAACACGATCTTCCAGTTGGCTTTGACGATGTAGTCGACCTGGTGGGCGATCTTGGCGCGGTCGATGGCATGCGGCTTCATCTTGCGGCGGATGGTGGCCAGCGCATCGGAGAAGTCGGGCGGCGCATCGGAGAAGGACACGAACAGAAGTCCGGCCGCATCAACGACCGACACCGGCTTCAGCGAGAGGCTTTCCTTGTCGACGCCGAACTCGCGCCGCGTGTCGAGCACCAGCGCGCCGTCGAGCTCGTAGGTCCAGCGGTGATAGGGGCAGACCAGGCGGTGGGCATGGCCGGACTCGGTGCTGCAGATCCGGGAACCGCGGTGGCGGCAGACATTGTGGAAGGCGCGGATTTCGCCGGCGCGGTCGCGCACGACGATGATGGATTCGGTCCCGACCTGATAGGTGAAGTAGTTGCCGGGCTTGGGGATCTGGAAGGCGTAGCCGGCGAACAGCCAATGGCGGTGCTGGATACGCGCCAGGTCGGCGGCAAATACTTCCGGAGCCGTGTAAAACGCCCGTTCCAGCGGTCCGCCGGGCTTGTGCCGGGCGACCAGCTGGGCAATTTCCGGCGATATTGAATGACGCGCCGACAACGCCGTGCCGTCCATCTGGCTCTCCTCTTGCTAGGGCGAACCGTAGCACGACGGCCTTGCCCATCCCCATCCTCATGTTAAGGTTTTATGAAGGACGGCGCCCTGGGGATAGGCACCGTCACGGATGCGTCATACGGCGCGTGTAGCCAAGGCGACCGGAATGTCGCCGGACGGGGAGATAAAATGGGCAAGACTTCAATTCTGCGTCGCGTGGTGCTGGCCGGGGCGACCGTGCTGGCGGCCACCGGTTTCGGCGGCAGCGCCTGGGCGCAAAAGACCAAGCTGACGGTCTACACGGCGATCGAGAACGAGCAGCTCGAGCCGTTCAAGAAGGCTTTCGAGGCCGATAATCCCACGATCGAGATCGCCTGGGTGCGCGATTCGACCGGCGTGGTGACGGCCAAGCTGATCGCCGAAAAAGATAACCCCCGCGCCGACGTGATCTGGGGCCTCGCGGCCTCGAGCGTTGGTCTGTTCGCCAGCATGGGCATGATCGAGCCCTATACGCCGGCCGGCGCCGCGGCGCTGAAGCCGATGTTCAAGAGCGGCAAGAATCCGGAGATCTGGGTCGGCATGGACGCCTACCTCGCGGTCGTCTGCTTCAACACTGCCGAAGCCGCCAAGGGCAAGAAGGCTGCGCCCACCAGCTGGGCCGATCTCACCAAGCCCGAGTACAAGGACTCGATCGTGATGCCGAACCCGGCTTCGTCGGGCACCGGCTACCTCACCGTCGCGGGCTGGCTCACCATCATGGGCGAGGATGCCGGCTGGAAGTTCATGGACGCCCTGCACCAGAACGTGGCGCAGTACCTCCACTCCGGCTCGGCACCCTGCGTGCAGGCCGCCAAGGGCGAACGCCTGATGGGCATCGGCTTCGACATGCGCGGCGCCACCGAGAAGACCAAGGGCGCACCGATCGACCTGATCGTGCCCAAGGAAGGCCTCGGCTGGGAGATGGAAGTCACCGCCATCATGAAGGGCACCAAGAATCTCGAGGCGGCCAAGAAGCTTGCGGACTACTCGTCCTCGCTCAAGGCCAACGAGATGTACGGCAAATACTACGCGATCGTGGCCAACCCGGCCGTCAAGTCGATGCCGGCCAACTACCCGCCCGATGGCGAGAAGCTGATGGCCAAGATGGACGTCGAGTGGATGGCCAAGAATCGCGAGCGGATCCTGGCCGAGTGGACCAAGCGCTACGACGGCAAGTCCGCCCCCAAGGCCAAGTGACGGGGTAGGTGACGAACTTCCTCGAGGTCCGCGACCTTTCCAAGCGGTTCGGCGACTTCACGGCCCTCGGTAGCGTCTCGCTCGACGTTACCGAGGGTGAGTTCGTTTGCTTTCTGGGACCGTCGGGCTGCGGCAAGACCACCTTGCTGCGCGCCATAGCGGGCCTGGATCCCCAGACCTCGGGCACGATCCGCCAGAAGGGGCGGGACGTGTCGGCGTTGCCGCCGGCCCAGCGTGACTTCGGCATCGTCTTCCAGTCCTACGCGCTGTTCCCCAACCTTACGGTCGAGGAAAATGTCGGCTACGGGCTGGTCAGCCGGCGCCAGAACCGTGGCGAGATCAAGAAGCGGGTGACCGAGCTGCTGGCCCTGGTCGGCCTGCCAGATTCGGGATCGAAACATCCGGCCCAGCTTTCCGGCGGCCAGCAACAGCGCGTGGCGCTGGCCCGCGCGCTCGCCACGTCGCCTGGCCTGCTGCTGCTCGACGAGCCGCTCTCGGCGCTCGATGCCCGCGTGCGCATTCGCCTGCGGCACGAAATCAAGGCACTGCAGCGCCGTCTGGGCGTCACCACCATCATGGTGACGCACGACCAGGAGGAAGCGCTGACCATGGCCGACCGCATCGTGGTGATGAACCACGGGGCGATCGAGCAGGTGGGCTCCCCGGAAGAGATCTACCGCCGGCCGGCGACGGCGTTCGTCGCCGATTTCGTCGGCTCGATGAATTTCCTCGGCGGCACGCTCATGGCGGCCGACAAGATCAAGGTCGGCGATCTGGTGTTTACCTGCCCGTCGCAGGACCTCGCGCCGGGCCTCAAGATGCAGCTCTGCATCCGCCCCGAGGACGTACGCGTGCGTGACCTGCCGGCCGACGTCCAGAATCGCATGCCGGTCGAGGTCGGCAATCTCGATTTCGTCGGCGCCTTCTGTCGCGCCACGCTGAAAGTGCGTTCGGCGCCCGGCGTCACGCTGACGGCGGATTTCTCCAGCAATCTGATCCGAGACCTCGATGTGCGGCTCGGCACCCAGCTCGATGTCGCCTTGCCGCCCGACCGGCTTCGGGTGTTCGCGGCGTGAGCCTGGCCGTTCCCGCGCTGCGGATAAACCTGTCGCGCGACGATCTGATCATGCGCGCCGGTGTCGTGGCGTTCGTCGGCGTCCTGCTGCTGATCGTCGGCTTGCCGCTGTGGGCACTGCTGGCCAAGGGCTTCGAGGACCGCAACGGCAACTTTGTCGGGGTGGCCAACTATGTCTCCTATTTCTCGACGCCGGCCCTGTTCAACTCGGCCCTGAACAGTTTCCATGTCGCGGCGGTGTGCACCGCGATCGTGGTGCCGCTTTCCTTCCTCTATGCCTACGCGCTCACCCGCACCGTCCTGCCGGGCCGGTGGCTGTTCCAGGGCATCTCGCTGATCCCGATCTTCGCGCCGTCGCTGTTGCCCGGCCTGGCGCTTGTCTACCTGTTCGGCAACCAGGGCTTCTTCAAGGGACTGATCGGCGGCTCGATCTACGGTTTCGACGGCATCGTGATCGCCCAGGTCTTTTACTGCTTCCCGCACGCCACGATGATCATGGTGACGGCGCTCGCCACCGCCGATGCTCGCCTTTACGAGGCGGCGGATGCGTTGGGCGCCTCGAAGATCCGCGTCTTCTTCACCGTGACCTTGCCCGGCGCCAAATACGGCCTGATCAGCGCCGCGCTGGTGGTGTTCACTCTGGTGATCACCGACTTCGGCATCGCGAAGGTGATCGGCGGTAATTACAACGTGCTGGCGACCGACGTTTACAAGCAGGTAATCGGCCAGCAGAACTTTTCGATGGGGGCCGTGGTCGGCATGGTGCTGCTGGCGCCGGCGGCGCTGGCCTTCGTCGTCGACCGGCTGGTTCAGCGCAAGCAGGTGGCGCTGCTCACCGCTCGCGCCGTGCCGCTGATTCCCAAGCCCAAGTTCGGCCGCGATCTCTTCTTCACGCTTTTGTGCGCGCTGGTTTCAGCCGGCATCCTGATCATTCTCGGCATGGCCATCTGGGGTTCGCTGATCAAGTACTGGCCGTACAATCTCAGCCTCACCCTGGCGAATTACAACTTCGCCAACTTCGACGCCAATGGCTGGGAGTCCTATTTCAACTCGCTGCGCATGGCGCTGGGCGCGGCGATCTTCGGCACGGCGCTGATGTTCGTGGGCGCCTGGCTGAACGAGAAGACCCGCGGCTTCGGCGCGGTGCGCGGCATCGTCCAACTGCTCGCCTTCCTGCCGATGGCGGTCCCAGGCATCGTGCTGGGCCTGGGCTACATCTTCTTTTTCAACGCGCCCAACAATCCGCTCAATTTCCTCTATGCCACGATGGCGATCCTGGTGATCAACACGGTGGCGCACTTCTATACGGTCGGCCATCTCACGGCGACGACGGCGCTGAAGCAGATCGATCCCGAGTTCGAGTCAGTCTCGGCGTCCCTCAAGGTCCCGATCTGGAAGACTTTCTTCCGCGTCACCGTGCCGATCTGCCTCCCGGCCGTCCTCGACATCGCGATCTACCTGTTCGTCAACGCCATGACGACGGTGTCGTCGGTGATCTTCCTCTACGCGCCCGACACCAAGCTCGCCTCGGTGGCGGCGGTGAACATCGAGGAGGCCGGCACCACGGCCGCCGCCGCGGCCCTCTGCGTGGTGATCGTGCTCACTTCGGCCGCGGT
>CAMAYC010000135.1 GCA_945862125.1 Reyranella massiliensis 521
ATCGCGGAGATCACCGGCCGGCTGCCGTGGGCGCCCGAGGTGTTCAACTGCCAGGCGCCCGACGTGCCCAACATGATCATGCTGCAGCATGCCGCGACGCCGGCGCAAAAGAAGCGCTGGCTGGAGCCGCTGCTCGAGGGCCGGACGCGGTCGGCTTTCGGCATGACCGAGCCCGATGTTGCCTCCTCCGATGCCACCAACATTGCGACGACGCTGCGCCGTGAAGGCGAGGCCTGGGTCGTGAACGGGCGCAAATGGTACATCACCGGCGGCGCCCATCCCGACTGTGCGTTCGTGATCGTGATGGGCGTGTCGCGGCCGGAGGCGTCACGCACCGGCCGGCACTCCTGTGTGATCGTGCCGATGGATGCGCCAGGCCTGCGCATCGTGCGCGAACTGCGCTTCATGGGTTGGGAAGACAGCATCGCGCCGATCGCGGAGCTCGACTTCAAGGATGTGCGCGTGCCGGCGGAGAATCTCCTGGGCCAGGAGGGCGAGGGCTTTGCTGCGGCCCAAATCCGCCTGGGTCCGGCCAGGCTGCATCACTGCATGCGCGCCATCGGCACCTGCGAAGTCCTGGTCGAATTGATGATGGCGCGCGCGGCCGAACGGAAGGCCTTCGGCCGCAGCGTCATCGACTACGACGCCACGCAACAGGCCGTCGCGCGCTCGCGTATCGAGATCGAGCAGGCGCGGCTGCTGGTACTGCGCACAGCGGATCGGCTCGACAAGGAGGGTCATCAGGCGGTTTGGCGCGACGTCTCGATGGTGAAGGTGGCGGTGCCGGAGATGGCGCAGCGCGTCGCCGACCGTGCCATGCAGATATTCGGGGCGATGGGCGGCAGCGACGATGCCCCGATCCATCGCGCCTTCGCCACGGCACGGATGCTGCGCATCGCCGACGGGCCGGACGAGGTCCATCTGCGCCAGATCTTCCGCCAGGAACCGGCGCCGCGATGGAGTGTCGCCGACTCGCCCTATATCACGCGGCCAACGGACTAGGCGGCGCCGAGCAGGCGTGCGGTGAGGCCGCCGGGAAGCACGCCGCCCAGCCAGACGGCGGCCTTTGTGCCGAAGGGAAAGGCAATGCGCGGCTTGTTGCGGGCGAGGCCGGCGCGGATGATCGCCGAGGCCCTGGCCGAGGACATCAGGAACGGCATGGGAAAAGGAGCGTCGGTAGTGATGCGTGTCGTCACGAAGCCCGGGCAGATGACGCTGACGCCGATGCCGTCCTTCTTCAGCACATAGCGGATGCTTTCGCCCCACACCCGGACGGCCGCCTTGCTGGCGTTGTAGGAGGCCGAGTAGGGGAGGCCGATGAAGCTCGCCAGCGAGGAGACGATGGCGATCTGGCCGCTCTTGCGGGCGACCAGCCGGGGGAGCAACGGCTCCACTGTGTTGAGCACGCCGCCGATGTTGACGTCGAGCGTCTTGCGAATGATGGAAAAATCGTCGAGCGAGGAATTGTCCTTGTCGATGGAGATGCCGGCGTTGGCCAGGATGAGATCGACGGGATGGGAGTCGTCGAAGGCCGTCAGCCAGGACGAGAGCACGTCGCGGTCGACGACGTCGATCGGCGCGGCGACCACCGTGGCGCCCTTTGACCGGCAGGCCACGGCCACGGCTTCCAGGCGCTGGGCATCGCGGCCGGTGAGGGCGAGCGCCACGCCAGGGGCTGCATAGTCGACCGCCAGGGCCTCGCCGATGCCGCTCGAGGCGCCGGTGATGACGATGCTAGAGAATCGCTTCATGGGATAACCTTCCGGCGTCGCGCGTTGTCTGTGTTCGGAGCCGATACTAGAGTGCCGCGCCGCTTTGCGGCCAGTGGAGTGACAAGTGAAGTGGCAGGAGCCGAGTATTGATCGCAAGCATGACAGGATACGCTCGGGCGCAGGGTGCGGATGACCGGCGGCGCTGGGTTTGGGAGGCGCGCAGCGTCAATGGACGCAATCTCGAAATCCGCTGTCGTGTACCCCAGGGCTTCGAGCGTCTTGAAAATCCAGCCCGTACGGCCGTGGGTGGCCGGCTGAAGCGCGGCAATGTCTCGCTGATCCTCACCCTCACGAGCGAGCGGCAGAGCAGCCCGCTCCGTATCAATCGGGCGTTGCTGGCTGAGCTGGCGACCCTGGTCGAGGAAGTGCGCAAGAGCACCGGCGCTGCGGCGCCGTCGGCCGACGGACTGCTGCGCGTGCGCGGCGTCATTGAGGAGGAGGAAGAGGACGGCCAGACCGAGGAGCAACTCGCTGTCCTCGACAATGCGCTCACCGCCACGCTCGACGAGGTGCTGAAAGCGCT
The DNA here is from genome assembly GCA_945862125.1 of Reyranella massiliensis 521. Lineage (GTDB taxonomy): Bacteria > Pseudomonadota > Alphaproteobacteria > Reyranellales > Reyranellaceae > Reyranella > Reyranella massiliensis_A. The sequence continues at coordinate 2,296 of CAMAYC010000135.1, forward strand.
GGTCGCTGCGCGGGCCGCTGAAGGCAAGGCGCTGGCCAAGGTGATCGACGGCCATGTCGGCGAGATCGAAAGCCTGTGCAAGCGCGCGACCGAGCGGGCGCTGGCGCAGATCGGCACCGTGCGGGCCCGCTTCGAAAGCCAGCTCGCCGAACTCATGGGGCGGGTACCGCAGCTTTCCGAGGAGCGCTTTGCGCAGGAAGTGGCGTTGCTGGTCGGCAAGGCCGACGTGCGCGAGGAACTCGACCGGCTCGCGGCTCATATCGCCCAGGCGCGGACCCTGCTGGCCGAGGCGCGGGTGGACAATCCCGTGGGCCGCAAGTTCGATTTCCTCTGCCAGGAGTTCAATCGCGAGGCCAATACGCTGTGCTCGAAGTCGGCCGACATCGAGCTCACGCGTATCGGCATCGACCTCAAGGGCGCCGTCGAGCGCATGCGGGAGCAGGTTCAGAATGTCGAATGACTCGATCCAGCGCCGGGGACTGATGCTGGTGCTGTCCTCGCCCTCGGGCGCCGGCAAGACGACCCTGTCGCGCCAACTGCTCGACAACGATTCGCAGATTCAGCTCAGCGTCTCATGCACGACCCGCGCGAAGCGGCCGGGCGAGAAGGATGGCGTCGACTATCACTTCGTCGATACGGCGACATTTAGCGGCATGAGCCAGCGCGGCGAGTTCCTCGAACATGCCAGCGTCTTCAGCCACTACTACGGCACGCCCAAGGCCCCGGTCGAGGCGGCGCTGAGCGCCGGCAAGGATGTGCTGTTCGACATCGATTGGCAGGGCACGCAGCAGCTCAAGGATCCTGCCAAGAAGGTCAAGGGCGACTTGGTGACGGTGTTCATCCTGCCGCCCTCGACGCGCGATCTCGAGAAACGCCTGCTGACGCGGGCGCAGGATTCGAAGGAGGTCGTGTCCCAGCGCATGGCCAAGGCGGCCGACGAGATGAGCCACTACGCCGAGTATGATTACGTCATCGTTAATCGCGACATCGGCACCAGCTTGAGCAACCTCAAAGCCATCCTCACTTCCGAGCGCCTGAAGCTCGAGCGTCAGGTTGGCCTGTCGGGCTTCGTCAAGGCGCTGCGCGAGGGGCGGTAATCGGTGCGCCCATGCCGGCCTGGCCCTGGGAGCGCAGTACGAGCTGGGACGGCGTGTAGGGACGGCCGGAGAATTCCGCGATCAACCGGTCACTGGCGCCTTCGGTCACCTCTTCCAGGCGGCGCATGAAGCTCTGCTTGTCGAGCCCGGGTTCGACGGCGGGGAGGAACTCGATGGCGGCGCGGCCGGGCTTCTTCCACCAGTCGCGGCGGTTCCACAGAAGGCCGATGCTGGTCGCGACCGGTGTCACCGGCAGGCCGAGATCGCGCGACAGGTAGTAGATGCCGGAGCGATAGCGCTCGCGCTCGCCCGGTGCCATCAGGTTGCCTTCGGGATATATGGCGATGTGGCGGCCGCTGTCGTAGGCGCGCTTGGCGAACTGGGCGAGATTCTCGCGTTCCCGGCCGCCGCCGCAGGTGTCGACGCGGATCATCTGCAGGCGATAGAGGATGGCCCCGATCAGCGGATAGCGAAACAACTCCTGCATGGCGACGAAGGCAATGCCCGGAATGCGCGCCGCCAGAAGAATGCCGTCGTACTCGCTGTGGTGCTTGCCGGCGAGCAGGACGGGGCCGCTGGTGGGCAGATTTTCCAGGCCGCGCGTCTCGACTTTCATGCCGCCGATCCAGCGCATGCCCCAAACCGTTGCACGGGCCCACTGGTGCAGCAGACCACGTAGCAGCACCGGCGTCGGGATCGGCACCAGCAGGATTCCGATGACGGCTGCGATGAGCGTGCCGAGGTAGAAGAAGGCGTTGAAGGCCAGGGACCTGATCATGGTCAGAAAAATAGTGAGTGTTCACTCATTTGTCAAGGACGCCTGCCAGCCGTACGAACTCGGCCACGGTCAGTTCCTCTGCCCGGGCAGTAGGCGAGAGGCCGAGCCCGGTCAGGACGGCCGTAGGATCTGAAAACAGCCCCGCCAAGGCACCGCGCAGCATTTTGCGGCGCTGGCCAAAGGCTGCCGCCGTCACGCGCTCCAGGGGCTTGAGATCGGCAAGGCGATCGCCGGGTGGGCGGGGTCTCAGCCGGGCGACCGAGGAGACAACCTTGGGCGGCGGCACGAAGGCCGAGGGAGCGACGTCGAACAGGCGCTGCACGGTGCAGACATGCTGGGCCAGTACCGAGAGCCGGCCGTAGTCCTTGGTCCGGGGTGAGGCCACCAGCCGGTCGACGACCTCCTTCTGGAACATCAGGACCATGTCGGCCACATCGTCGGCCGCGTGAAGCCAGCGTACCAGCAGAGCCGTCGAGACATTGTAGGGCAGGTTGGCCACGATCCGTCGCGGCGGCGGCCCCAGGGCGGCGAGATTCATGTCCAACGCGTCGCCCTCGATGACTTTCAGGCACCCGCGAGCGGCCTCCTGGAGTTCCTGCAGCGCGGTGATGGCGCGCGTATCGACTTCGACGGCGACAACGTTGGTCGCGCCCTCCAACAGCAGCGCTCGCGTCAGGCCGCCTGGGCCGGGGCCGACCTCGACCACGGTACCCGGAGAAAGGGGGGCGCCGGCGCGCGCGATGCGCCGTGTGAGGTTGAGGTCGAGCAGGAAGTGTTGGCCCAGGCGTTTGCGGGCGTCGAGCCCGTGGGCGGCGATGGTCTCACGCAGCGGCGGCAGGCCGGCCAGCGCCGCCGCGACATTGTCGGTCATGGCTCAGGTATGGCGCCGACGAGCCATGTCGTCCGCCATGGCGAGGGCGGCGATCAGGCTGGCCGGGTCGGCGCGGCCGGTGCCGGCGATGTCGAGCGCGGTGCCGTGGTCGGGCGACGTCCGCACGAAGGGAAGCCCAAGGGTCACGTTGACGCCGCCCGAGAAGTCGATGGTCTTGATCGGGATCAGCGCCTGGTCGTGATACATGCAGAGCGCGGCATCGAAAGTCGCGCGCGCGGCGGGATGGAACAGCGTGTCGGCAGGTGCCGGCCCGCGCACATCGATGCCATCGCGGCGCATAATCTCGATGGCCGGCACGATCGTTCGACGTTCCTCGTCGCCCATGGTGCCCTGCTCCCCGGCATGGGGATTGAGCGCGGCCACGACCAGCCGCGGCCGAGCGATGCCGAACAGCGCGGTGAGTGCCGCCGCCGTGATGCGGCCGACCCGCACGATGCCTTCGGCGTCCAGCGCGTGCACGGCCGCGGCCAGGGAGAGATGGATCGTGACCGGGACCACGCGGAGGCCGGGACAGGCCAGCATCATCGCGACCTCGGCCGGTCTGCCTGCGGCACCGCCCGCCAGCTCGGCCAGGAATTCGGTGTGTCCGGGATGGCGGAAGCCGGCGTCCTGCAGGGTTTTCTTCTGGATGGGGTTGGTCACGACGCCCGCGATCTCGCCCGACAGCGCCAGGGCCGCGCCGCGCTCGATGGCCTCCAGCGTGGCCGGCGCATTGACGGGATCGGGCCGACCTGGCGTCGCGGGCACCCGCAGCTTCACGGCCAGCACCGGCAGCGCCGTCGCGAAGACTGCGGCGGCATCGGCCGGCCGCTCGATTTCCTGGATGCGCACATCGAGGCGAAGGTCGCGGGCGAGGGCCGCCAGTCGGGTTGCGTCATCGAGGACGAAGAACGGCCGGTCCGCCGGCTTGCGGGCGAGCCATGCCTTGAGGCTGAGTTCGCCGCCGATCCCGGCCGGCTCGCCCATGGTAACGGCGAGCGGCAGAGCCGCTGTCACGGCTTGACGTCGATGGTCGCCGTACGCTTGAGGTCGCGCATGTAGCGACGGCTGGCGGCCTCGAGCTTCTGCAGAAGAATCTGCTGCGAGATCGCGTCACGGGTCGGCAATCCGTCGCCGCCGGCGCGGCTGCAGAGAGAGACGATCTGGAGGCCTTCGGCGACCCGGAAAGGCCCCGCAGTTCCGCCCACCTGCAGACGGGGAATTTCCTCGTACATCTGGCGATTCCCCGCCAGGTCGCCGATGCGCACGCCCTTGAGGTCGCCCGAGGTGGCGCCCTTGAGTTGCCGGGCCTGGGCATGGAGATCGGTGCATTGGCGTACGGCGGTCATCGCCTTTTGCGCGTCGGCAGAGGAGCGGTTGGTCTCTTCGGCCGAGGCGTTGACGGGCAACGACAGGGTCAGCTGGACCAGGTTCAGCCGGACGTCGTCGGGCTGCGTGGCGGCGAACTGGCGGCGGTCGACGACATAGAGGATATGCCAGCCGCCAGGGCTGCGGATCGGCTCGGAAAACTGACGGGGCTGCAGCCTGCCGATGGCCGCATCGAGTGCCGGATCGAGCGATCCGGGCAGAACCCAGCCCAGATCGCCGCCGGTCTGCGCCGAGGCGCCCTGGGAGAACTGCTGCGCGACGGCGGCAAACGGCGCGCCGCGCTTCAACTGATCGAGGATGCGATCGGCGCTGCGCTTGGCCTCGTCCGCGCCTTCCGTGCGGTCGACCGGCACGAAGATCTCGGCCACCCGGGATTCGGTCTTGCCGATGTTGGCCCTGAGCCGCGCCAAGGCATCGTCGATCTCGGCTTCGGAAACCTCGACCTGGGGACGCACCTTGCGGCGCACGACTTTTCCCCAGGCGAGCTGGGCTTCGAACTGCTGGGCGGCGATCTCGTAGGGGACGCCGATGCCCTGCAGGAACAGCTTGAACTGGCCGGGGCTCATGCCGGCGCCCCGCTCGATCTCGCTCAGACGCTGCTGCACCTCGGCATCGGATGTGGGCATGCCCAGCTGCTTGGCATTCTGGATCTGCAGCCGCTCATCGATCATCTGGCGCAGGACCTGGGCAGCCATGCGCTGGCGCAGGTCCGGACTGTCCTGCAGGCCCGACGTCTTGATCGCGAACTGGATGCGCTGGCTGAGATCGAAGTCGGTAATCGCAGCATCGTTCACGCGCGCCACCACGCGCACCTGGGCCGACGCGAGGGCGGGAGAAAGGACCAGGAGGATCGCTGCGAAGGCGCGGAGGAACAACGCGGACATTTGACCGATGGCTGGAATGAAGGGAGGCGTAGTATATTCCGATATTCCATTGCAACAATGCCGCAACAGAGCGCACGGGGCATATCGTCCGACTGTGGCAACTTGCGGGCATGCTTGACGCTCGGCGGTGGGTGCGTTAGCCGGACACCGCATTCCGAGGGCCTCGAATTTCCGCATGACCGCCGCTCGCCGTTCGATCAGCGTCGCCAGCGCATGGGCGTGGATTTGCTCCGGCGTGGGCTACCACCTCGACAACTTCGGTCGTTGGTTGATCGTCCGCGCGCCCGGGCTCGGCGCGGCGTATGCCGCCTGGTGGGCGCCGGCGGCGCCCAAACTCGGCCCGCGGCCGGGCTGGGGCTTTGCCGAGGAATATTATGAGCAGCGGCAGTGGCTGGCGTGCCGGCGCGGTGCGTTATGGGAAGCCGCCCGCGACAACAACCTCGTGGTGCCACTCAGCGTGCCGTGGCTGGCCGGCACCACGGTCGACGTGACGCTGGGCAACGACAACAGCCTCTGCCTCTACGTCTGCGGCTCCTTCGAGCCCAACGAGTTCAATTTCCTCGATCGCCTGCTGAAGCCCGGCATGGTGTTCGTCGATGTCGGCGCCAACGACGGCTACTACACGCTGTTCGCGTCGCGTCGCGTCGGCCCCGGCGGGCGTGTGGTTTCGGTCGAGCCGAGCTCGCGCGAGCGCGGGCATCTCGAACGCAACATCGCGCGCAACGGCATCGCCAACGTCGAGATCGTGCCGGCCGCCCTCGGTGCGTCGGCGGGCCATGCCGACCTCCATCTCGCCCACGGCGTGCACACCGGCCACAATACGCTGGGCCGTTTCGCGCATGACGATGTCGTGCCTGCGAGGGTGGAGCGCGTGCCGCTGGAAACGCTCGACGCCGTGGTCACCCGGCTCGCCCTGCCGCGAGTGGATGTCGTCAAGATCGACGTCGAGGGCGGGGAGGCCAACGTGATCGCCGGAGCGCGGGCGCTGCTGGCGACGATGCGGCCGGTGCTGATGATGGAAGTGAGCGATAGCGCGTTGCGGGCGCAGGGCAGCGGTGAGGCGGCGTTGCTTGAGATGCTGCGTGGCGAGTTGGGGTATGAGGCCCTGGTGTTTTCGGAAAGTTCGGGATTGGTCGAGCGGCAAGGGGCTAGTACGCCGCTTTCGTCGAATATCATTGCGGTGCCGAGGGAGCGCTCAAACGAGGCGCTAAGTGGATCCTAGTTCAACCGGCGAACGAGGAAGGGGGCTGGCGCCGACGCGACGGGCCATTGCCGCATCAGCGGCACACTTGACGGACTGGGCGAGGAAGCACGCCTTGCCCTTCTGGGCCACCGCTGGCTATGACGCACAGAACGATCGTTTCGAAGAGCAGCTGACAATCGCCGGCGAGCAAATGCGCGAAGGCCCGATTCGGTTGATGGTCCAGGCGCGCCAAATCCATGTCTATGCGCTCGCTGCACGAAGGGGCTGGTATGAGCCGGCGCTTCCACTGGTCGAGCGTGCCTTCCGTTCGATGCAGCGGGACTATCATCGACGGGGTGGTCGCGACGGATGGGCCTTCTCCATACTGCGGGATGGCAAAGTCGCCGATCCCATACGTGACCTCTACGCTCATGCCTTCGTACTGTTGGCAATTGCCTCTTACGTGGAGGCGACTGGCAAATCGGATGCCCTGAACATGGCTGACGAAACGCTGGCGTTTCTCGACAACAATCTCCTGGCCCCGCGGGGTGGCGGATATGTGGAGGCTGTGCCCCATCGCGCCGGGCATCGTCGGCAGAATCCCCATATGCATCTGTTTGAGGCGTTGTTGGCCTTGTGGGAGTGCTCACAGCAGAGTCGGTATCTGGAACGGGCGGAAGAGCTGTTTGTCTTGTTGAAATCTCGCTTCTTCCAGAGTGGAAGCGGGGCGCTCATCGAATATTTCGACGATGGGTTGAGGCCGGCGGCGGGACTGGATGGCACCGTCGTCGAGCCGGGCCACCACTATGAATGGTGCTGGCTGTTGCGAAGATTTGAGGGAGCGACAGGCCGCCAGGAACCGGGTTCTCTGGTCGACGCACTCTATGCACACGCGGATCGAAACGGCTTCGATCGAGAAGGATTGGTCGTCGACGAGATTTTTGCCGATGGAACGCCCAAGACGCAGTCACGCCGACTCTGGCCGATGACCGAAGCCATAAAGTGCAATTTGGTGGAAGGCGCGCGCGGGCGTACTGGATGTCTGGACAAGGCTGCGGTTCTGACCGGCTTGCTCGCCGCACGATTTCTTGAGCCCGCCTTACAGGGGGGCTGGGTTGATCGCCTAGACGCGGATGGTCGGCCGATCAGTGGTCTTGTTCCCGCGAGTTCGCTGTATCACGTGATGGGCGCCATCGACGAACTCGCCCAATTCGCAAAGAGCCATCAAGTAGAATAGGAATCCTGATGCTTCCTCCATGGGTTACCGGCCGTTATCCGATCAATGCTATCGCGGACGAGCCACTGTTCCGGAATTCTAGGCCTGGGCAGGACTTGTCGGCACGTCCGTTGGGCTTCATAGATGTTGGCGCCCGCGGCGGAGTGCACGATCTGGTTGCTCCGATCGCTAGGCTAACCGCCGTATTGGGTTTCGAACCCGATCTTGAGGCGTGCGCCGAATTGAACCAACGGTTAGCGGAAGAATCGCAGTGGGCGGCAACACGATTCTTGCCCTTGGCGTTGGCCGAGGCTGCCGGCCCGGCCGTTCTCCATCTGTGTGAAGCGCCAACCAATCATTCGTTGCGGCCGGTCAACCAGGCATTTGCCAGGCGCTACGACATGGTCAAGTTTGCTCAGACTGGCCGTTTCGAGCTGGAGACGCAGGCTCTGGACCATGTCCTGTTCAATACGCCACCCGACGACCGACCTTGGGGGGAATTCATCAAGCTCGACACCCAAGGTACCGAGTTGGAGATTCTCGAAGGGGCGCAACGCATGCTCGACGAGCGCTGCGTCGCGGCCTTCATCGAGGTGGAGTTTTGTCAGATCTACGAAGACCAGAAGCTCTTTTCAGACGTAGAGCGCTTCCTCCGCGAGCGCGGCTTCTCTTTCTTCGGATTCCACAGCACGCACGAGCGCGCGCGCAAGACGCTCGACAAAAGGCGCTTTGCCGGCCGCGAAAGGCTGCTCCATGCCGATGCCGTGTTCTTCAAGGATCCACTGGCGGGCGGTTTCACGTCTAGACCGTTGACGCAACGTGAAGCTTATGTGCTCTTCACTTGTGCCTTGCTGTTCGGATATTTCGATTTCGCTTTGGAATTGGCGGAATCGTTTACCAATGGAGCATTGGAACTAGCGGACATCCGGGCCCTGATCGAGAAACTCGCGTTCTATGATCCGCAGATCTCCCGGAAGGCAGTCACGGATCTCGCTGCCGAGGTATCGGCTCGCCCGGATCGGTCGAACATTGCTGTCGGCCGCTTTGTCGACGGTCGACGGCCGATCTGCAATTTCGAGGATGTTGTCGACTAGAACGAGTTGCGGAACCTAACCCTTGACGAGATAGGCGCCCGGATTGCTCGACCAGGTAAACCTGCGCAACTCGATCTTCTGGGAAGCAAAGAATTCGTCGACGGCTTTGCTTTCGCCCTCCCACGGCGGGATGCCGTATTCGTCGAATGCCACAACGCCTCCCCGGACAACAAGCGGCCAAAGGTGTTGTAGTGCAACGAGAGTGGGGCGATACAGGTCGACGTCGAAGTGGACCAGCGACAGGCGGATGCCTGGGTTTTCCGCCACGAACGCAGGAATGGTCTTTTCGACGTCGCCTTTGATCAGGGAGACACGTGCCTTGTATGGAATGAACCTGTCCGAATCGTATATGTCGATAGCGTCGCGCAGCATCTCCTCGTAGCCGCTGGGATCAAAACCGCCGGTGACCTTGTCGACCTGCTTCGAGACCGCCCCGTCTTTCTCCTCGATGGCTGTAAAGCCTGCGAAGTTGTCGAAACCGAACACTCGGCGCTGACGGTCTCCCATGCATCGGATTTCCATGAAGTTCGCCCACGACATTAGTGACGCGCCTCTGAACACGCCGAGTTCCAGGATGTCTCCGGGAAGATCGACGACCATTCGGAAGAGTTCGTAGTGCGCCAGGAAGCGCTTGAGGTGCAGCCGCCGGGTGTAGATCGGAAAGTTCTTCCAGATTTCCGTCGGCGAGATCGAGAACTTGCGGAAATGCCCTTCAAGGCGCGCTTCGGTCTGGTCGTCGGCAGCGAAGTTGACGCGGCCATCGAATCTTTTCTGTTCCATTACTGAAATCCTAATCGTCGGTGCGCACGAACTTGCGCGTCGCCAGGTCGAAGTAGTCCTTGCCGGGCAGCGCATGGCAAGGCTGCACCAGCCGGAATTCAAACGACCTTCGCTCGATGTCTCCGCCTCTGCCGGCGACCGTGCGATGCGGCGTGAGATCGCCGAAAACGAGCGCATCGCCGAATGAAAGATCGAAGCGTATGAGGTCCGGAAACGCATGGTCTTCGATTGCAGCGCCGTGCCCGTTGGAGCGCCCGTGCTGAAGCAGTGGGATGTCCCCCCGGGCAAACTCCAGCGTCGATGTCTCCGTGGGGTCGTGTTCCAGGGGAACGAAGCACGTGATGAGACGTTCATGCCGTCGCGGCATAAGTGCGACATATGCTGCGTCCTGATGCCACGGCACGAGGTGGGCATCGGCTTTGAGGTGGCGGATATGAACCGGATAGAGGAGCCACTGGAAAGGGAAGAAGCGCTCCACGGTCGCCGGATCGATGTCGCTCCAGATGTCGTACCAGGCATTGTCGAGCCGGAAGTCGTTGGGGGCAGCGCCGATGGCGAGACGCTGCTCTTCCAGATCGCTTTGCGCTTTCCAGTACTTCGTCTCCCGCTCGACGAAGCGCTGCCGTGTCCGCTCTAGCGTCGGCTGGCGGAAAACATCTCGGAAATGCTGCACAAAGCAGCGAGTCTCGTTCGAAAGGGCCATGGGTTCCAGTCCCTAGAACAAGACTTCCTCGAGTGCAACAAATCTGGTGGCTGGCGCTACGGCTCGTGGAGCTTCGAAAGGCCTATTCTGCAAAACTCGTCAGCCGAAAAGGCTTGTGCTAACAGAGCATTATTGCATTGCATCCAACTCTGGGACCTTAAGAGATGAATCGCTGCGCGGCCGCGTGGATCGAACTGAACATGTCGGGTCCAGACAACCGTGTCACGGCCTGCTGCTACTATGCCGGCGAGACGGATGAGTGGGGCGATCCGGCGAAGACCATGGAAGACTACTGGAACAGTCCGAAGATGCGCTACCTGCGCCGCCTTCAGATCGATCCAACGCCTCCCAAGAACCATGGGTGCTCAACTTGCCATCTCTACGAGAATCAGGCTCCTGGCTATGACCGCTACGATTTTTCATCAGAAGCACCGCCCGATGGCCTGTCGCCGCGGCAGCTAGAAAATTGGCTGCTTGGCAAGCAGGAGTTCTTGGCTGGAGCGGAAGTCCTGTTGTCGCGGCCGGCGCGCGTTTACGCGAACTTTGGCTTCGCGTGCAACATCTCCTGTACGATGTGCCATCAAGTGCCACGCCGCCTCGACAATCGGCGAACGATGTCGGCGGACCAGTTGCTGAGTTGGGGGGACGATATCGAGCGGGCGCGCCAGATGATCGTAATCGGAGGCGAACCCTTCACGCTCCCGGAAGCGATTAAGTTTATACGCGGCTTCATTGCCGAAGAGAATCGTTACGAGGCGGTACAGCTTGCTATTACTACAAATGCGACAGTACTCCACAAGCATTGGAACGTCCTGCATCAAAAGAAGCGTCTTGTTGTTTGTGTTAGCCTCGATGGCATAGGGGAGGCGTTTGAGAGTGTTCGGCTGGGTGCAAAGTGGGCAGACGTGGAGCGTAACACGCTGAAATTGTTGGAAGCCCGTG
>CAMAYC010000136.1 GCA_945862125.1 Reyranella massiliensis 521
AAGAAGCGCGTGAAGCCGTGCCGGGCCAGCGAGACCACGGTGTCGCGCACCACGGCAATGAGCGTCGTGGGCTTGAGCGTGATCGAGCCGGCGAATCCCAAATGATGCTGCGCCATGCCGACGGAAATCGTTGGCGCCACCAGCGCGCCAACTTTTTCGCCCGCACCCCGGCCGATCATCTCGGCGGTCAGCGCGTCGGTGCCGATCAGGCCGGTCGGCCCGTGCTGCTCGGTCGAGCCGATCGGGATGATGATGCCGGTCTTGGTTTTCAGATAGTCGTCGACGAACTGCCAGGTTTTGAGCTGAAGCTGCACTTGTTACTCCACGACTGGGTGTGGCCTCGACCGTACACCGCTCGCGGCCCCGAGGGCCACCGCCGTCCCCGCGCGCGGCGACGACGGTCAGTCGGCGCGCCAGTAGTCGGCGGCGCCGGGCGGCAGCTGCGCCAGCACGCGGTCGAGCGCGGCCCCGTCCATGTTCTTCCGCAAGGCGGTGGCGACATCGCGAATTGAGGACTCCGGCGCGAAGTTGTGATCCGGGCGCAGGGTCTGCACTTCTCGGGTCAGGACGGCGCGATCCCCGAACGGGCGGCGCGGCTCATCGGGGTTCCAGTCGGCCACGAAGATCGCCCGCAGCACGGGCGGCAGTACGTTGGCGAACTGCGCCGCCTCCCGTGGCGTGAGGCGCCGCCGGAACGCCTGCAGCACCCCCTGCACCATGGTGTAGGTCTGGTGGGTGGTGGCGAGGCCGGAAATGTCCCGCGCGTCGACCATGAACCGGTCGAAGTCGAGCGACGCGCGTTTGTATTCCTGGGGAACCGGCATGGCGTGTTGCTCAGGGCTGCGGCCTGCCTGAGGGTTCACCCAGCGGCTCGCCGAGATCGCCTTCGCTGTTGATCAGCAGCACGCGCGCATTGCGGTCGAGGCCCAGAGCCTCGAAGGCGGTGGCCTCGGTGCAGACGCGCGTGAGGCCGGCCAGGCCCGCGCATCCCGAGGGGCCCGACGTGACGGCGGGATCGTTGTCTAGTGGATGGGCGAACAGGCGGCGCGCCGGCAGCACCTCGTCCTCCTCGATGGTCATGAACCAGTCCGCCGCCTCGCCGATGATCGGCCAGGTCACGGGCGAGATCTCGCGACAGGCGAGGCCGCCCATCACCGTGTCGGCATTGCCGCTCGCGAGCACAGGCTTGCCGGCGAGGTTGCTCTGGAACCAGCAGTCGGCGCTCGCGGGTTCGACCACGATCGACACCGGACGTTGAGGCAGTACCGCCCAGAGATAGCCGATCACCGCCGCGGCGAGACCGCCGACACCGGCCTGCACGAACACGTGCGTCGGTGCATCCGGCCATTGCCGGACGATTTCCTCGACCAGCACCGTGTAGCCGCGCATCACGCTGCGCGGGATCGTGTCGTAGCCCTCCCACGACGTGTCGGAGATGATCGTCCAGCCGTTGGCCGCGGCCTGCCTGCGGCATTCGGCGACGGCAGTGTCGTAGTCGCCGTCGACGCGGATCACTTCTGCCCCTCTGAGGCGGATGGCGGCTTCCTTGTCGGCGCTGGTGAACTTGGGCAGGAAGATCACGCAGCGATTGCCGAACAGCTTGGCGCCGGCCGCGACCGAGCGGCCATGGTTGCCCGAGCTCGCCGTGGTGAAGACATGGTTGGCCGTGATCTCGAGATGCTCGCGCTTCAAGAGCGAGGCGAAGCTCGGGCTGGAATGGTAGGCGTCGCCGACCGCGCTCGACAGCACGTTGCCCACCGCCAGCACGCCGCCCAGGGCCTTGAAGGCGCCGAAGCCGAAGCGCTGGCTCTCATCCTTGACCCGGACCTCGCCCACGCCCAGCCGCTCGGCCAGCGCCGGCAGCCGGTGCAGCGGCGTCACTCTGTGGGCGGGGCATTCGCCCAGCTCCAGGGCGAGCTCGGGCACGCCGTTGGGATTGATCACGAACTGCTGGTCGCGGCCGAAGGCCAGGTCACGGTCCAGCCGGGGATTTTTGGCCAGCCAAGCGGGGAAGGGGGGAGTCGTCATGCAGGGGTCATAGCATGCTAAACTCGGCAAAACGGAGAGACAGCCATGAAAGTGAATGTCGAAGTGACCTGCACCCCCGAGGAGGCCCGCGCCTTCTTCGGCCTGCCCGACCTCAAGCCGATGCAGGACCGCATCATGGGCGAGATCGAGGAGCGGCTGAAGACGAGCCTCAACTCCATGAACCCCGAGCAGGTCTTCAAGACCTGGCTGCCGGCCTCGATGCAGGGCGTCGAGCAGATGCAGCAGATGCAACAGGCCTTCTGGCAGCAACTGGCCGGCATTGCTTCCGGTACCGGCAAGAAGGGCTGAGCAGGCGATGAGCGAGCGCGGGAAGCCTACCGATCCGAAGCCGTATTACGAGGCCCATGTCTTCTGCTGCACCAACCGCCGCCCCGCCGGCCATCCGCGCGGCTGCTGTGCCGAACGCGACGGCGAGGCTCTGCGCGACCACATGAAGAGCCGCGCCAGGGACCTTGGCCTCAAGAACGTGCGCATCAACAGCGCCGGCTGCCTCGACCGCTGCGAGCTGGGGCCGACCATGGTGATCTATCCCGAAGGCGTCTGGTATTCGGTGCCGACCAAGGCAGATGTCGACGAGGTGCTGGAGACCCACATGCTGAAGGGCGGGCGCGTCGAGCGGCTGATGCTGCAGACCAGGGACAAGCTGCCGGGGGACCGGGCGAAGCGCTGAGCGTCCTCAAGGCCGGACACATACAAGACTATAAGGGCCGGCACATGAACGCTGCCAATTCTGCAGAGTGTAGGACAAGTCGCTGAATGCCGTCACCGCCGATCATGACGCGTGCCTATCGGCTTCTGGTGTGAAAGCCATTCGTTCCATTCCATGCCGACGTCCGCCCACTTGAGGCGCGCTTCCGGATGCATGTAGAGCGCGTTCGCGAACAGGACGAATTCCTTGCGCGGCCCATACCTCATCAGGTCGTAGAATCCACACAGGACGAAACCGCTCTTTTCGAGATGAGCATGGAGTTCTCCGAACTGCTGCATCTCCGTCTCTTTCCGCTGGAAAGCCACTTCGGCAAATACGAAGATCAGGTTCTGGTTGGCGATGAGATTTGCCGCACCTTTCATCACTTCCACTTCCCATCCCTGGACGTCGATCTTGAGCAGTGTCAGGTGTGAAATGGCGTGAGTGGCGACAACGTCGTCAACGGTCGCAACTTCCGTCATCTGCGTCTCGCTCGACGCATCGGTGCCGGGGCGTGGGATCAGGGTGTTGAGCTCGGAGTTTGCGCTCACCTGCAAGGCGAGGCGCTGCGGACGAGAGCCAAGGGCGGTATTCAGTAGATGCACGTTCTTGCGATCCTGGAACTTCTCCTGCAGGACGCGGAACGGGATCGAACCCGGCTCGAAACAATAGATTTCCGCCGTCGGCGCATAACGCACCAGCACCGTCGATGTCTGGCCGATATTCGCGCCGACATCGAAAACAACGCCGAGCGATCTGGTCCTCATCAGTCGCTGAACATCGAATACCCAGGAAACGCCGTACGGAAAGCCGCGCGTGAGGGGAAACCAGCCCGATGACAGGATCACGTTGACGACTCGAGAGAATGTCGAACCAAGAAGATAGTTGAGATTCAACGCATACTTCCGATCACGGCTGACCAGCATCTATAGAATTCATAGCCCCTTCGGCGGCCTGAGGGGAAGGCTGCCGGCCACCTAACCGCAGTTCAGCTGAAGGCGACAATGGCCGGCATCCGCTCGCTTTAGGAACATTCGCACAGGCGTGCCGCAACCTTGAGCTTGCCCGCGCGTTGTTCCTGAAGAGGCGGGAATCCATTGAAATCGTTGTTGCGGCGCGTCTTCGGACTCGCGCCCGTTATTTCCGTTGGGGAAGATGAAGATCCCATTCGCAGCGAGCTGTTCAGCATCGAGCGTCTGGAGCAGCACGCCGAAAGCCTTGCCGCCCATCAGCCTGTCTCGACCGTCGTCACCTCGGGCAAGTCGCTGGCTGTCCGGCTCAGGGAGAACGAGCGTGTCCTGCTCGAGGCCTATCGCAGCATCGCGCAAGCGGCTGATGACGGCCGGGCCATTACGCCTGCGGCCGAGTGGCTGCTCGACAACTACCATCTCGTCGAGCAGCAGGTCCGCGAAGTCCGTGCTGATCTGCCGCCGGGATATTACCGCCAGCTTCCGAAGCTCACCGACGGTCCGCTGATCGGCTACCCGCGCGTGTTCGGGCTGGTCTGGGCGTTCGTCGCCCACACCGACAGCCGCTTCGATCCCGAGGTGCTGACGCGTTTCGTGCGCGCCTACCAGAACGTTCAGCCGCTCACCATCGGCGAGCTGTGGGCGGTCGCGATCTCCTTGCGCATCGTCCTCGTCGAGAATCTTCGTCGCTCCGCCAAGCGCATCATGGGCCGGCGCGCCGCGCGCGAAGAGGCCGACCTGATGGCCGACCGGCTGCTGGGCGTGAACGACATCCCTGCCGACCCGGCGGCGCTGGCGCCCTACGAGAACGTGCCGCTCTCCGAGGGTTTCGCCGTCCAGCTCGTCCAGCGCCTGCGCGATCAGGATCCGGAGACGACGCCGGCCGTCGGTTGGCTGGAAGACCGCCTCGGGCGCGAGGGAACGACCGCCGACGAACTGGTGCGCAGGGAGCACCAGCTCCAGGGCGCCACCAATGTCACCGTGCGCAACATCATCACCAGCATGCGGCTGGTCTCCGACGTCGACTGGGCCAAGCTGTTCGAGGCGGTGAGCCCTGTCGACGACATCCTGCGCGGCGGCAGCGCCTTCGCCGACATGGATTTCGCCACCCGCAACCTCTATCGCACCGCCATCGAGCAGATGGCCCGCGGCTCGCGGCTGAGCGAACCCGAGATTGCCCGGCGTGCCCTTGGCGCCGCAGAAGCCGCCACGGCCGCCGGGGCCGACGCGCGACAGCGCGATGCCGGCTATCACCTGATCGGCGGCGGGCGTGCCGTCTTCGAACGCTCGATCGGGTTCCGGCCGTCCGGCCTGGCGCTGCGACGGCGGTTCGCCACGACCGGCATCGCGGGCTATGTCGGCAGCGTTGCCTTCGTGGCGGGCCTCGTTCTCTTCCTGCCGCTGCTGGCCCTGGGGCAAACCGGCGTGCTGGGCTGGCACCTCATCGTCATGACGTTGATCGGCCTGCTGCCGGCCATCGACGCGGCCTTGATGCTGGTCAATCGCGGCATCACCGAGGGCTTCGGCGCCACCCTGTTGCCGGGCTTCGAGCTTCGCGATGGCGTTCCGCCCGACCTGCGCACCTTGGTGGCCATCCCGACCTTGCTGACGAGCCGCGCAGGCGTCGACGAACTGATCGAACGGCTGGAAGTCCACTACCTGTCCAATCCCGCCGGCGCCGTCCACTTCGCCCTGCTGTCGGACTGGGCCGATTCGAGCGACGAATCCGTGCCGGCCGACAGCGATCTCCTGGCGGCGGCCACCGAGGGCGTGGCGCGGCTCAACGCCCGCTATCCCGGTACTTCCGGCGGCGATCGCTTCCTGCTGCTTCACCGCCGCCGCCTGTGGAACGCGGCGCAGGAACGCTGGATGGGATGGGAGCGCAAGCGCGGCAAGCTTCATGAGCTGAACCGCCTGCTGCGTGGCGCGACCGGGACCACCTTCATCGATGCCGGCGGCCAGTCGCTGCCGGGCGATGTCCGCTACGTCGTGACGCTCGACTCCGACACGCGCCTGCCGCGCGATGCCGTGCACCGGCTGGTCGGCAAGATGGCGCACGCGCTGAACCGCCCGCGCATCGATCCCGCCGAGGGCCGTGTCGTCGAGGGTTATGGCGTGCTGCAGCCGCGCGTGACCGCATCGCTGCCGGTCGGCGCGGAAGGTTCGCTGTTCCAGCGCATCTTCTCGGCCAACAGCGGCATCGATCCCTATGCCTCGGCGGTGTCCGACGTCTACCAGGACCTGTTCGACGAAGGCTCCTATTCCGGCAAGGGCATCTACGACATCGACGCCTTCGAAGCGGCGTTGGCGGGCCGCGTGCCGGAAAATGCGATGCTGAGCCACGATCTCTTCGAGGGGGTGTTCGCGCGCTCGGGCCTGGCCACCGACATCGAGGTGATCGAGGAGTTTCCCGCCCGCTACGACGTCGCCGCTGCCCGCCATCACCGATGGGCCCGTGGCGACTGGCAGCTGCTGCCGTGGCTGCTGGGCCTGTTCAAGGGACCGCGCGGCGGCGCCGTGCCGGCCGTCGGCTTCTGGAAGATGTTCGACAACCTCCGGCGCACGCTGTCGCCGGCCGCCGCCGTCGTGGCGCTGCTGGCGGGCTGGACCTTGCCGCTGCCGGGCGCGCTCGCCTGGACGGCCTTCGTCCTGCTGGTCCTGGCGTTGCCCACCATCCTGCCCGTGGTTGCAGCGCTCCTGCCGCGCCACACCGGAATCACCGCCCGCAGCCATCTCGGCGCGCTGGGCACCGACATCGGCATCGCCGCGGCGCAGACCGGCCTGATCGTAGCCTTCCTCGCCCATCAGGCCTGGCTGATGCTGGATGCGATCGTCCGCACCCTGTACCGCCTCTTCGTCAGTCATCGCCGTCTGCTCGAATGGACGACCGCCGCCCAGAGCCAGCAGCTGCTGCGCACCGACTGGTGGGGCTTTATCGGCCAGATGGCCGGCAGCCTGGCCGTCGCTTCGCTGGGCGCGGTCTTCGTCTGGTACGCCGGCCGCGCCGCGCTTCCCGTCGCCGCGCCGATCCTTCTCGCCTGGTTTTTCTCGCCGGCGATCGCGCGCTGGGTGAGCCTGGCCCAGGCCGACGCCGGCAGCCTCGCGATCTCGGCGGCCGATACGAGATCGCTCCGGCTGATCGCGCGCCGCACCTGGCGCTTCTTCGAGACCTTCGTCACCGGGGCGGAGCACATGCTGCCGCCCGACAACTTCCAGGAGGATCCGAAACCCGTCGTCGCGCACCGGACCTCGCCGACGAACATTGGTCTTTATCTCCTGTCGACGGTGGCGGCCCGCGACTTCGGCTGGATCGGCACGATCGACGCGACTGAGCGCATCGAGGCGACGCTTGCCACCATGGAGCGGCTGAAGCGCTACCGTGGCCACCTCTACAACTGGTACGACACGACCGATCTGCGGCCGCTGGAGCCCGCCTACGTCTCCACCGTCGACAGCGGCAACCTGGCCGGCCATCTGATCGCGCTGGCCAATGCCTGTGCCGGCTGGCGGGGCGATCCGGCGCCATCCTCTGCGGCCATCGCCGGCGTCGAGGACAGCCTGGTGCTCGCCCGCGAGGCCCTGACGGCGTTGCCCGACGACAGGCGCACCCATCTTGTATCCCAAGCGGAGTTGACGACAGCCCTGGAGGCTCTCGCGACCGCGGTCTCGGAGGGAACGGGCGAGCCCGCCGACCTGGCCGTGCAGGCCGGCACCGTTGCCGATCTTGCCCGCACCCTGGCCCACGAGCGCGGCGACGACGCCAGCGCCGACATGCTGTTCTGGGTTGACGCGGCGCATCGTTCCCTCGAGAGCCGCCGGCGCGACCTCGCCCGGCCGGCCGAGGCGCGGGCATCGCTCGAACGCCGGTTGCAGACGATCGCCGCCACGGCGCGCGCCAGGGCCAATGCGATGGAGTTCGATTTCCTGCTCAACGAGGATCGCCGGCTGCTGTCGATCGGCTACCTCGCCACCGAGGACCGGCTCGACCCCAGCTGCTATGACCTGCTCGCCTCCGAGGCCCGGCTCGCCAGCTTCGTGGCGATCGCCAACGGCAGCGTGCCGGCGCGCCACTGGTTCCGCCTCGGGCGCGCGGTGACGCCGGTCGGGCGTGGCGCGGCGCTGATCTCCTGGTCGGGCTCGATGTTCGAGTACCTCATGCCGTCGCTGGTCATGCGGGCGCCGTTCGGCAGCCTGATCGAGCAGACCAACGATCTCATAGTACGGCGCCAGATCGACTATGCCACCGGCCTCGGCCTGCCCTGGGGCATCTCGGAGTCCGCCTACAACGCGCGCGACAAGGAACTCACCTATCAATATTCCAACTTCGGCGTGCCCGGCCTCGGCTTCAAGCGGGGCCTGAGCGAGAACGCCGTCGTGGCGCCCTACGCCACCGCGCTCGCCGCCATGGTCGATCCCGCGGCGGCGACAGCCAACTTCGCCCGCCTCGCGGCCATCGGCGGCCGCGGCCGCTTCGGTTTCTACGAGGCGATCGACTTCACGCCGGCACGACTGCCGGAGGGCAAGACCCAGTGGGTGGTGCGCGCCTACATGGCGCATCACCAGGGCATGACGGTCGTGGCGATCGCCAACGCGCTGCTCGACGGCATTATGCGCACGCGGTTCCATGTCGAGCCGATGGTGCAGGCGACCGAGCTGCTGCTCCAGGAACGCACGCCGCGCGATGTCGCCGTGGCCCATCCCCGGGCCGAGGAAGTCGGCACCAGCAGCTCGGTCGAGGACCTCGACGCCGCGGTCGTGCGCCGCCTGCGCAATCCGCACGCCGCCAGCCCGTCGGTGCATCTGCTGTCGAACGGCCGCTATTCGGTGATGCTGACGGCGGCGGGCTCGGGGTTCAGCCGCTGGGGCGATATCGCCGTGTCGCGCTGGCGCGAGGACACGACCCGCGACGACTGGGGCAGCTACATCTTCCTGCGCGACATCGAAAGCGCCGCGGTGTGGTCGGCGACCTACCAGCCGTGCGGCACGCGGCCCGACAGCTACAACGTCATGTTCGCCGAGGATCGCGCCGAATTCGTGCGCCGCGACGGCACGCTCATCACGAAGCTCGATGTCGTGGTCTCGCCCGAGGACGATGCCGAGGTCCGGCGCGTGTCGATCGCCAACACCGGCTCCCAGGCGCGCGACATCGAACTCACCTCCTATGCCGAGATCGCACTGGCGCCGCAGGCGGCCGATGCCGCCCATCAGGCCTTCTCCAAGATGTTCGTGCAGACCGAATATCTCGCCTCTGTCGGCGCCATCCTGGCGACGCGCCGCCGCCGCAGTCCCGGCGAGGCCGAGCTGTGGGTCGCCCATCTGGCGGTGGTCGAGGGCGAGGCCGTGGGCGAGGTCGAGGTCGAGACCGACCGCGCCCGCTTCCTGGGCCGCGGCAACGACATCGGCGCGCCGGTTGCCGTGATCGACGGCCGGCGCCTGTCCAACACCGTCGGTCCGGTGCTCGATCCGGTGTTCGCGCTGCGCCGCCGCCTGTGGATCCCGGCCGGCAGCACCGCCAAAATCGCCTTCTGGACCCTGGTGGCCGCGTCGCGCGAAGCCCTGCTCGATGCCATCGACCGGCATCAGGACACCAACGCCTTCGAGCGCGCCGCCACGCTCGCCTGGACACAGGCGCAGGTGCAGCTCCGCCATCTCGACATCGCGCCCTCGCAGGCCAGCCTCTACCAGCGTCTTGCGGGACACATGCTCTATGCCAATCCGGCACTGCGCTCTTCGTCGGACACGATCCGTCGCGGCCTCGCGCCGCCGCCGGCGCTGTGGGCCCAGGGCATCTCGGGCGACGTGCCGATCGTGCTGATCCGCATCGACGAGGTCGAGGATTCGGGGATCGTGCGCGAGCTTCTGCGCGCCCGCGAATACTGGCGGCTGAAGGGCCTGGTGGTCGATCTCGTGATCCTGAACGAGCGCGGCGCCTCCTATGTCCAGGACCTGCAGGTGATGCTGGAGATGCTGGTGCGCACCCACCGCACGCGGACACATTTCGGCGCTGAGAGTGAGAAGGGCGGCATCTTCGTCCTGCGCAGCGACCTGATCTCGGCCGAGACCCGCGGCCTGCTGCTGGCCGCGGCGCGCGTCGTCCTGCCCGGCCGGCGCGGCAGCCTGGCCGACCAGCTCAACCGCCTGCAGACGCCGCCGGGCGTCGTGCCGCCGCTCCGGCGCCGGCCGCTCACCGATGCTGTCGCCTCGGCGCCGCCGCCGCCGGTCGCGGCCCTCGGCGCGCTGCAGTTCTTCAATGGCCTCGGCGGCTTCTCGCCCAACGGCCGCGAATACGTGACGGTCCTGGGACCGGGCCAGTCGACGCCGGCGCCCTGGATCAACGTCGTCGCCAACGCCTCGTTCGGCTTCCAGGTCGCGACCGACGGCGGCGGCTACACCTGGTCGCTGAACAGCCGCGACAACCAGCTCACGCCCTGGTCGAACGATCCGGTCAGCGACCGGCCCGGCGAAGTGCTCTATGTGCGCGACCTCGACAGCGGTGCTCTCTGGGGCCCGACAGCGCTGCCGATCCGCCATGAAACCGCGCCCTATATCGTCCGTCACGGCCGCGGCTACAGCCGGTTCGAGGTCATGGCCAACGGCATCGCGCTCGAGCTGCTGCAGTACGTGCCTCTCGGCGACTCCATCAAGATTTCCCGGCTCACCGTCCGCAACGCCTCCGACCGCAAGCGGCGTCTCTCGGTCACGGCCTATGTCGACTGGGTCCTCGGCCTCGGGCGCGGCGCGTCGGGGCCGACGGTCGTCACCGAGCGCGATGCCGCGACCGGCGCCATCCTCGCGCGCAATCCCTGGAACATGCATCACGGCACGCGCGTCGCCTTCGCCGATCTCGGCGGCCGCCAGACCGGCTGGACGGCCGATCGCGGCGAATTCATCGGCCGCAACTGCGCCGCCGACAACCCGGCGGCGCTGAGCGGCGACATCCCGCTGTCGCAACGCGTCGGCGCCGGCCTCGATCCGTGCGCGGCGCTGCAGACCACGATCGAGCTCGACCGCGGCGCCTCGACCGAGATCGTCTTCTTCCTGGGACAGGCCGACGATGCCGCCGCCGCACGCGCCCTGATCGAGCGCTATCGCGCCGCCGACCTCGATGCCATCCGTCGCGAAGTGGTCGCTTTCTGGGACGAGACGCTTGGGACGCTGCAGGTCAGCACGCCGGACCGCTCGATGGACCTGCTGCTCAACGGCTGGCTGCTCTACCAGACGCTGGCCTGCCGCTACTGGGCGCGTGCCGGCTTCTATCAGGCGAGCGGCGCCTATGGGTTCCGCGACCAGCTCCAGGACGTCATGTCGCTCACGGTCGCGCGGCCCGAACTCGCGCGCGCCCATATCCTGCGGGCCGCCGGCCGCCAGTTCGTCGAGGGCGACGTCCAGCATTGGTGGTTCCCGCCGGCCGGCCAGGGTGTCCGCACCCGCATCGCCGACGACCGCGCCTGGCTTGCCACGGTGGCGGCGCACTATGTCGGGACCACCGGCGACGCCGCGATCCTCGACGAGAACGTGCCCTTCATCGACGGTCCCGCGCTCCGGCATGGCGAGCACGATCTCTATTTCCAGCCCAACCAGTCCGACGAGAGCGCCTCGCTGTTCGAGCATTGCGCCCGCGGCCTCGACCTCAGCCTCGCCACCGGCGTCCACGGCCTGCCGCTGATGGGCACCGGCGACTGGAACGACGGCATGAACATGGTGGGCGAGGCGGGACGGGGCGAAAGCATCTGGCTGGGCTGGTTCGTTCATGCCGCGCTGAAAGCCTTCGCCCCGATCGCCCGCGCGCGCGGCGACATCGCGCGGGCGGATGCCTGGACGTCGCATGCCGAGGCCTTGCGGGTGGCGCTCGATCGCGATGGCTGGGACGGGGAATGGTATCGCCGCGGCTACTACGACGACGGCACGCCCCTGGGCTCGGCCGGCAGCGACGAATGCCGCATCGATTCCATCGCGCAATCCTGGGCGGCCATCTCCGGTGCGGCGTCGCCTGAGCGGGCGACGCAGGCGATGGCGGCGCTCGACCACCATCTCGTGCGGCGCGACGACCGCGTGGCGCCGCTGTTCACGCCACCCTTCGACAAGACCGCGCTGGAGCCCGGCTACATCAAGGGCTATCCGCCCGGCATCCGCGAGAATGGCGGGCAGTACACACACGCCGCCGCCTGGTCGATCATGGGCTTCGCGGCCCTCGGCCAGGGCGACAAGGCGGGCGAGCTGTTCTCGCTGATCAACCCGATCAACCATACGGCGACGCGGGCCGGCGTGTTGCGCTACAAGGTCGAACCCTATGTCGTGGCGGCCGACGTCTACTCGGTGGCGCCGCATGTCGGACGGGGCGGCTGGACCTGGTATTCGGGCTCCGCCGGCTGGCTCCAGCGTGCCGGCGTGGAATCCATTCTCGGCCTGCGCCTGCAGGGCGATTTCATGGTGATCGACCCCTGCATTCCGAAGGACTGGCCGGGTTTCGAGATGACCCTGAAGTACCGCGGCGCGACCTACGAAATCTCGGTGGCCAATCCAGGCGGAGTCTGTCGCGGCGTCTCCGCGGTGGACATGGACGGCGACGCGCAGCCTGTCGAGGACGGCCGCGCACGGTTGCGGCTGCGGGACGGCGGCGTCCCGCACGTCATTCGATTGACGATGGGCTGACCTCGAGCGCTGCGTCGGCAGCGCCAGCACCGCCGCCGTCTTGCCGCGACGGCGGTGCCCCCTGTGATCGGATCAGCCTCCCCCGGATCAGGCGCGTTTCAGCTGTTCGACGCGCCCGTCGCCTGAATTGTCGGCCGTGTTCTCCAGCACCTTGCTGTCGCGAGCCTTGGTCGCGATCTCGATGCGCCTGGGCTTCATCGCCTCGGGCACCTCGCGCACCAGGTCGATCTCGAGCAGCCCGTGCTCGAACGAGGCGGCCTTCACCTTGACGTAGTCGGCGAGGTTGAACTGGCGCCGGAAGGCGCGGGCCGAGATGCCCTGGTAGAGATACTGCCCGCCGGGCTGCGCCCGCTTCTGGCCCTCGACGGTGAGCTGGTTCTGCTCCGCCGTGATGGCAATTTCCTCGGGCGTGAAGCCCGCCACCGCGATCGAGATCCGGTAGTTGTCTTCGTCGATGCGGACGATGTTGTAGGGCGGGTAGTTTTCCTGGGCCTGCGGCAGCGCCTGGTTGGCCAGGAGATCGAACAGATGGTCGAAGCCGACGGTCGACCGCCAGTACGGGGTTGGGTCGAAGTTCATAGCCACATCCTCCTCTGAGCAACATGGATACAAGGTGTCGAACCGGACCCTCCGGGTCCG